>NZ_JBFUIV010000012.1:0-183253 GCF_056401715.1 Bacillus sp. P4_E1
CTAGTAGTTTATACTGAGCTGAGTAGAATGTATAGCGCTTTTCAAAGGCCTTTTCACCTGAATATTCATATCGTCTAATCCACTCGCGAAGTAAAACAGGAGTAACTCCTATAGATTTAGCAATTGTTTCTCCACTTTCTGAACCATCTAAATATCGTTTCACCGCTTGGATTTTTTCTTTTGAAGAAAATTTAGCCATAAAAAATGCACCTCCAATTGTTAGACCGTGTCTAACAATTGGGGTGCACTTCACTTTTTATGCTGACTGTTTTTACTTAAATTATTATAAAGACACTTTATTTAGAGAGTGAAATATTAAAAGTTTGCGGTTCTTTAACAGCTTCATTTGTGTCTCCTGCTGCTAAATCATCTGTCGTAAACTTAATATCCTTTACTTTTTCTTTTCCATCATCAAGTATTAAACCGATAATTCCTTCTCGTGTCTCACCAGGCCTATAATCTTCCCTTGAAACACTCTTTGTACCAACGAGCGTATCTTCATCATATAAAAAGTTTTGAGTCGCTACATTAAAATGTTGTTTGTCATTTATAGCAACATCATTCATAGAGAAAAATTGCATGTTCTTATCTCCACTATTCTCTACCTTATATGTAATTTCAACATACCGAATCGTATCGCTAATCTCTGTTCCACTTAACGATGCATATAATTCAGCATCTTCTTGACTCACTTTATCTCCCAATCTACGCTTTACTTCTTCAGGAGTTAATGCAGTATACACTTTCAATGTATTTTTTGCCTCTTTGCTCATTTGTGATAATGAGATAACTTTAACATCTTGTACGTGAATTTTCATTGGGGCTACTTCAAATGTCTGATTCACAGAATGAATCTGTTCTAATTCAAATGTCCCCCACCCTTTTTCTTTCACTTTTTGTCCTACTTTTTTAAGCTCACGCCCACCATACTCTTTTGTTTCTGGAATAGATTCTTTCTTTTTAGGTTCTGCCTTCTTTTCTTCTTGCTGGAAGCAACCACTTAACATAAGAAGAAAACTGCATAAAACAAAAATACTTTTCCATGCTTTCATCATTTAATTTCTCCTAACACTATCATTCATTAATATAAATTAGTCCCTTGATTTGTAAACTATAGAAACAATAAGAAGTCCACAAAACGAACTTGTCAGTCCAGATACTATTATACCTCCTATTTGGAAAATATGAAAATAGGGGTCTAATAACGCGTGAACGATAAATATAATGGCCGCCACAACGATAGATGAAGCCCAATATTTCTTTTTTTCCGCAGTTAAACTAGTATCTTGATCAGTTTCCCTCCTATATTTCCATAGTACTATATTAGTAATAGTAGACCAAAACATGTACTCCCATGCTGTAAAAATTTATAAATTGGAATACTATATACTTCTTGCTGTAACAGCGGCATTTCCATAACAAAATAGCCTGTCTTATGAGTAAAAGCATCCCAAACGACATGAGTCACCATACCGAATAAAGCAGAATAGCAAAATACAAAAAAATTCTTCCAAGTATACAGCCCCCACTTCGCATCTACTACATATTTATAGTAACTAGCAAAAGGCTTAGGTAAATGTGTTATAAACGGTCCTTTTAAAATACGATGATATGCATATGCTAATAAAAAAACGAGTGGTAAATTCAAATAGAAGAAACCAGCCCATGTATGGCCAATAATACCGTATGGCCTAAAATATAAAAAATATTCAAAATCAGGTGCCATACTACCTAATATAAGAGCCGTCACCGAAATATAACTAGAATGTTTCTTAGCAAAAGGGAGAACAGCTGCTGGATGTGCAAATGTAAACGGCATATTTAAACTCCTTTTCATATTTCCAATAGAATACATATTATCATAACGATATGAACAATCTCTATGCAATATTTATTTTCACATTGGAATATGATAGTTTAAATGTTATAATCCACATGAAATATTCAGAAAATAAGGAGGAGTTCCTGTGTCGTTAACACTAGTCTTTTTTCTTGTTCTGTTTATCTTGTTTTTAAGTACATACATCGGCTTCTTTCTATGGAAGCACTTAAAAATTATAAAATATATGCCTGCTCTCGTTGGCTTTATAAGTGTTCTTTTCATTTTTATATGGAAGAGAATTTCTTTCAGTTGGGAAGCCCTTGGTTTTGGTACACTTCAATATACAACTTTATCCCGCTATTTGCGGGCAATAAGACTCCCACCTCAAAATTTGGCTAGAACAAAAAAGTTAGGTGGGAGTCGTGCTGCCCGTAGACGCCCGATTGGTGAAGGCTAATAATCAGTGGGAGATGAACAAAACCCCCACTAATTATTAGCAAGCTATCTTACACTTGTATTCGCTGCTTTTTTAGAAACAAAATCCGTTATGAATTGAGGTTTATATATTGATTGACGTACCCTTTTTAAAAAGTGTCACATTAAAAAAAGAAAATATCCCTAGCTTTTCCGCATATCCATACTGCTTACCGGCTATACGAACATTACAATCACTCCTTTTCCATCCGAATGTAACATTCATTATTGGAGAAAACGGAACGGGGAAATCAACATTACTCGAAGCGATTGCAGTTGCTTTAGGTTTTAATGCAGAAGGTGGAACGAAGAATTTCCGTTTTAGCACCAACGATTCACATTCATCTTTACATGAATATCTTCGAATTTCAAAAAGTTTCAATACACCAAACGACGGCTTCTTTCTTCGTGCTGAATCATTTTATAACGTCGCTTCTTATATTGATGAAATGGATGCTGATCCAGAAGCACGTGGAAATCCAGTTATTGACTCATATGGTGGTATCTCATTACACAAACAATCACACGGCGAATCATTCTTCTCATTATTTATGAACCGCTTTTCAGGACAAGGTTTATATATTTTAGATGAGCCTGAGGCAGCATTATCACCGATGAGGCAACTTTCAATGCTCATTCGCATGCACGAGCTAGCTGAACAAGGTTCACAATTTGTTATCGCGACGCATTCTCCCATTTTAATGGCTTATCCTGAATCTACTATATACTCTTTAACTCAAGAAGGGATTCACGAATCGACATTAGAAGAAACGGAGCATTACCAAACGACGAAACTTTTCTTTGAAAATCGCGATCGATTATTTCATCACTTATTTGAGTCATAAAAAAAGAGGCAGCAATAGCTGCCTCTTTTTTATAATGCTTCTATAAATAAAGCTACTCCAATACCGCCTCCAACGCATAGAGAGGCAATACCTTTCTCTAATCCACGTCTTTTTAATTCGTGAATTAAACTTACAGTAATACGAGCTCCTGTACAACCAATTGGATGTCCAAGTCCTACACCACTACCGTTTACATTCACTTTCTCACGGTCTAACCCTAACTCTTTCTCTACAGCTAAATATTGTGCAGCGAAAGCTTCATTAATTTCAAGTAAATCTGCATCTTCTAATGACCAATCTACTTTTTCTAATCCTTTACGAATTGCTGGTGCTGGTCCAATACCCATAATTTTCGGATCTACACCCGCTACTGAGTATCCAACAATTCGAGCTAACGGTTGTAAGCCCTTTTCTTTTGCTTTTTCTTCGCTCATTAATACTAGAACTGCACTTCCGTCATTAAGACCAGATGAATTCCCTGCAGTTACTGATCCGTCTTTACGGAAAGCTGGTTTTAATCCTGCTAATTTTTCCGCTGTAATATCTGCACGTGGATGTTCATCCTTCGCAAATACAACTTCTTTTCTACGTTCTTTTATTGTAATAGGAACAATTTGATCGTCAAAGTATCCAGACTCCATCGCTTGCAACGCTAATGTATGACTACGAAGCGCAACTTCATCTTGTTCCTCTCTTGTAATTTCATATTGTTCAACTAAATTTTCCGCTGTTTCACCCATCATAATATGGTGAATCGGATCTTCTAAAACTTCCCACACCGTATCACGAATTTCTCCGTGCTGTAGACGTTGTCCCCAGCGGTGTTGTTTTAATGCATAAGGGCTCGAGCTCATTGCTTCTACTCCACCTGCAACAACAATATCACTTACACCTAATTGGATTTGCATTGCAGCAGACATAATTGCTTGCATACCTGAAGAACATTGACGTTGAATTGTATAACCAGTAACTGTGTCAGGAAATCCTGCCGCTAATGCAGCTGTTCTTGCCGTATTTGCTTCATCAGTTCTTTGAATACAATGACCTAAAATTACTTCATCAACTTCATGTGGCTCTACTCCGCCTCTTTTTACAGCTTCCTGAAGTACAGGAACAGCTAATTCTACTGGTGTTATATTTTTTAGTGCTCCTCCGAAAGTTCCAATTGGTGAACGAACTGCAGCTGTAATGACAACATCATGCATTTTGTACTTGCCCCTCTCTTATGTACCCTAGTAAGTTTTTAGGTGAAATTCCATAAGTTGTATGTCTAAAATTATCATACTATAAACATACCAAAAAATCAAAATATTTAATATAATAAAAATAGAAGGAATTAACCTTCTATTCTGTCAATGCGTATAAGAATTTTTGTAATATCTTCTCTGTCGTTTCATTCAATTTTGGTAACTTATCTACTGGAAAATATTGAAGTTCTAACCCTTCATGATCGAGCTTTAATTCTCCGCTTACATGATGTGCCTGATACAGATGAATCACATTAAAAATTTCATCTCCATTTGGATAACGGAAATAAACTTCCTTTCCTGAAAGAACGCCAAGAAATTGCATAATTTTCGCGTTTAGTCCCGTCTCCTCGAATAATTCTCTACGAGCAGTTTCTTCTGTCGTTTCTCCCAGTTCCATTGCCCCACCAGGTACGCCCCAATCATATGTATCTGAACGATATTGAAGCAATACTTCTTGATTATCATTTAATATAATAATTGCTGATCCTACTAAAATAAGTGGTCTTGTACCAACTACTTTGCGTAACTCTTCAATATACCCCAATATGTAAACTCCCCTTTCCTCACCCTTCCTTATCATAACAAAATTCTCTTTCTTTTGTTGCTGTAATTTTCAATAAAAAAGGAAGCTTCCGCTTCCTTTTTTTACCGTTATTTCTTAAAGCTTTCGTATTTTACAACTTCAAAAGCTTCTTCAATTTCCTCATTATGATAATGGACATATGTAAAACGCCCTAATTCTACTAACCTAGCTATTTCTTGCAATGCTTTATGCTGATCATATGTTTCTTCAATTGTAATATGTACATAAAACTTCATTAATGGATGTTCATATAAAGGTTCTCCCACCTCTACATATACATCTTCAACCCCTTGTACAACTCTTACATAGCTCGCAAATTGATACAGAGCTTCTCTGTCTGAAACGATTTTTAATGTATACATATATTCTCCCCCTTTTCTTTACTATATCAAAAAGCAGACCATACTACGTTATAGAACTATGAAATTTTTTCGACTTATAGTCTATATATTCGTGTAATAAACAAGGCGTTTATCCATACATAGGACCTTTCCCCCACATATATTATAGAAAGAATTTTTTCATTTGAGGTGTTCCTTATGAATTCATACGTTAATATATGTGTTTGCATTACTCCAGGCGCCGATATTTCTGACGACCGTATTGCAAAAGATTTAGCAGTTGCAGAATCAATTTGGCATCCCATTACATTTCAAATTAAAGAAGTAATTGTACTAAACGAACTTTTCCGTTTTTCTAATCGGGAAATTAGTTATAAAAACTCCATTCAAAGTCAGGAAAAATTATCATCCTTTTTTCAAACTTGTGTTAACGAAGCTCCTGAATGTGACCTTTATATTTGTTATATTGGCAGTGATTATTTCAAAGAAACCGCAGTAATCGCTTGCGCTTACTCTTTAGCGAAACAACAGCAACTTACTGGTTACATCGTTTTAACAAACTCAGCTGCTCCAATGAAAAATATATACACCCTCGCTCACGAAATTGGTCATATTTTATTTACAAGACGAATTCATGGAAAACTTACGCACGCAGATCCCCACTCTCCAACCGGTTCTGAACATCACCATTCACCATCGAACCTTATGTACCCTATAGTCCCTAGCCCTAATAACGTTCACATCAATTCATTATTAACAAATGAACAAAAAGCGCTCTCTTTACAAAGCTCTTTATTACAAAGAAAAAAACAGTAACGATCTTGTTACTGTTTAAAATAATCTATTCAAATCAACAAACCAAATTTCGGCTGCAAAGAATGCAAATATCCAACTAAACGTAAATGTAATTCCTCTAAAAATCCCTATATAATATTTCTTTGGAAATAATTTTTGCATATCCAGAGCAGCCCTTTTCCTATTAAGCCGAAGAACAAAACATATCCTGATGTGTCATCTAATAAAGTATTAAAATATTCATCATGTATTCTTTTTGCGAAAGCGGTATAGTTAACCTTAGAAAACTACTACTCCATATACATAACTATTCCTCTTTTTTATTCGTATACTTCTCTTTTTTCTAATTTCGTATGAATTTTTAGAAGCATATAAATAACAATGAAAAGAATTACTTGTTGTACATACATTCCAATAATGTTTGATAAATCTATCGTTACAAATACAAATTCTAATGCAATTGGAACTAGTAAATAAGACAAAGTAAACCAACCACCAACTTTAATATTTACAATAGCTGCAAAAATAACTACTACGCCAACAAGAGTGAAGCTTTCTGTTGCAGTAAATTTAATAAATGTTGTACCATAAAATTCATTTAATAATGCAATACTAAAAATTGATAAAAACCATATTGCACCAGTTATATACATAATTAAAAATTCAGTTCTTTTACGTTTAAAGACCGCTGTTCTCATCCCCCATATTAATACACTAATCCCTACAAAAATCATAATTGGATATCCAATTAATTCAATTAAAGAATAAGACAAGCGATGGTCGGCTTCACTAAAGAATACACTCTTCATCATCGTGAATGCTAATAAATTTATAATAAAGTAAAGCAATAAGTTATAATTCCCTGTTTTATCTACTTCCATCTCTTTCGCAAGTTGATTAGCATATTCCTTTGGATCATGACCGAATATATCATTTACACTCTTCCCTCTTTTTTCTCCTTCTACTAAATGAACTTCCGCATCTTCTATAAAAGAAATAATATCCGCTTCTCTAATGCCCCTCGTTCGTAAATACCCTTGGGTATCATCTAAAAATTTTTGTGCTTCATTCGATAACACTTTTATCCCTCCCTTATTTAACCGTTTCTCTTCTATTCGTCTTCATCATAATTTCAAGGAAAATTAAAATAAACAAACTTCCGTATAAACATATAATTTGAAATAACATTGGCACGAGATCTTCTGATGTAAATGTTTTAAACACTAACATAATAGAAAGCGGAATGATTAAATATAAGTTTTTAAACCATCCTTCAAAATACATATTTATCGCTACTGTGATAATAAAAATCCCACCACCTAATATATAACTTTGCACTTGAGTGAATGTAACCATCTTTGTAGGATATAACACATCCAATATCGTAACCGCTCCTAATAAAAACATTGGCGCTATCATGACTAAAAACCACATTGAAAACCATGTTTTTGTAAAGCTTGTTACAAAGGTCATTTTACGAAGTAGAAAATTAGGACCCATTACAGCTACAATCAATGTAAAACTATAGCCAATACATTGAATAAGCGAAATCTGTAAAATCCCATTATTAACTATTAAAATAGAAGCAATAATCCAAAACGAAACGATATTCATAACCGTAAACCCAATTTGCTTCCACGTTTCCTGTCTATCTCTTTCCATCACTTTTACAAGTTCATTGGCATATTCTTTCGGTGAACTTCCGAAAATTTCTTCTACACTTTTTCCGTCACTCTCACCTTCTATTAAATGCAACTCTGCATCTTCTAAAAACCTTTCAATATCGCTTTCTTTCACACTCTTTGCTGTCAAAAATAATCTCATATCTAATAAAAAATTTCGCGCTTCACTTGATAGCATTATTTTCTTCTCCCCTTCCCTTCAAGTAGACGTTCTACACTACTTTGCATCGCTTCCCAGCGACCCATAAATTCATCTAGTTCATCTTCTCCCTTTTCTGTTAACGTATAATACTTCCGTTTCGGGCCAGATGGAGATTCCTTCATTACACTTGTGATTAATCCTTCCTTTTGCATTCGTATTAATAACGGATAAATACTTCCCTCACTCGCCATTGTAAAACCATACTTTGCTAGCTTTTCACTCATTTCGTAACCGTATATTTCACCTTCAGAAATAATAGCAAGTAAGCATCCTTCTAAAATCCCTTTCAGCATTTGACTTGTCGACATAATTGAAATCCTCCTGCTATCTTGTTTTACAAGATAGCTAAGCGTAAGTATCTTGCTTACAAAATAGTATAGCAAACGCTACTTTGCAAAACAAGATAGCTAGCAATATTTTTCCAAATGTTTGCAGGGATTTTATTATCGCCTCTCTAAATAGAGCAATAAGAGAACTTTTATTATGAAGGAGTGTTTTTCATCATGGTTACAAATCGAGTTGTCTTTTTAACAGGTGCTGCAAGTGGTATTGGTTATGAAATGGGAAACACATTTGCAAAAGAAGGTGCAAAAGTTGTCATTAGTGATCGTCTTGAAGAACGTGCGAAAGAAGCTGCTGAACAATTACAAAAAGAAGGCTATCAAGCTATCGGTTTAAAATGTGACGTTACAGCTGAAGAAGAAATTGCAGTAGCAATTTCTCAAACCGTTAGTCATTTCGGTTCATTAGATGTATTAATTAACAACGCAGGAATGCAACATGTTTCACCGATTGAAGATTTTCCAACTGATAAATTCGAGCTTCTTATTAAAATTATGCAAATCGCTCCATTTATCGCCATCAAACATGCTTTTCCTATTATGAAAAAACAAAAATACGGCCGTATTATTAACGTCGCTTCTATTAACGGCCTTGTCGGATTCGCTGGAAAAGCTGCCTACAATAGCGCAAAACATGGCGTAATTGGATTAACAAAAGTTGCCGCTTTAGAAGGTGCTACCCATGGTATTACTGTAAATGCCCTTTGTCCTGGTTATGTCGATACCCCTCTTGTACGTAATCAACTAGAGGATTTAGCTACTACACGAAATGTACCACTTGAAAATGTTTTAGAGGATGTTATTTATCCACTTGTACCACAAAAGCGCTTATTACAAGTACAAGAAATTGCAGATTATGCTATGTTTTTAGCGAGTGAAAAAGCAAAAGGCATAACTGGTCAAGCTGTTGTTATCGATGGTGGATATACTGCTCAATAAAAAATAAAGTTTGCTCACGAAGAGCAAACTTTATTTTACTTTCTATCGCGAGGATCTTCCTACTTTAGTAATTGTTTAGGGAGTTTCTCAATTGCAACAATCACTCCGTCTAATTTACTTTCAATGCGATGTAGTAAATATAGCGTTACAACAATCGGAAATCCCACATTACCTATCATCCTGATCCACTCTTCCATCTTTCTCTCCTCCCTTCATTACATAAATAAGAGGAAAAGAGAATCTTAGGCATAAAAAAACAAGCTATTTGTGATTAGCCTGTTTTTTCAAATAATAATGTAATTTTTTGCTTATAATCTCCACGTAAAATACCTTTCTCAGTAATAATCCCCGTAATTAATTCATGCGGTGTTACATCAAATGCAGGGTTAAATACAGGCGTTCCAAGTGGCGCCACTTGTTTCCCAAAAATTTTCGTAACTTCTGTTTCATCTCTTTCTTCAATGACAATTTCAGCACCTGTTTGTTTCGTAGTATCAAATGTAGATAACGGTGCTGCAACGTAAAATGGGATACCGAAATACTTTGCTAATATAGCTAAATTTAATGTTCCTATTTTATTAGCAGTATCACCGTTTTCAACGATTCGATCTGCCCCTACGATAATCGCATTAATTTCTTTCGTTCGAATTGCATGTGCTGCAGTATTATCCGTAATAAGCGTTACATCAATGTCTGCTTGTTTCAATTCCCATGTCGTTAAACGACCACCTTGTAAAACCGGCCTCGTTTCACACGCATACGCATGTAAACGCACACCCTTCTCTTTCCCAATATAAAATGGGGCTAATGCTGTTCCATATCTAGCAGTTGCAATACTTCCAGCGTTACAAATTGTTAAAATTTTATCACCGCCTTTAAAACATGTTAAAGCATGTTCTCCAATACTTCGGCACACCATTTCATCCTCTTGCTGAATATGAAGCGCTTCTTCTTCTAATATTTTTTGAGCTTCTTTTATTGTAGTAATCTCTCGAATAGATTCTCTCATACGATCGATTGCCCAAAATAAATTGACTGCTGTCGGGCGTGATGTTCCTAAATAGTTACAATCTCTATTAAACTTCTTCTGAAACTCATAGATATTTATAGCATCGTATTTCTTCGCCGCAAGCGCCAAACCAAACGCAGCTACAATTCCAATTGCAGGCGCTCCTCGTACTTCTAACATAATGATACTTTTCCATACCTCTTCAATATTCGTTAATGTTTTGTATTCAGTGACATGCGGCAACTTTGTTTGATTTAATACTGCAATTGCATCGCCTTTCCAACTTACAGATCTCGGAATAGTAATAATTGTACTCATGCTTTTACGCCTCCAACTGTCTGTTGAAATAATGTTCGAAACAGTTGAATATCAGCACACTTGGCTTCATATTTTATTAGTTCTCTACCTAAGGATAACGCTTGTTTTTTAGCTTGAATTCTATTTTCTTTATTTGCTATCCCATCTAAATCCGCTACATGAGCTAAACCAATTGTTCTACGAATCAGTTCACATCCGGCAAATCCGACGGCATCAGTAAAGATATTTTGCAAAATAATTGGTAACCATTGTTTTTCTTTCGTATATGCTTCTACACCTTCTCCAATCCATAACTTCGTAAAGTTTTCTACAAAATAACTCCATGTCTTTTCTATATGGAAAAATAGTACACTTCTCTTTTCTTCTTCTCTAGATACAGCATTTAATAATAGATTTGCAATAAATTGACCGATATCAAATCCAAATGGACCGTACGTTGCAAATTCTGGATCAATCACTTTCGTTTCAGAAGGTGATGAAAAAATACTACCAGTATGTAAATCACCATGAATAAGCGCTTCTTTTCTCGTTAAAAACTTATATTTATATTGTGCTACTTTTAGTTTTAAAGTTTTGTCACTCCAAAGTTCATCAATCACTGACTGTAAATCTGACTCATAATCATTCGTATCATAATGTCCAAATGGATCCGTAAAAACTAAATCTTCTGTAATTTTACTAAGGTCTGGATTTACAAATGTACCTTCTAATACCCTTTTCTCTTCTGACTGTAAACCGAAATCTGAAGTATAAAACAAAACATGTGCTAGAAAACGACCGATATGCTGGGATAAAAGTGGATATCCTTCTCCATCTATTAATCCTTTTCTTGTAATTGTTAGTCTTGATAAGTCTTCTATTACTGTAACTGCTAACTCTTCATCATGACTGTACACTACTGGAACATAATCTGGCACATACTTCGCAAAAATTTGTAATGCTTTACTTTCAATCGTCGCTCTTTTTATAGACAGTGGCCAGCTCTCACCAACTACTTTCGCATATGGCAGTGCTTGTTTTATTATAATAGACTTCTCTCCATCATCTAATTTGAACACGTAATTTAAATTTCCATCTCCAATTTCATGACAAACTACATTTGCTTTCTTTTCAAAATAACCGTGTTCTTTCGCATATTGTATAGCTGTTGTTTCAGTTAATGAATAATATCCCATCGTCTTCTCCTCCTTTTCATTCAGAGGTTTTTCTAAAATAGAAAAACCCCTTTCCACAAAGAAAGAGGTTTGAAGTTTATCTTCTCCCCTCTTATCTGCCAGAAAGTTTACTTTCTGCTGGAATTAGCACCGTGCCTTTTGGCGTCATAAACGCCCCATTTCACAATGGTATTACGGTCGGTTGCTGGGCTTCATCGGGCCAAATCCCTCCACCTGCTCTTGATAAGAGTTTTATAATTTTTAGAATTTTTAACTTTATGATGAAGACTATACCAAGAATAAAAATCACTTGTCAACATTTTATTTGTATAATTCTGGACGACGATCTGCAAAAACTGGAATTCCTTTACGTACCTCTTTAATTTTCTCGAATTTAAGTTCTCCAAATAAAATTGATTCCTCTTCATTTGCCTCTACCACAACTTCACCCCAAGGATCCACAATTAGAGAATGACCTGCAAACTCATTATTCGGATCCTTTCCTGCTCTATTGCACGCAACAACATAACACTGATTTTCAACTGCTCTCGCCTGTAAAAGCAAACGCCAATGTGCTAAACGTACTAATGGCCATTCTGCTACAACAAATAAAACTTTTGCACCTTTAGCAGTATGAACGCGCATCCACTCTGGAAAACGAATATCATAACAAATTGTACCAGCACACTCTACATCATCTAACTTAAATTCACCTGTTTCATTACCAGCAACTAAATATTTATGTTCATCCATCAGCTGAAATAAATGTACTTTACTATATTCATTGACTAGATTCCCTTCATTGTTTACAACATACATTGTATTTGTAACCCCTTGCTCTGTTTGCTTTGCTATGGAACCACCAACAATATGTACACCATATTGCTTCGACCATTCTTTCAACTTTTCTTTCGTTTCTAATCCATCCGTATCTGCAATTTCAGAAASTCTCGTTAAATCATATCCTGTTGTCCATAGTTCTGGTAAGACGATAACATCTGGTCTTTCTTTCATCGCTTCACTTATTTTTTTTTTAGCGTTCTCAATATTTTTTTCTACATCTCCAAAGACAATATCCATTTGAATACATGCGACTTTCATTTTTTCAGCCCCATTCTCATTTTTTTCTTTACAAAATACTGGAAAGATTATATCATTTGTCACTAGAATTGTAACAACTTTCAAAAGAGGTGGAAAGTATGAAATTATTTCAACCTTCTGAGATAGTAACATCATTGCCAACACAATTTTTCGCTTCACTTGTTGCAAAAGTTAACAAATTCGTTGCAGCTGGTCACGATGTTATTAATCTAGGTCAAGGTAATCCAGATCAACCAACACCGCAGCATATCGTTAAAGCTTTACAAGATGCTGCTGAAAAGACCATTCATCATAAATATCCGCCATTTCGCGGACACGAAAGCTTAAAAGAAGCCGTGGCAACATTCTATCAACGTGAATATGATGTAGTAGTAAATCCAAAAACTGAAGTTGCTATTTTGTTTGGCGGAAAGGCTGGATTAGTAGAATTACCAGTTTGTTTTACAAACCCTGGTGATACTATTCTCGTTCCAGATCCAGGCTATCCAGATTATTTATCAGGAGTTGCTTTAGCAAAAGCACAATTTGAAACAATGCCGCTTATTGCAGAAAATAATTTTTTACCGGATTATACAAAAATTGATGACTCTGTTGCGGAGCGAGCAAAGTTAATGTTTTTAAACTATCCAAATAACCCTACCGGTGCTACTGCATCAAAAGATTTTTTTGATGCAACCATTCATTTTGCTAATAAACATAATATATTAGTTGTTCACGATTTTGCTTACGGTGCTATCGGATTCGATGGTCAAAAGCCTGTTAGTTTCTTGCAAGCAGACGGAGCTAAAGATACAGGTATTGAGATTTACACTTTATCGAAAACTTTCAATATGGCTGGATGGCGTATTGCTTTTGCAGTAGGAAATGAAAGTGTCATCGAAACTATTAACCTATTGCAAGATCATATGTATGTTAGTATTTTTGGTGCAGTTCAAGATGCTGCCCGCGAAGCACTATTAGGCTCGCAGTCTTGTGTGGTAGATCTTGTTAATAGTTATGAATCTCGGAGAAATGCTCTTATTTCAGCTTGTCACTCAATTGGTTGGAAAGTAAACATTCCAACAGGATCATTCTTTGCATGGCTTCCTGTTCCAAAAGGATATACATCTGAGCAATTTTCTGACATTTTACTAGAAAAAGCACACGTTGCAGTTGCTCCTGGTGTTGGATTTGGTGAGCACGGCGAAGGGTATGTCCGTGTTGGTCTCTTGCATACGGAAGATAGATTACGAGAAGCAATTAATCGAATTGATAAATTAAATTTTTTCAAAAAGTCATTGACAACATAAAAAATATCTGACAAAATTCAGTTATCTTAAAAATTTAAACATTTCTAAATACTTCTTATCAAGAGCAGGTGGAGGGACGAGCCCGACGAAACCCGGCAACCGATCTACAATTGTAGACACGGTGCTAATTCTCGCAGCATTATGCTGACAGATAAGGAGCTGGTTGTAAAAAAACCTCTCCTTAGCTGAGAGGTTTTTTTATTTAACTAGGAGGGTATAACAATGAGCGGAATTATAGCGACATATTTAATCCACGATGATTCTCACAACTTAGAAAAGAAAGCAGAACAAATTGCAATCGGTTTAACAATTGGTTCATGGACTCATTTACCACACTTATTACAAGAACAATTAAAACAACATAAAGGCAATGTCATTCATATTGAAGCGTTAGACGAACAAGAACATATTAACTCTTACCTTGGCAAAAAAGTATCACGTGGACTCATTAAAATTCATTATCCATCGCTGAACTTTAGCCCTGACTTACCAGCCATTTTGACAACAACATTTGGAAAACTTTCGTTAGATGGAGAAATTAAACTAATTGATTTAACATTCTCAGACGAATTAAAGAAACAGTTCCCTGGACCAAAATTTGGAATTGAAGGCATCCGAAACCTTTTACAAGTTCAAGATCGACCTCTTCTAATGAGTATTTTCAAAGGGATGATAGGACGGAATATTGGATATTTAAAAACTCAACTACGCGATCAGGCAATTGGAGGCGTAGATATTGTAAAAGATGATGAAATTTTATTCGAAAACTCATTAACACCACTTATAAAAAGAATTGAATCTGGTAAAGAAGTTTTACAATCTGTATACGAAACTTACGGGCATAAAACTTTATACGCAGTAAATTTAACAGGTCGAACTTATGATTTAAAAGAAAACGCGAAACGTGCGGTGGTAGCTGGAGCAGACATTCTTTTATTTAATGTATTTTCTTATGGATTAGATGTACTGCAAGCACTTGTAGAAGACGATGAAATCCCAATTCCTATTATGGCACACCCTGCTGTAAGTGGCGCATATTCATCATCGAAACTATACGGTTTCTCTTCTCCATTACTACTTGGAAAATTACTACGTTACGCTGGTGCTGATTTCTCTTTATTCCCATCACCATACGGCAACGTTGCATTAGAAAAAGAGGAAGCTCTTCTCATTACAGCAGCATTAACTGAGGAAGACCACTATTTCAAGAAAAGTTTTTCTGTTCCATCTGCTGGAATTCATCCTGGTTTCGTTCCCTTTATTTTACGAGATTTTGGTAAGGATGTTGTTATTAATGCCGGCGGTGGGATTCATGGGCATCCAAATGGAGCTCAAGGTGGTGGCAAAGCTTTCCGTGCTGCAATTGAAGCTACTTTACAAGGTAAACCACTCCATGAAGTGGATGAAATAAATTTGCATAGCGCACTACAAATATGGGGAAATCCTTCTCATGAGGTGAAATTATGAGTATTCAAGTATTTTGTGATTTCGATGGTACGATTACAAATAACGATAATATCATGTCCATTATGGAAAAATTCGCACCACCAGAAGCAGAGGAAATAAAGCAAAAAATTTTATCGCAAGAACTTTCTATTCAAGAAGGTGTTTCTCAATTATTTCGATTAATACCTATTAATCTACACGATGATATTATTCAGTTTTTACAAGAAACTGCTGAAATCCGTACAGGTTTTCATGAATTCATACAATTCATTAATGAAAATAACATTTCCTTTTACGTTATATCAGGTGGAATGGATTTCTTCGTCTATCCACTCTTACAAGAAATAATCCCTAAAGAACAAATTTATTGTAATGCAACTGACTTTTCAGGAGAATTTGTTGAAGTGAAATGGCCGCACCCTTGTGACGAGCAATGTCAGCATAGTTGTGGTCTCTGTAAATCATCATTAATTCGTAAACTAAGCTCTAAAGATGATTTTCATATTGTGATTGGAGATTCTATTACTGATTTACAAGCAACAAAACAAGCAGATAAAGTATTCGCCCGTGACTTCCTTATTACAAAGTGTGAAGAAAATCGTATTGCTTATACACCGTTTGAAACATTTCACGATGTTCTAGCTGAACTAAAACATTTGTTGGAGGTGAAATTATGAAACAACTTTTTCGTCAATGGTATGACTTAAGTGAAATTAAAAAAGAATTAACAACTCGGAATTGGTTTCCAGCAACGAGTGGAAATATTTCTATAAAAGTCAGTCATGATCCCCTTACTTTTCTTATTACAGCAAGTGGCAAAGATAAAACAAAAACCACTCCAGATGATTTTTTATTAGTAAATCATCAAGGAATTCCCGTTTTAGAAACTGAGTTACGCCCTTCGGCAGAAACAATATTGCATACACATATTTATAACAATACGAACGCCGGGTGCGTACTTCATGTTCATACAACTGATAACAATGTCATCACAAATTTGTATAGTGATGCAGTCACCCTTCAAAATCAAGAGATTATTAAAGCTCTTGATATTTGGGAAGAAGGTGCAACGATTAACATTCCTATTATCGAAAATGATGCTCATATCCCGACGCTTGGAGAGAAATTCCGAAAGCATATACAAGGAGATTCAGGAGCAGTATTAATTCGAAACCATGGCATTACCGTATGGGGCCGTGATAGCTTTGATGCAAAAAAAAGATTAGAAGCTTATGAGTTTTTATTCCAATTTCATATAAAATTATTATCAATTCAAGGAGGCGTTTCTAATGGCGCAAATTCGTATTCATGAGGAAAATACTCGTATTGAAAATGAAGTAGAAGTATCAAACTTTCTACAAGGAGAAGATGTTTTATATGAGAAATGGAATATTTCTAAACTTCCTACTCATTTAAAAGAAAATTACTCCTTAACAGATGAAAACAAAGCTGAAATATTAACGTTGTTTTCAAAAGAAATTGCTGATGTTTCAGAGCGCAGGGGTTATAAAGCATATGATGTGATTTCACTTTCAAATAGCACACCTAACCTTGACGAGTTATTAATTAATTTCCAAAAAGAACACCATCATACTGACGATGAAGTTCGCTTTATTGTCAGCGGTCATGGCATCTTCGCTATTGAAGGAAAAGATGGTCGATTCTTTGACGTTGAACTCGAGCCTGGTGATCTTATATCTGTGCCTGAAAATGCAAGACACTATTTCACCTTACAAGATGATCGCCAAGTTGTAGCTATTCGTATTTTTGTTACAACAGAAGGTTGGGTTCCAATTTATTAAGGTAGCTAGTTGAATAAAAGAACTTGGAACCCCTTTTCCAACCTTTTATTCACTCTACATATATACATCCTCCTATGGAACAGGCTTATTTCATAACATTGAAGTAAGCCTGATTTTTTATTTACTAAAATGATTTGTCCCTTTCGCTTGTTCAAATCAAATATCTCGAATCATAATTCCACTTTATCAAGTACATTCCGGAATATTTTTTGAACATTTATTGAACTTTTTTTGAATTTTTTCTGAAAATTCTGTTTTGTGTATGATATACTACAACTAATAAGAAGGAAATGAATATTGCAAACAGAGGGGGATAATCATGAGTTTACTTATCGCACTTATACTAGGAGTTACATGCGGAGCTATTCCTGTCATTTTAGGAGCTATTATGGAAGAATTAGAAGTTGGTGTTTTAGGTTTTGCTGCATCATGTGTAAGCGCTTTATTTTTTGGTTTATATGGTGCTATTCCTGTTTCTATTCTGTGCGCATTTTATATACTACGCCATGCTCGCGCAAAACAGCTCGGCCCTAATCACATTGCCCAAGTTATTCCATTCCCAATTGAACGATGCCGCCGCGCTTCCAGCCTATAAAGTGAAACTTTAATCAGTGGGAGTTTTACTGCACACAAATAGCGGGATAAATTATCCAACTTAAATATTATGCCTGCCTAAATAAATAAAAAGTCCTCATTTGAGGACTTTTTATTTATTTTCTTCTAGAAATTGAAACAATTCTTGCAAATGAAGTGCATCTTCACTGTAGCTAACGGATACATGACATGTCCCTTCAATCTCAGCATGCATATAAAGGACAATTCCATCCCGATCATATTTCAATGCCAAATAAAACTCCATTTCCTCTAACATCTTTTTCGAGCTTCGGATAACATAATGTCCTTTCTCATCTCTTCCATATTCAAAATCTGGTCCAAAATCGTATTTTTGTTTAAAAGCTTCTTTTTGCTTATCATTAATCTGTACACAAGTTGCTCGCTGCACAGCATCAATCATCTCGTCAAACTTTTGGAGATCCATTCCATTTACCCCCTTATATACTTTTTGTATAATACTTGTGTTCCGCTATTCTCTTTTCCATCTGCGATTAGCTCTTCATACAATTCCTTCGCTAGGGTTAAACCCGGTACTGGTAATTGTAATTTTTCAGCTTCATCTAAAGCAATCTTCATATCTTTCATAAAATGCTTTACATAAAAGCCAGGTTCAAAATCTCCTTTTAACATTCGAGGAGCTAAATTACTTAATGACCAGCTACCTGCTGCTCCTGTCGAAATACTCTCTAATACTTTATCTGCATTAAGTCCAGCCTTTTTCGCATATGCTACCGCTTCACATACTCCTATCATGTTAGAAGCAATTGCTATTTGATTGCACATTTTTGTATGTTGTCCACTCCCAGCAGGGCCTTGCAACTGAATATTTGTTCCTAGTTTTTCAAATAGAGGTAAGCAAATATCATATATTCTGTTCTCTCCACCGACCATAATTGCTAGTCTTGCTTCTTTAGCCCCAATGTCCCCGCCAGATACTGGTGCATCTAATGTATATATATTCTTGCTTTTCGCAACTTCATTAATACGTTTTGCCAATGTTGGTGTAGATGTTGTAAAGTCAATTGCTATCGTACCTTCATTTGCATGTTCTAAAATTCCATCAATCCCAAAGTACACTTCTTCTACATCATGAGGATAACCAACCATCGTCATAACAACATCAACTTGCTTTACTAACGCTTTCGGTGTATCACACCAAGTCGCACCCTCTTGCACTAAAGAATCCGCTTTTTCCTTCGTTCTATTATATACATATACTTTATAACCACTTTGCATTAAATGGTTGACCATACTTTTTCCCATTACACCAATACCAATGAAACCTATTGATAAATTTTTATTTTCCATCTTCTCATCCCCTTTGTTCTAATAAATCATTTACCATCTTTCGGAACTCTTTATTAAAATCATCATCCATACTATTTTTCACATTTGAAAATAAAATAACAAAAGTTCCTTTTTCTTTATTAAAATTATTGAAAGTGTTCCAACCAGATAGTACACCATGGTTATGGAAATAATCTGGATATATGTAAAAGCTAAATGCATATTTTCTTTCTTGTGAAGGTGTAAACATCGCTTGTATACTTTGTTCAGAAAGAAGCTTTCCATTTATAATCGCTTCATCTAATTTTTTCATATCCCCTACTGTCGTATACATCTCACCCGATCCATATAACCAGTCCACCCCTAATTTTTGTGCTAGTACAAGCTCTTGATCTTTCTTCACATACCCCTTCGTGAAGTTTTTATCTCCAGGCACCATATTTCCCATACCTGATTCATGCATCTCGGCCTTTGTAAATATATTTTCTTTTACATAGTCTCCTAAAGGCTTTTTCGTTATATTTTCTATAATATAAGCGAGCACCATATAATTATAATCCGTATACTTCCAACCTGTTCCTGGTGGAAACTCTAATTTTTGACTTCCAATCCAAGTTACTAAATTTATACGTGAAGCTACATTAACCTTCCCTTTCCCACTTTCCGGTAAACCAGATGTATGCGTTAATAAGTGATATAACGTGATGTGTTTATCTACTGGAAATGAAGGAATGTATTTATTTACATTATCTTGGATATTTAACTTCCCTTGTTCTTGTAACTGTAGAATGGATGTAGCAACAACTGTTTTCGTAATAGAACCGATACGATATTTTGTTTGAGGCGTATTTTCTATTTTATTTTGAACATCAGCATATCCATATCCTTTATTCAATATAACATGCTCTTTATCTGTCACCAAAACTGTCCCATTAAATTGCTTTCCTACTAAATACTGATCTAACTTTTGAGATATACTAGCATAATCAATTTTTTGCACTTCTTCTATATTATCCTGTACATCTGACTCAATAGCAGGAGTTACCTTTGTTGTTAATACTGCTTGTTCCTTTGGATCGGGATAGAGAAAATAGTATACTCCGCCGCAAACTACAGCAGACAGTGAAGCCATAACCATTATTTTTTTTATCATATTGTTCCTCCGTAATTACTTCATGTGAACTACCCACCACTTAGTCTCTCTTGCGAGCTTACTTGAAGTGGGAGCTTCTCGGTTAAAATGGTCCCCCATATTCTATTATCAAGTAATAAAAAAAAATCGCAACAATTTGTTGCGAAAAATCACATTTTTTCTTTTCTATATATACATACTTGATTTTTCCCATTTTTTTTCGCTTCATATAACGCAATATCCGCTCTTTGCATTAACTCTTCTCTTGTAATCCCTTGCTCATATAACGCAACTCCAAAACTCGCTGTTAATTTCGAAATTCCAGAGAAATGCTTTGTTTCAATGAAAAATCGCAATGATTCCGCAACTTGAAACGCTTCTTTTTCTACCGTATTTGTCACTAATATTATAAATTCCTCTCCTCCCCATCTTGCAAATACATGTTGAGCTTCAACTTTAGATTTCATAAGATCTGCAAGTTGTACTAATGCTAAATCGCCAAAATCATGACCATATGTGTCATTTACTGATTTAAAATTATCTATATCAAACAAAATAAGTGCAACTTTTTCATCATTACGTAATACATTCTCCCACTCTGTCTCCAATATTTGTTGGAATTTCAAGCGATTATATATTTCTGTCAATGAATCTATCATAGCCAATCTTTCTTGCTCTTGATAGATTTCATCTAATTCTGTAATCTCTGTGCATTTTACTATAAATCGCGATAAGTCTTCTGGTAATGGTGTCGCACGTAATAGAAAAGTAAATGCTTCTCCTTCATAATTATACATTTTAATTCTTCTTCCATTTGATAAAGTATCATCCAGCCATGTTATATCGTGAGTCGTCGAATAATATCCGTTCTCTCTAATAAGATGTTCTGCAAACACTAAATGTTGTTCACGATACGTAAATAAATTATCATGTCCGAAGAATTGTAAAAAATTCGTATTACAATCAACAATCTCATCATCTTCTACTATAAATAATAAATCATTTTGAAAATCAAACATCGTTTGAAGCAATTCTTGTTGTAAACTTACTTGTCGCACTAAAGAAAGCTGATATAAACTCTTATTCACTTCCTCTAGTACTACTTGTGGGGTTACTGGTGCTATAACAATATTACGTATTCCTAACAGTAGTAAATCTGCAAACTGATTGTCTATCTGTTGATCCCAAATGATAATGAATGTGCTCTGTGAATTATATATATTCTTTATATATTTTATTTGAGCAAAATCTGTTACATACATAATTACAATATGTGGTCTAGTTCTATGAAACAATATTTCTCCTTCTTCAAAACTATTTGCTATAAACATACATTTTGGATGGACGTTTTCTATCGTTTGTTGATGTGTACATCCATCTTCTATATAAAGGACATTCAACTGAAGATCTTGTAATACATTTTGGAAAACAGTATTCTCTAATAAAAAATGTAGTATGTTCATCACTAGTCTTCACTCACTTCATATATCTTGTTTTACTGAATTCCTCACAATCATTTTATAAAGAATTGTGAGGAACTCATATTAACAAGCTAATTGAGAATGTTATCTTCGCTTATCTGCTCTGGAAATTCCTTTTTTAGTTTATGATTATATGAATTGTATCGTTTGTATGAATGCCCTGCCTTACTATTTAAAACTTGACAATTAAAATAAAGGTATTATATTCTTAAATTCAATAACTTACAAAATGTAAGTAGAGTATATTACATTTATTTTATATTAAGTTGATATGTAATTTGGAGGATATATAATGACAAACAACGACTTTTTTAACGTTTTATATGAACGCACATCTACACGTGCATTCAACCCTGAAAAAGAAATTTCATCTACAGAGTTACATGAAATTTTAAAAGCAGCTGCGCAAGCACCTTCTGCTTGGAACTTGCAACACTGGAAATTCCTTGTTTTCCAAGGCGAAGATGTACAAAAACGATTACACCCAATTGCTTATAACCAACAACAAATTCTTGATGCTTCTGCCGTAGTCGCTATTTTAGGTGATTTAGAGGCATATAAAAATGTTGAACCTGTTTACGGTCCAATTGTAGAACAAGGATTTATGAAAGCAGACGCAAAAGAGCGCTTAGCTAAAAATATTGAATCTGCATATACTCGTGAGCAATACCCACGAGATGCTGCCTTTTCAAATGCTGCTTTAGCAGCAATGCAACTTATGCTTGCTGCTAAAGCAACTGGCTGGGATACTTGCGCTATTGGTGGCTTCAATCCACAGGCATTAATGGAAGAATTCAATGTTTCATCTCGTTACGTACCAATTATGCTTATTACAATTGGTGAATCAACTTTAAAAGGTCACCCTGCACCGCGCATGAGCGTAGAACAAGTAAGTGAATGGGCGAAATAATAAAAACGAAGGTAATTTCATTACCTTCGCTTTTTTATATTCTGTCACACATCCGTAATATTACAATGTATTATTCGACATCTATACATAGAGAAATTGTAATTTTTACGCTATCACCATAAACAAATATGGCGTTTTGTGTCGAAATTTGTTAAAGCATTGAAATATAACCGTGTATTTTTGTTACAATTGTGATACAATGATAACAAATAGATAACAAGAGAGGGATTTTCATTGAGTTCATACGGAAGCTTTATCGCACTTTTGAGTTACATAGTAACTGTACTACTGCTATATTTTATTGGCGATGCTGCAAACATATCAGTGTTACAATTCCCTAAAGAAGAAGCGTTACAATTAGAAGCAGAAAAACATACTGCACGATCCATTGCACCACTACTCTTAGCTCTTCCTGTATATATCATCGTTTTATATAAAAGTAAAAAAGTGTAAAGGCTACCTAATTCATTCATTTCGGTGGTCTTTACATTTTTTTGTGACATTTCCCCTATTTTAAACATCATTCCATACTAAATACCCATCTAGTCATTTAAAATGAGAAAATCCCCTAGAAAAATTTCCATTATCTGTCCAGTCACTAACTACCGAACTTACATAGATTATAAGTGTGAAGGGGGTGATGAGGATTATGTTTGGATCATTTGGATGCTGTGATAACTTTAGAGACTGTCATCATCGTGAAAGAGAGTGTGACCATCGCGACCATCGCGAGAAAGAGAAAGAAGAAGTTAGACCACAACGACCTGCTGTATGTAACGTACTTGCTAGCATTTCAGTTGGAACAGAGCTTTCTCTTTTAAGCATTAGAGGTAACGGAACATTCAACAATGTAATTTTTGAAGGTTTCGCTAACGGCGTTGCTCTTTTCTCTGCTTTAGCTCGTAATAATAACGACAAAGATAACAATAACAATAAAGACGATAAGAACAATCAAAATCGTAATACTTTTACTGGTATTTTACGTGTATGCCCAACTGATATCGTTGCAATCGCTATCTAATTCTGTTCCTTATCCTCTATAGTAAGAAAACAAGATTTACTTTTCTCATAGAAAAAACCTGAGACCGATTTCAAATCGACTCAGGTTTTTTTACTATTATATGCTTTTAACTAATTCAACAACTTCTTCAGCAGTTGACATTGTTAATGCTTTTTCTGCTAATGTTTCCATTTCTGCTTTTGACAACTTGCTTAGTTGTGTTCTTGCAGGAAGGATAGATGTTGCACTCATACTGAACTCATCTAAGCCTAATCCTAATAATAATGGGATAGCAAGTGAATCTCCCGCCATCTCACCACACATACCAGCCCATTTGCCCTCTTTATGAGCAGCATCGATAACCATTTTTACAAGACGTAAAATAGATGGGTTATATGGTTGGTATAAGTAAGCTACTTGTTCGTTCATACGGTCTGCAGCCATTGTGTATTGGATTAAGTCATTTGTTCCAATAGAGAAGAAATCAACTTCTTTTGCGAACTGATCAGCTAATACTGCTGAAGCTGGAATTTCAACCATCATACCAACTTCAATAGAATCAGAAACAGTTGTACCCGCTTCTACAAGTTTTGCTTTCTCTTCTAATAAGATTGCTTTCGCTTGACGGAACTCATCAAGAGTTGCAATCATTGGGAACATAATTTTCAAGTTACCGTATACGCTAGCACGAAGTAATGCACGAAGTTGTGTACGGAACACATCTTGCTCATCAAGACATAAGCGAATTGCACGGTATCCTAAGAATGGGTTCATTTCTTTTGGTAAATGTAAGTATGGAAGTTCTTTATCTCCACCGATGTCAAGTGTACGAACAACGACTGGTTGATCTTCTTTTACACCTTCAAGAACTGCTTTATACGCTTCGAACTGCTCTTCTTCTGTTGGAAGATTGTCACGGCCCATGTATAAGAATTCTGTACGGTATAAACCAACGCCTTCTCCGCCATTATCGATAATACCTTGTACATCATTTGGTGTTCCGATATTAGCAACAAGCTCAACGTGATGTCCATCACTTGTTACAGTTGCTTGGTCTTTTAATTTTGCCCATACAACTTTTTGCTCTTCAAATTTCGCTTTCTTTTCTTCAAAAGAACGAAGAGTTTCTTCAGATGGGTTTACAATTACTTCTCCATCTAAACCGTCAATGATTACGATATCGCCGTTTTGGATTTTCTCCATAACAACTTTCGTACCAACAACAGCTGGAATTTCCATAGAACGAGCCATAATTGCAGAGTGAGATGTACGTCCACCGATATCAGTTGTGAAACCTTTTGCATACTTACGGTTTAACTGAGCTGTATCAGATGGTGTTAAATCTTCAGCAATGATGATTACTTCTTCAGAAATTGTACCAGGGTTTGAGAAGTTAATTCCTAGTAAATGTGCAAGAACACGTTTTGTTACGTCGCGAATATCCGCAGCACGTTCTTTCATGTATTCGTTATCCATGTTTTCAAACATAGAAATAAACATTGATGCAACTTCATCCATTGCAAATTCAGCATTTACTTTTTCGCCATTTACTTTATCTTTTACTGGATTCACTAATTCTGGATCATTTAATACTAATAAATGTGCTTCAAAGATAGCAGCTTTATCAGCACCTAGCTCAGCAAAAGCATGGTCCTTAATAGCTTCTAGTTCAGATTTTGCTTTCTCAAGCGCAGCGTCTAAGCGTGCAATTTCAGCAGCTTCGTCTGTAATTGATTTCTTTTCAATGTTAAATTCAGGATTCTCAAGTCTGAAAGCCTTTGCAATAGCAATCCCACTTGATGCAGCGATCCCTTGGATGTTAAGAGTCATTATTCTCCTAATCCTTCGTTTTTCATAGTTTCTTCGATAGCTGCTAGTGCTTGAGCTGCATCATCACCATTTGCAGTGACCTTAATTTCCGCGCCTTGTTGAATTCCTAAAGACATAACACCCATGATTGATTTTAAGTTAACGTTTTTTCCGTTATACTCTAAGTTGATGTCAGAACCAAATTTGCTTGCAGTGTTTACAAGTAGAGTTGCTGGACGAGCATGAATTCCTGAGTCGCTAGTTACTTTAAAGATTTTTTCCATGATAATTTATCTCCTTCAAATACAGTATTTTTTTAGTTGTATAGACGTGAGTACTACATCATCTATTGTATATAATAGGCGATGTTCGGTCAACCACATCGCCTATTATAATTATAAACATTTTGCGTCAAATTCCTACTGAATGTCAATAATAGCGTTTTCGCCCTTCTTAACATTTCCATCTTTTTTCAATTCGACTTGTTGCCCTTGTTGTAAATTCGTAAAGACGATTGGTGTAATAATAGATGGTGCATTTTCTTTTACAAATGCAAGATCTACTTTTAATAATGGTTGTCCTTGTTTCACTTTATCACCTTGTGCTACAAGCGCTTCAAAGCCTTCACCATTTAATTTTACAGTATCAATACCGAAGTGGATTAAAATTTCTTTTCCGCCTTCAGACTGAATACCAATCGCATGTTTTGTAGGGAATACATTTACAATCTCACCATTAACCGGAGAAACTACTGTTCCTTCTGTTGGCTCAATCGCAAATCCATCTCCCATCATTTTCCCTGAGAATACTTGGTCAGGTACTTCTGTAATCGGTAAGATTTTCCCTTCAATTGGTGAAACGATTGTTTCATTTTCATCAACCTGTTGAGGAGCTTCTTCCACTTTTACAGGCGCTTCTTTTTCAACATGAGGTGTACGACCTGACATAATATCATGAATTTGTGATTTTAATGTGTCAGATTTCGGTCCGAAAATAGCTTGAATGTTATTTCCAACTTCAAGTACACCGGCTGCTCCAAGCTCTTTTAAGCGGTCTTTATTTACATTTTTTTGTTCGTTAACTTGAACGCGTAAACGAGTAATACAAGCATCTAACGAAGCAATGTTTTCTTTACCACCAAGTGCTACTAATACTTCACGTGGAAGTTCTCCTGCTTCTGTTTTCCCTGCGCCTTCATTAGCATTCGCTACTTCACGACCAGGTGTTTTTAAGTTCCATTTACGGATTGCGAAACGGAATCCGAAGTAGTAAATCACTGCTAGTACAAGACCAACAATAATTACCCACCACCATGCCGTACGACCTGGTAGTACACCGAATAATATGAAGTCAATTAAACCACCAGAGAATGTCATACCAATTTTAACACCTAAAATTTGCATTGTCATAAATGATAGGCCAGCGAATACTGCATGAATTCCGAATAATACTGGTGCTACGAATAAGAATGAAAATTCAAGTGGTTCTGTAATACCTGTTAAGAAAGATGTTAATGCAGCAGATCCTAAAATACCAGCTGCTAATTTTTTATTTTCCGGACGTGCTTCATGGTACATTGCTAAAGCTGCTGCTGGAAGACCGAACATCATGAACGGATACTTACCAGTTGTAAATGTACCTGCTGTTAATTCTACGCCGTCTTTTAACTGTGCCATAAAGATTTTTTGGTCACCACGGATTAATTCGCCAGCTGCATTTGTATACTGACCGAATTCGAACCAGAACGGTGAATAGAAAATATGATGTAATCCAAATGGAATTAACGAACGTTCGATTAAACCGAATATAAATGCTGCTATCGTTCTATTTGCATCAATCATTTGATGTGAGAACGTATTTAAGCCACCCTGAATGTATGGCCAAATGAAGCACATGATAATACCTACCACTAAAGAGAATGTTGCAGTTGCGATTGGTACGAAACGCTTACCTGCAAAGAAACCTAAGTATGATGGTAATTCAATGTTGAAGTATTTATTATAACAATATGCCGCTACTATCCCGACGATAATACCACCAAACACTCCTGTTTGCAGCGTTGGAATTCCTAATACGTTTGCATATGCTGGATCTGAAAATCCAATTTTTACTGGATCTGTTCCAGTGCTTGTTACTTTCACTAGTTTATCTACTTCTAAGAACACACTCATCGTTTTGTTCATAATTAAGTATCCGACGAACGCTGCTAAACCAGCTACTCCGTCTCCACCAGCTAAACCGATCGCTACCCCAACTGCGAATAATAGCGCAAGGTTAGCGAAAATAATATCGCCAGATTGTTCCATAATTTTTGCAACCATTACGAACCAATCTGCTTTTAAAGCAGGGATAACATTTGTTAGTTGTGGATTTTGAAATGCATTACCAAATCCAAGTAAAATACCTGCTGCCGGTAAAATCGCTACTGGAAGCATAAGCGCTTTTCCGACTTTTTGAAGAACACCAAAGATCTTCTTAAACATGGAAACCCTTCCTCTCTTATCTATATTGATACTTTTCGACAAACGCCAAAAAGGCATGAGGAAAAAAAAGATAGAACGATAGCTATACAAAGGGTAGTATGTCCCTTTCTTTAGCTTACATTCCCAACTTTTCTCCACTCATGCCTGATCGAATCAGTAACACGTGTCAAAAATAGGATTACGTATAAGTTCACTATAATTAAAGCAAACGTTTTCGTTATTTACCTTAATGTGTTTGTCGAATTTTGTATAACTTTGCAATAGTTATTATACATAACTATTGTAAGCGATTCAATCATTTTTTTTAACGTTTTCATTTTAGACAAAAATATATGTCTTTTTACACATGTTCTACTTTCACTAATCGTTGTAAATGCATCGTTAAATAAATACTCTCCGCTTCATATACAGGAAGTTGTAATTCTTTCTGCATTACTTTGACTAGTTTCCACGCCAAATTATAACAAACTGGATATTCCAACTTTAATAAATCAGCAAAACTCTGTGCTTCTTCTACTTTTTCTCCTTTTTTCACCCGCTCAATAGCATATTGTAAATGGCGAATAAGGCGTAAATAATGAATGCTTTCTTGGTCTAATGTAATTTGTAGGCTTGTCTCAATTAAAGACACAAGTTGTGCAATAAGACGAGAATTTTGATTAACAGAAGATAAATCAGAGTTTGTAAGCGAGCTGTAAATGTGAAGTGCGATAAAGCCAACTTCCCCTTCTGGCAATGTAATTTGCAAACGAGAATTTAAAAGTTGCACAACGCCTTCAGCAATTTTATATTCCTCTGGATATAGCATTTTCGTTTCAACTAAAAAAGGATTATCTATTGTAAGTCCTTGTTTCAGCCTTTTAATTGCAAAAGAAATATGATCTGTTAAAGCGATATGAATATGTTCATTTAATGGAGACTCCGCTTTTTCTTGAATATATAACATAATATCATTCATCAATTCAATTAGCTTTTCACTCACATGTGGTACTAAAAGTTTGTATTGTTCTCGATCACGTTCATTTTTTAAAACAAACATTTTCTCAATTTGTTCTTGCTCCAACACATCTTCAGCCTTTTTCCCAAATCCGATTCCTTTACCGATCACTACTACTTCCTCGTGTTCAGGATGGCTAGCAATGATGACATTATTATTTAAAACTTTTTTAATTTCTAGATAATTACTCATATAACACCACCCTCGTACTTAAATAGCCTACTTTTATGTTACAGAACATTCTTCTTTTTCGTCAATATAAAACATCTACCATTTAATAAAAATTCATTTTTTAGACATGTTTGTATATGATGCGTATAATGTAAGGGCAACTGTACATAGAAAGGAGATTGCAACATGATTAAAATGTTTGTAAGTGATATTGATGGAACGATGATGCAACACGGAGGTTTTATCGACGAAAAAGATGTTATCGCTTTACGCAGCTTAGCTGAACAAAATGTAATTCTTTGTTTTGCTTCTGGAAGACTTGATAATGAAATTGCAGACCTAATGAGAGCGGTTAATACAAATTTCCATCGCATTAGTGTAAATGGTGTTTTTGTATATACACATGAAAATAAACAGCTATTATCTGCAACTTTCGATTCCAGCATTCTTCCAGATTTGTTAGCTATGACAAATGAAGACCCTTATTTCCGTTATGTAAGTGATGAACATAACTACTACATTGAAGAAAAAACACCGTTTATTCATGAACTTGAACAACAAGTAACGATGACTTCTGTTGAAGAACCTAATCTATTACAGAAAATTGATGATACAATTTTTCCAAATAAAATTTCTATCGGTGGAACGAAGGAAAGCTTACAACTCCTTCAGAACAAAATTGATGAAAAATTTCACGGAAAAGTTAGCACCTTCATTTCAGCAGAACAATGTTTAGATGTAATGCCACCTAATATTAGTAAAGGTTCTGCTATTTCTATTTTATTAAAAGAATTTCAAATACAACCAGAGGAAATTGCTTGCATAGGGGATTCTTATAATGATATTCCAATGTTCTCTTTAACTCCTCACAGTTTTGCTATGTCTCAAGCAGATGACGCAGTAAAAGAGCACGCTCACTATGTAGTAAATACGGTTAAAGATGCTGTTAACCACGTAATTGCTCATAATAAAAATACGACTCACTCCTTATAAGGATGAGTCGTATTTTTATTTCTTTACATGTTGAAAACATCAAAGTTCACTGTACTTCACAAACTGAAATATATTACTTGTTACGTGCGATGTTCGTAATAAACTTGTAACGATCCCCACGATAAATACATTTCACATACTCTAACGGTAACTCACCTTCTGCATATGACCATTGACGCATTACAAGTACAGGCGCCTTTTTAGGAATATGCAGATGTTCAGCTTCATTATCCGTTGCAATTGAAGCTTCAATTGATTGAGTAGCGCGAACAAGCTTAAAGCCCAGTTTTTTCTCTAAATGTTCATATAAAGATTGTTGTAATATTTCTTCGTTAATATCTTTCACAAGAGTTGGCGACAAATATGTCGTCTCAAATGCAATCGGTTCGTCATCAGCTAAGCGCGTACGTCTCACTTCATAAACCGATTCTCCCTCTTGTATTCTCAGCCGGTCTGCTATTTTAGCAGTAGCTGGAACTAGGCGGAAACTTAATAACTGGCTGCTCGGTTTCATACCACGAGATATCATATCTTCTGTGAATCCCGTCATTCCTTGCAACTTTTGCTCCACTTTCGGAAGTTGGACGAACGTTCCAATCCCACGTTTCCGGTATAAATAACCTTGTTCCACTAAGTTATTAATCGCCTGTCTGATTGTCATACGACTCACTTCGAACTTATCACAAAGTTCATTCTCAGATGGAATTTTATCTCCCGGCTTCCATTCGCCTTCCTCAATTAGCTGTTTCACCCACTCTTGAATCTGATAATAAATCGGAAATGGTGAATACTTGTCGATGTTCATCAGCAATCGCCTCACTGCATAAAGATAGAGCTTCTGGATCTGCGATTACGGTTACATTCGGATGACGTTGTAAAACTGTAGCAGGACACGCCTCACTATATTCACCTTGCAATAATTCTTTAATAGCTTCTGCCTTTTTAGATCCCATAGCAACAAGAAGAATTTGTTTCGCTTTCATAATACTTCCAATTCCCATTGTAATCGCATGAGTCGGCACATCTTCTTCATTTTCAAAGAAACGAAGGTTTGCTTGGCGTGTAGATTCTGTTAATTCTACAATGTTAGTTGGAGAATTAAATGGTGTTCCTGGCTCATTAAATCCGATGTGACCGTTTTCACCGATTCCAAGAATCTGTAAGTCAACTGGGTTAGCTACTAGAATGCCTTCATAACGCTTGCACTCTTCCTCTAAATCACTTGCCATCCCATTCGGTACATAAGTTTGTTTAAATGGAAGATGATCAAACAACTGTTCTTGCATGAAATAGTGATAGCTGTTTTTATCTTCGTGTGGTAAATTTACGTACTCATCTAAGTTTACAGTGGTTGCATGACTTGTATCAAGTTTATTTTTTCGCATTTCTGCATAAATACCTAATGGAGAGCTTCCTGTAGCCATTCCTAAAGTTGGATTTTCTTTTGATTTTACAACCTCTTTAATTAACTTATAACCTGCTTCTGCTAATTCTTCTGGAGTTTTTACAACTAGAATATTCATCTAATTACTTCCCTTCCTTCATATGAATTCCTAAACGAACCGTATCATATACATGTAATTCTTCAGTCATAACAACAAAGTCTGCATCTTTACCTACCGCTAACGCACCTTTATTATTTAATCCAAATTCTTCTGCTTGGTTAACTGATGTCATTAACACTGCCTCCTCGATTGAACATCCTGTAAATTCAATTACATTTCGGAAAGCTTGATCCATTTTTAAAATACTACCAGCTAACGTTCCATCTTCTAATCGGGCACTGCCATCTTTTACATGTACTGGCTGTCCGCCAAGCTCATATAATCCTTCTTCAAGACCTTTTGCACGCATTGCATCTGTAATGACACTTACTTTTTTCGGTCCTTTTAATTTATATGCTAATTTCACCATATCAGGGTGAATGTGAATGCCATCTGTAATTACTTCAACCATTACATCTGGATTTAATAACACATGACCAACAACTCCTGGTTCACGATGATGTAATCCACGCATTTGATTGTATAAATGTGTTGCATGTGTAATTTTTCTATTTTTCAGTTGTGCATCAATTGCATCTGTATGCCCCATTGTGCCAACAACACCTGTTTCAGCAAGATACTGTTCAAACTCTAACGCACCTTCTTCTTCCGGTGCATATGTTACCAATTTAATTAGATTACCGCTTGCTTCCTGCCATTGTTTAAATTGCTCGATACTCGCAGGAACAATATGTTCAAGTGGTTGTGCACCCGCACGTTTTTTTGAAACATATGGTCCTTCTAAGTGAATATATTCGAAATGTGCTCCTTTGTCTTTCGCTTCCTTCGCAGCACTTAGCGCCGCTTCAATCGCTTCTGGAGCTTGTGTCATTGTTGTTGGGAAGTAAGTTGTAACTCCTTCTTTTAACATTTCTTTACCAAGAGTTACTAATCCATCGCTATTTGCATCCATCGCATCAATATCGTATCCACCATGAATATGAACATCAATCATACCTGGAATCACAATCTTTCCTGCCACATCTAACACAGTTTCATTTTCTTGTGATACATATTGAGCCATCAAACCAATTTCTTTAACTGTTTCTGTGTAACGAATAAATCCGTTTTCCACTACTTCTTTACCTGTATAAATTTCGGCATTGATGACAACTTGCGTTTTCATTTTCATCGACCCTTTCCCATGAAATACCTACTTATTATTATTACCTTATTCGCCTAATTCCATCTTAATATACACACAAGTAGTTGTCTATACATTCTAATGAAATTTCCTCTTCGTTCAGCGAAAAAAGGAAATTGATTTCTTTTTCATTCTAATATATATTATCCATTTTTACCAAAATGGATAATAACCTCTTATATAATTAGTTACTTAAGTAATGGCATAAGACCGCTTGCCCCCATAGTAATATGTTCACCATCTGTTTCTATTTCCACAGTTCGCTTGTTTGTTCCATATATCATTATACCACGCTGTTTTAATCGTCTTACTACACTCTGATGAGGATGCCCATACGGATTTCTACTCCCGTACGAAAGAATAGCGAATTGTGGATCTACTTTTTTTAAGAATGTTTCACTCGTTGAAGTATACGAGCCATGATGCCCAACTTTTAATACATCTGCATGTACATCAAATTGCTTTAATATTTCATTTTCCGTCCGTATATCAGCATCACCCATTAATAAAAAGTCCGCTTTACCATATCGAATCTTTAACACAATTGAGGACTCGTTATTCTCGTCTTTCGATTTACCATTGTTTAATACTTGTATAGAAACATGTGGATCTAACGGTATATATTGTCCTTCCTTCACTGAAATGAAAGGTATGCCCCTTTTTTTAATATTATTCCGATACGTATGATAAGTAAATGAACTATATGTTTTTCCACTATCTAATACGAGTGAAACCGGCATTTGTTCTACAATTGGAATAAGCCCCCCTATATGGTCCATATCAGGATGAGTACTTACAATCACATCTAAATGATTAATTCCTTTTTCAATTAGTTTTTGAATAATAACCTCTCCTGCTTCATAAGGGCCCCCATCTATTAACATCGTTTGACCATTTGGCAATGTAATAAGTGTCGCATCACCTTGTCCAACTTTTAAAAAACTCACTTTCATTTTACCAAAATGTTGCCGATGCATATGTATAGAAGACGCAGTATGAATAGACATCATATATCTTTTAGCCGATGCGCTGTTTAACGAAAAACATAATAAAACAGAAACCAACAATAGAATACTCCGTACACCTTTCATAACTCGTCTCCTTTTTTCATTTAGTATGGCACGCTCTGTAATTGATATACAAAAAAAGCTTAGCAAAATGCCAAGCTTTTATTTTGATAATTCCTGTAAAGAACCAAAGAATAAATCTGCTTCATTCATTTGTTCATTTTCTTCCGAAAGAGGTGGTAAATCATCTAATGTTTTCAAACCAAACGTATCTAAAAATTCTTTCGTCGTTCCGTATAAAATAGGGCGCCCTGGTCCTTCCGCTCTTCCCGTTTCTTTTATAAGTAAGTGTGAAACTAACGTTTGTAATGCCTTGTCCGTTTTCACACCTCTAATCTCTTCCATTTCTGTCCTTGTAATCGGTTGACGGTACGCAACGATTGCCAACGTTTCAAGAGCTGCTTGAGAAAGTGAAGCCGCGGTTGGAGTATCTATTAATTTTTGATAGTACGAAGCATGTTCTTTCTTTGTTGCAAAACGATACACTTTTGCATATTGTACAATTTGCAAACCGCGATTCGATCCTTCGCATTCTTTTTGCATTTCCTCTATACTGTTTAGTACTTCTTCCACTTCAACTTCCAGAACTTTAGCTATCTGTTCCGGATAAATCCCTTCGTCACCTGCAACAAATAAAAGCCCTTCAATAATCGCTTTTTGTTCTTTTCTATCCATTTTACGAACTCCTTCCTCCTATTTTCCATAAAAAACACACATAAAAAAAACCGAATCACAGTAAATGCGTTCGGTTCAATATTTCTTCTCTCGTTCCAAACGATACATTAAAACCTAACATGAGATAAAATATTTCTATCCCATCTTCACATCAACTCTATACGGATTTATTAGAGCTTGATACGAAAATTTCATCAAAATTATGTTCCTGCTCAATTATGATTTGTTGATTTTTCATTAGCTCAAGAACCGCTAAAAATGTTACAACCATTATTTCACGTTCTTCATCAGCAAACAAATCATAAAAGCTTTGACGACCGCCTCTTACTTCTAACTGTTGTAGAATATCAGTCATTCGCTGTGCAATTGGTATTTCTTGGCGAGTAATTCGCGTTGTTACGGGGGTTTTTGCTTTTTTACGACGCATTAGCTTTTGAAATGCCGCTAACATATCATATAACGTAACATCAAGAGGTAAGCTTGTCTCCTCTTCTTGTTGAAATGATGTAAAATCAATTGGCGGACGTGTATATAGCTGTGCTCTTTCTTGTTCTCTTTCTTTTAACTCAGTAGCAACTTGCTTATATTTCTTATATTCAATTAACCTCTCCATCAATTCTTGACGAGGATCATCTATAAAGTCTTCACCGTTATCAGGTACATCTTCTTCTTGTTTCGGTAACAACATTTTACTTTTAATTTGTAATAACGTTGCAGCCATTACTAAATACTCACTGGCAACATCTAATTGTAATTCTTTCATCGTATGGACATAAGATAGATATTGCTCTGTAATTTTCGCTACAGGAATATTATATATATCAATTTCGTAACGATTTATTAAGTGTAACAATAGATCTAAAGGCCCTTCAAAAGCCTCTACTTTAAAATTATACTGCACAAAGCATCCCACCACATTTTTTCTATAACACCATAAGTATAGAGCATACTCATGTTCTATCCAACCTTTTTAAGAAATTTAATTAAAAATAGACCTATGCCCATGTCATAATGCCCACCGCTTCATATGATAACAATGTAGTAAGAACAATGTAGGAGGTCAAAAAACTATGGGTCACGTTGATTGCGGTTTTAGCGGTGGGTTCGCATTACTTGTTGTACTGTTCATTTTACTAATCATTGTAGGAGCAGCTTGCTTCTGCTAATAGGACGCAATAAAGCGACTAGGGATATTTCCCTAGTCGCTTATTGTTAATATTTCTATGATAAACTGTACATATAACCGTTAGACAGGAGCGAATAAAATGTATCCTACCGAGTACATACAATTTTTAATTCATTTTCACGGAGACTATGATTATTTTGAATGTCATGAAATATTAGAAGAGTATTGGAAATTAAAACCTAGAGGAGAACGCGACAATTACTTAGTCGGTCTCATTCAAATTGCTGTTTCCTTATACCATCACAGACGATCCAATTGGAATGGTGCAGAGAAGATGATAAAAAGCGCAATAACAATTTTAGAAAAGAGCAGCGCGCAATTACATCAATTAGGAATAGATCATAAACAACTTATGTTCTTATTAAATGAAAGATTACACTCTATCCACAAAAAGGAAATTTTTGCGCCGTTATTTTTACCCTTATTAGACGTATCGTTAGAAAAACAATGCATACAGTTATGTAAGAAACAAAACCTCTCTTGGAAAGATGTGAACGTCATTCCTGGTGAATACATCATAAGTAAGCACACATTGCGTGATCGAACAGAAGTCATTTCTGAGCGACACGAGCAACTACAAAAAAGAAAGCAGAGATAATAAACTACTTATCCCTGCTTTCATGAATGTATATTTTGTTCAAGCTCTTTACACTTTTTGCAAAAACTTGCTGTTTGCTCATTTCCGCAAATTGTAAACTCAAGAAATTTACTCTTAAGCTCTTGAACCATCTTCGTCCCAATCCCCATATGACGGTGAGACGGATTCACGCTCAAATGCTGAATTTCCAATACCTGATCTTCTTTTTTTATAATCCCCATTATCCCAACAAAATCTTCATTTTGTTTCCACAAATACAATTGCCAATCCTCTTTCGCTTCATATTCTTTCATTGTCAATTGTAATGTTTTCACATCTTTTTCAGTTGGCATAAATGAAAGAAGCCCCATTGCAATTTTTTCATAACTTTTTTTAAAACGAATTAACATAACCCTTATCCCTTCTTACAAAAGTTACAAACTATTTATCCCCTCAATCACTCTTTTCATATCACATTCATTCTACAATATTTTTACCAGAGTGAGAAGGGGCTGAAACAACTTGATAATCATACAAAGCGTTAAGAAGAAAGTCAAATATATGTTTCCACGCTATTTCTTTCTATTACACCGCTCAAAAAAGAGACAATACTATATAGGAACTAAAAGGAAAATCCCTTTCTCATCACATTTCACTTATTAACCACTTTTGAACAAAGTAGTTCTACCAAAAGCAATATGTTAAGAGAAATACATTTATTGAAGCATATAATTCGTACTCCATCCTATGTATTTTGTTAAAAGTTTGTTCTCATGAACAATATAATTTAACGTTAGTAGCCGTCCTATTTGTGTCATATACTTTAAAATATATACCAATCCCTGTTTATAGGAAATAAAAAAGAGAGCAAAATCGCTCTCTTTTTCTCGTAACTTATTCTTCCCAAACTTTAACTTCTTTCATTGCATCGCCTTGACGCATGTTTAATACCGTTTCAATACCGCTTGTTGCTTTACCGAATACAGTATGTACGCCATCTAAATGCGGTTGTGGCTCATGAACAACAAAAAATTGGCTACCACCTGTATTACGACCAGCATGTGCCATAGAAAGTGATCCAACAAGATGTCTATGAGGATTTCCATCAGTTTCACATGGGATAGAGTAACCTGGGCCACCTGCACCTGTGCCTGTTGGGTCTCCACCTTGGCTTACGAAGCCAGGAATAACGCGGTGGAATGTCACACCATCATAAAATCCTTGCTCTGCTAATTTTTTAAAGTTTTCTACTGTTTTTGGTGCCTCTTCTGGGAAAAATTCTAAATCGATTTTTTCGCCATTTTCCATTAATATGTATCCTAAAGTTTTCATATGTATATGTCTCCTTTCAACTATCTCAGCACTATATTACCATATTCATGACGAGAAACAAAAAGAATCCGACAATCTGCATACTTCTTTTTTGAAATGTGGAAGAAGCTAGGTGACAAATAAGAAAAATATACTATAATAACTGTGTTGCCCGAAAATTTAAGAAAGAGAAAGGGAGCGATTTTTCGTGAAAACGAAATTACTAGCTCTGCTATTAGCTGTAGCCGTATTTATTATGCCAACAGCTTCATTTGCAGACATCATTGAGGGAGAATCAATTGTTACACTAGGAGAAAACTTATCTGAACAACAGAAACAAGATCTTTTGAAAGAAATGAAAGCACCAAAAGATGCACAAATTATTACTGTATCTAATGCGGAAGAACATAAATTTCTAGAGGGCATCGTTCCAAAAGCGCAAATTGGTACGAGAGCAATTTCCTCTTCTATGATTACATACACAAAACCAGGGTCAGGTCTCATTGTACGCTCAAAAAACATTAATTCGATAACAGATGCAATGTACACAAATGCACTTATTACAGCAGGTGTGAAAGATGCAGAGATTCAAATTACTGCACCATTTAAAGTTTCAGGAACTGCTGCTTTAACAGGTTTAATGAAGGCCTATGAAACAACATCAAACAAAGCCATTCCTGAAGAAGTAAAAAAAGTAGCCAATGAAGAAATGGTACAAACAGCCCAGCTTGGTGATAAAATCGGCGAAGAAAAAGCAGTTCAACTTGTTGCAAAAATTAAAGAAGAAATTGCAAAAGAACAGCCAAAAACCACTGAAGATTTACGTTCATTAATTAAAAAAATTGCTGATCAACTTGGCATTACATTAACAGATGAACAGTTGGATAACTTAGTATCGTTATTTGATAAAATGAAAAATCTTAATATCGATTGGAACCAAGTTGGTAGCCAATTAGAAAAAGCAAAAGACCATGTGTCTGCCTTCTTAGGATCTGATGAAGGGCAAAGTTTCCTAGATAAAGTAAAAGATTTCTTCTCTAGTATCATTGATTTCGTTAAATCTTTATTCAAGTAAAAAAGAAGCTCGCCAATGACGAGCTTCTTTTTTATACAAGTAACGGTAATTTCATAATAGCTTCTTCAACCGAACGGACAACATAATTTGCTTTCTCCTTCACATACGGATGAGCATGATGGAGGGTGAAGGAGTGCGGGGTTACTTCAAACATAGAAATATCATTGAAAGAATCTCCAATACATGCAACTTCATTTGCTTCAATTTGTAAATGTTCCATTAATCGCTTCAGAGCGCTTCCTTTACTTACACCTCTTGGCATAATGTCAACATATCGCTTACCCGATATAAAGACTTCCGCTTCGCTATGAAATGTATCTCTCAACTCTTGATCTAATGCTACAATTTTTTCTTCTTCGCCAAAAACAAATAATTTCGCAGGATGTACAGTCTTCCCAAATTCCTCTTCTAACTCTTCGATTTCAGCAATATGCACTCCCATATACTCTTCAAAAGTATGGTGATGTTCATTCTTCCTTTTTGTATATCGCTGCTCATTTGTACAAACAATATCTGCTAGTCCCTTTTTATGTATATATCGATATATTTCCTGGGCAACCCCATCTTCAAAACTCGATTCATGAAATACTTTTCCATCCGGTAGTATCATTGTCGCTCCATTTAAACTAGTTGTGTAATACGGGAACGAAAACCTTTTTACCGCCTCATCAATTCGGTGAGTAAAACGGCCAGAGGCAAAACAAATATTTGTCCCGTTTTCAGCTAGCCAACAAAGCGCTCGTTCATCTTCTTTTTGCATATCATTCATATTGTAAACGAGTGTATCATCTAAATCACTTACAAATAGTTTAATCATGTCCTCTTCCCCTTCCATACACAATATCTACTCTAATTGTACAAAAAAAATGTTTGATTTTTGTTAAAAAAACAATAAATTTTCAATAAAAAATAAGCGGAGCATAATCCCGCTTATTTTTGTCTTCGCACATTTTGAGGTCTTACAATACTTGGACGAACCTTTAAACTAGACATAGTTGGACGAAGTAAAATTTTCGTTAACGCGCCCCAATCAAACGGTAAAAACGGCCATAAATACGGTGTTTGCAAGCTTTTTATAGATGTTAAAAATAGAATCAATATCGTCATTCCAATGACAAATCCCATTTCATGAAATATACCCGTCAAAATAATAACAAATAATTTTCCAATCTTATTCCCAAGCCCCAACTCATAACTTGGCGTAGCAAATGATCCAATCATAGAAACCGCTACATACAAAATAACTTCTGGTACAAACAAACCTACATCAATTGCAATTTGGCCAATTAATATGGCAGAAATTAATCCTGCTGCAGACGACAATGATGTCGGTGTATGAATAGCAGCCATCCTTAAAAATTCGAGTCCGATTTCCGCCATCAAAACTTGTAATAAAATTGGTAAATGTGTCATCTTATTCGGTCCAATGAAAGCAAGGCTTTCAGGCAAAAGAGTTGGATCAAATACAAAGACTAACCAAAACGGCAATAAGAATAACGAAAATATAACACCTAAAAAACGTACCCAACGTAAAAATGTACCTACAGCGGGATTTTGTCTAAACTCCTCTGCATGCTGTAAATGGTGGAAATATGTTGTTGGCGTAATCATAACACTTGGTGATGTATCAACGAGCACTAGCACGTGTCCTTCTAATAGATGATTTGCTGCTACATCCGGCCTTTCTGTATATCGAATAAGCGGGAAGGGATTATAGCTTTGCTTGACTACAAATTCTTCTACTGTTTTATCCGCCATCGTAATCCCGTCTACATCAATGTTATTTAATTCTTGTTTTATAATCTTTACTAAATCTGTGTTTGCAACATCTTGTACATATGTAATACAAATATCCGTTTGCGATCTATCTCCTACTCGAATCATTTCATTTCGAAGACGTGGATCGCGTATCCTTCTACGAATTAACGCTGTATTTACAACGATATTTTCAACAAATCCATCCCTTGCACCACGCACTACCTTTTCTGTATCTGGTTCTGTCGGTGTCCGGCCCGGATAACTACGAACATCTATTGCGAACGCTTCCGTTTCACCTTCCACAAATATAACAATGAGTCCTGATAATACTTGGAGCATTACATCATCCATCGTTTTTACTTTACTTACTTGTTGATGAATTAAACGATTCTCTAAAAGCTTTACTGTATCTTCTTCTACATCCCTTATTTCATTTGTATCCACCGCTTCTTCTAAAATAGGGATAATATAATTCGTATCACAAAGTCCATTTACAAATAACACACCAATTTCTTTATTTAAAATTTGAAATTTACGAATACCAACATCGTATGTAACACCAAGTCCAACTGTTTGCTTTAAATAATTTTCATTATCACTTAAAAAAGATGAAATCGGGATATTCACTTTTTTAGGCTTCGTCATAAAAGCCACTCCTTTCCAAAATTAATTGAATCGCTTTTCTAGTAATAGGTGATCCTCTCTCCCATTCATCATTTCCGCACATCTTGCCAATATCACCGACCCCCACAATGACAGGAACATTCAGATCATCTAAACAATAAATCGTATCCCCACTAATCCTGCCAATGTCACCATCTGGGAGTCCAAATTTATCAACGCCGTATTCTGTCAAATTCCCATTCCGATCTACACTTACATCTACACGTGCCCATTCCCAATGATGTGTATTAGATGCTACTGCTAAAATACCCAGTACATCAACTTGCTTATGTGTTGCGACATACTTTAACGCCTTTTCACCAGATCCTTCTCCTATAAATCCGCTGTCATCAAACATGACAAATACAGGGTCATATGGCGTTTGCATAATAAGCTCAACAACTTTCTTCCCTGTCAATTTGGTCGGATTACTTTGCGATGCTGAAATACACCTCCCCCCAAATTCCTTTGTTAACAGCTCAATTGTCCGCTTTGCATATTCATCTCCATCTGTGACCAAAACAACCCTTCGTCTCATTTGATTTATCCTTTCGGTTTACATATAAGTGCAACAAAAAATGAAAATAATATCGCTGCTGAAATCCCCGCAGACGTTAAGCTAAACATACCGATTCCAATCCCTAAATATCCATGTTTTTCTGCCGCATGCATTGCCCCGTGCAATAGTGAGTGTCCAAAACTTGTAATAGGGACTGTTGCCCCAGCACCTGCAAATTTTATAAGCTTATCGTACAATCCGAATCCGTCTAAAATAGCTCCGGCGACTACAAAAGTTGCCATTAAATGTGCCGGTGTTAACTTTGCGAAATCTAGCAGCACTTGTCCAATTACACAAATAGCTCCTCCTACAAGAAATGCATATACAAAATCCACAATTCACTCTCCTTTAACGCTTTCAAACACAACACCATGCGCAATCGTTGGAATCGTTTCCTTCTGTTGCATCATCATCGGGCTTAATAAAGCTCCAGTTGCAACGACAAAAATTCTTTGTAAATTCCCTTTTTGCATTTCACGCAATAAATGGCCGTATGTTACAACAGCTGAACAAGCACAACCACTGCCCCCTGCAAACACTTCTTCTTGATTTGAATTGTAAATCATTAATCCACAATCATTGTATACATTCCCCAAATCATACCCTTCCTCAAGTAAAAGTTGTTTCGCAATTGGTGTCCCAACAGCCGATAAATCACCAGTAACAATAAGATCATAATCAGCTGCACTTCTTCTCAAATCTTCAAAATGTTGTTGAATTGTATGAGCAGCAGCTGGTGCCATCGCTGATCCCATATCTAAAGGATTAGCAATTCCTAAATCTTGCACTTTACCAATTGTTGCTGCTGTTATTTTAATTGCACTCTCCTCATTGCTAATTAATATTGACCCTGCTCCGGTAACAGTTGAGTTTGCTGTCCCTGGCTTTTGTCCTCCGTATTCTGTTGGGGAACGAAATTGTCTTTCAGCCGTCGCATTATGACTACTTACTGTAGCTAAAATACGATTCGCAAATCCACCATCTATAAAAGCTGATCCAATCGCCAAAGTTTCCATTGACGTCGCACAAGCGCTGAACATCCCTAAAAAAGGAATACCATACTCACGAGCAACATAATTTGCTGTCACTGTTTGGTTTAATAAATCTCCCGCTAAAAAGAAATCAATTTGCGATTTTTTTATATTCCCTTTTTGCATCGCTTGTTGAATTGAGTCTGACATTAACCTTCGTTCAGCAAGTTCCCAGTTTTCCTCTCCGCAATGTAAGTCAGAATATGAAATATCAAAATCCTTTCCAAGAGGGCCTTCAGCTTCTTTCGGACCGACAGCAGTACCAGTTGCATTCACGAAGATATCATTTTGAAATACCCACGTTTGTTTTCCTGTCAATCTCATACCCACCCCTCCTTTAAGACATTAAAATTTGAAATGTATATCTTATTAACCCGATAATGTATGCACCGACGACTCCAAATACAATGACACTTCCTGCAAGCTTAAACATGTTAGTAGCGATTCCTAGAACAATCCCTTCACTCCTATGCTCTAGTGCGGCACTCGCCATAGAATTCGCAAATCCAGTAACTGGTACTGCTGATCCCGCTCCAGAAAACTGCCCGATTTTATCATATACACCACACCCTGTTAAAATCGCTGATAGTAAAACAAGAGTTGCAACTGTAGGGTTTCCTGCCTCTTGTTCACTAAAGTGAAAATAATGTATATAAAATTTCATCAATATTTCTCCGACTGTACAAATGAGCCCACCTACAAGAAATGCCTTCACACAATTTAGCAAATAGTTTGGCTTTGGATGGTACTCCTTCACTTTATTTATGTAATCATCTTTCAGTTTTCGCCTTGTCATATATATTGCCTCCTACTTTACGAAATAAATCCAGTGAAACAATGAGCCTATTACTTTTCCAAGTACAAGAGCAACGAGTAAAACAACAATTTTCCCCTCTACCCCGACTCGTTTCGCTAAAATAGGTAAAACATTTAATACTTCTGTTAATGCCGCAGCAAGCATTCCAATGAATGTGCCACAAAATAACCCTAATATTACAAGCCAATATTGCGATGTTTGAAATGTAATGTTTTTCAAACTACACCAAGCCCCAGTTAAAGTACCCGCAATGACAGCCCACTCAAAATATTGAATATGCTTTCCACTTCTCGTTAATTGAGCTAAGCGCGGGATAATACCGAGAACAGCTAAAAAGGCAACATATCCGCTACCTACTGCAATCCCGCCAGCTAAACCAATTAATATAACAAACCCACATTCAATCATCGGCAAGTTGTTTCGTGTTATCCTTGTTTTCATTAACAATTACATATTGATCAAGCGACTGCTGATATTGAAACATCTCAACTTCTAACGGACTAGGCTCTTCATTAATTCGCTTTTGAAATACATGATTAAAAAATAAAACCATACCTAATCCAAGACCTACTGAATATGGAACTTGAAATAATAGTGGTTGCTCCTTAAACTCTCCAGTAATCATGTAATATAACCGTTGATGTACTTGTTGCATACTTACATCCTCATGGAAATAAATTATTGCAAGGGCCGCTCCAATGAAAAGTAACAACCATACAAGTCCAAAGAAAATTGGGGGTACTTTCTTTTTTTCATATATAATTTCAACAAGAGTTTGTCCAGAACCCAGTAAATTAATTTGTACATGAGATGCTTTTTGTTGAATAATCTCAATCACTTTCATGACATCAATTACAACATGTGTTTTATCATGCGCTGTTATTTTGTAGACTATTTCATTTTGTAACAACTCAACTACAAAAGAATCTCCGGCAAGTTGTGCAACATCGCTCAGCTTTACTTCATACGTAGGAGACACTTTTAAGCGATTGCGCATTTTAATATAAATTGTTCCTTCCAATTTCCATTCACCCCTTCACTCTTCCTCGTAGTTGTAGTATGGTTATTGAATTTTTTTCTAATACAATTTTTTCATAAAAAAACATCTGTACCGCTTCGGTACAGATGTTTTTTAGTTTATGCCTTTTTCTTAAATAAATTTGCAATACTTAATGCAAGTCCTCCCCAAATGACTACCATACCTATAACCATCATCATAATCGCTGATCCACTCATCATGAAACACCTCGGTCCTTCCATTCTTTTTCAAGCTGGACAGAGTCTGAATGTATTTGTGCATTCCATTTCTTCAGACTAATGACTAGTGCAACTATAAGAAACGCTGCCGCTATCGACCAACCATACGTTACAACAAACTCTGTTGGATAACCTCCGTAGTTCTTTTTAATGTTTTGGATTGTACCATCAATTAACATATACCCTAACATAAGTGGAGTAATAACGAGTAAACTCACTCTCCAAAACGTTCCTAACTTTATATCAGATACAAAGTTTGCATGATTTTGATAAACTGGTAAACGGCGCAAGATTAATCCTATTGTAACTACTTCAACGAGTGCAATTGTAATCAATCCAAAATTGTTAGCGAAGTAATCAACAACATCTAGGAACATAAGTCCACCACGTGTTGCAAAAACAAGAGAAACTAATACTAATAGCGTTCCCATAATTCCAATCGTCTTTTGACGACTCAAGCTGAATTTTTCAGATACAGCGGCAAAGCATACTTCTGCAAGTGAAATGAGTGATGTAATTCCAGCAACAGTTAGAGATAAGAAGAATAATACACCAAATAACGGCGACATCGGTAACTCATTAATAATTTGCGGGAATACTACAAATGCAAGTCCTACACCAGCACTAGCTACTTTATCAACCGGTACCCCCATGTTATTCGCCATAAATCCAAGAGCTGCAAAGACACCAATACCTGCCAATAATTCAAATCCTGAATTTGCAAATCCTGTAATAAAAGCATTATTTGTTGTATCTGAGTTTTTCGGTAAATAACTAGAATACGTAATCATAATTCCGAATGCTAAAGATAAACTAAAGAAAATTTGACCGTAAGCAGCAAGCCATACTTTCCCATCAAAAATACGACTCCAATCTGGTTTAAAAAATGCATCTAGCCCCTGCATCGCACCTTCCATCGTCACTGCACGAACAACGATAATAAGGAACATAACAACTAGTAAAGGAATAAAAATACGGTTAACAACTTCGATTCCTTTTTTAACTCCTTTAAACGCAACACCAAGCACAATAATCCAAACGAGAGCTAACGGAATTAATACTTCTGGTACGAGCCCCCCGAATTGTCCTGGCTTATCTGCAACATGTAAATATTCTTTAAATAAAAATGATTGCGTGTCTTTCCCCCATGCTCCAGTAATTGCAAAGTACGTATACGAAATAGACCAAGCAATGATTACAGCGTAATATGTTGAAACAATAAATGTCACACACATTTGCCACCATCCAATAAATTCAGCACGTCGATGAATACGGAAGAATGTAAGTGGCGCCGAACCACGATGACGATGCCCAAGAGCAAACTCGAAAGCTAATAATGAAATACCAGTCGTTAATAATGCAAATAAGTACGGTAAAAAGAATGCGCCTCCCCCGTTTTCATACGCTGTATAAGGAAAACGCCATATATTCCCTAGTCCAACAGCGGAACCGATTGCTGCAAAAATAAATCCAGCCCTCGTTCCCCATTGTTGCCTCGTTTCCATGTTTCCTTCCCCCTTTGTGACAAGTTCATACTTGGATTATAGTTTAAATTAACTAAATTATCAATAAATTCTGTAAATTTTTATCGATAGTTGGAATCTTCTCCTTTTCGTGACAATAAAAAAAATCGAATAGATAGCTATTCATCTATTCGATCTTTCATCTGTTTTAATATTTTCTTTTCAAGTCTTGAAACTTGTACTTGCGAAATGCCTATGCGCTCCGCTACTTCTGATTGGGTTTGGTCTTTATAATAGCGCAAATACACAATTAGCCTTTCTCGTTCATCCAATTCTCTAATTGCTTCTTTTAAAGCAATTTTATCAAACCATTTCGTTTCCGATTGATCTGCAATTTGATCTAAAATAGTAATTGGATCTCCGTCGTTTTCATACACAGTTTCATGTATCGACGAAGGAGCACGACTCGCTTCTTGCGCCAGAACAACTTCTTCCGGCGTTAGTTCAAGAGCCTGTGCTACCTCATTAATCGTTGGAGCCCTTCCAAATTCTTTCGAAAGCTCGTCTCTCATCTTTCGGACTTTGTTTCCTGTTTCTTTTAAAGATCTACTTACTTTCACTGATCCATCGTCACGTAAAAATCGTTGTATTTCACCGATAATCATTGGAACTGCATATGTTGAAAATTTCACGTCGAAAGATAAATCAAATTTATCTACCGATTTTAAGAGTCCAATACATCCAATTTGAAATAAATCGTCTGGTTCGTATCCTCGATTAAGAAATCGCTGTACAACCGACCATACGAGACGCATATTACTTTGAACGATTGTATCTCTCGCTTGTTGATCTCCATCTTGACTTTTTTGAATTAACGCTTTTAGCTCGTGGTCCTTTAACTGAGGTTTCTTCTTCTCATTTCTGACCTCTATGTCCATTGGCTATTCTCCTTAATTGCATAGAGCGTTACTATTTGATAAGTATTTTGTCAAATGGATTGTTGTCCCGAAAGATTCGTTTGAAATAACTTCTACTTCATCCATAAAATTTTCCATGATAGTAAATCCCATTCCGGAACGCTCTAATTCAGGTTTAGTTGTAAAAAGGGGTTGTCTTGCTTCATCTAAGTTAAAGATACCAATCCCTTCATCTCGAATCGTGAGTTTCACCATCGCTTCTTCCAAAATCACTGAAATATAAACAACACCTTCTGCATTTCCTTCATACCCATGAATAATTGCATTTGTAACCGCTTCTGACACAACTGTTTTAATCTCTGTTAGTTCTTCCATTGTCGGGTCTAATTGCGCAATAAAAGCAGCTACCGTAACACGAGCGAATGATTCATTCTGACTTAACGCTGAAAATTGAAGGTTCATTTCATTTCTCATCTACGCCACCCCCAACGTCGCGAGCGCATGCGCTTCACTTTCTTCTAAACGAACAATTTTGAATAGACCTGACATTTCAAATAAACGTTTAACGGGCGGTGAAATTGCACAGACAACCATCTCTCCACCTAATCCCTTTACATGTTTATATCGGCCTAATATAACGCCTAAACCAGAACTATCCATAAATGTTAAGTTCTCTAGGCTCAAAATAATATGATGAACACCATGTGTCTCAATCATATCTGTGACTTTCGTTCGCAACTCTTCAGCAGTATGATGATCTAACTCGCCCTCTAGCCTCACACATAAGACGTCACGTTTTACTTCTAAATGCATGGAAAGACTCACACGATTTCCTCCTTATGCTCAAACTTTACTCATTAACATAAGATTTTCGTGATATAAAATAAGAATCCTTCCTACTGACAAAAGAAGAACTATTTCGTCATAAAGTGAAACCTTTCAGCAATTATTTCAGTAAATACGAACAGAAAAACGTCAAAATTTTTGCCGCTATTTTGATGTTGAAAACATCCCAAAACTTCTTTTAAATAACTCCCACCAGCTCGCTGCCTCAACATCTTCTTTCGCTACAATTGTTTGTTTTAATAAAACATCTTTATCTCTTTTAATAACAAGTGTGCCAAGTGCATCACCTTTTTTAATCGGTGCCTTCACTTTCTTTTCAGCAATCACTTCTTGTTTAACTTTGTCCATATTTTCGCCCTTCTTCATAAGAAGAGACACATTGTCTGACGCAACTAAATCTACTTTTTCTTTCTTACCTTTTCCTACTTGTACAGTCTTAATTTTCTCACCACGTGTATATAATTTCTTTGTCATGTATTGTCCAAATGCATAATCAAGAAGCTTCGTTACTTGATTGTTCCGCTCTTTTGATGTAGGTGCTCCCATTACAACTGAAATAACACGCATACCATTTTTCTCAGCCGATGCCGTTAAACAATATTTCGCTTCTGTCGTAAAGCCTGTTTTCACTCCATCTACTCCAGGATAAAAACGTACTAGCTTATTCGTATTAACAAGCCAAAACTTCTTATCCGTATTTTCACGTAAATAGTCTTCATATTTACCTGTGTATTTTCGAATAAGTGGATACTTCATCAACTCTTTCGCCATAATAGCCATATCATTCGCTGTAGAATAATGATCTTTCGCCGGGAGACCTGTTGGGTTTTGGAAATGCGTATTTTTCAGACCTAAATCTTTCGCTTTTTTGTTCATCATATTTACGAAACCTTCTTCTGAACCAGCGATATGCTCAGCTACTGCAACAGATGCATCATTTCCAGATGCAATTGCAATGCCCTTTAACATTTCATTTACAGTCATCTCTTCCCCAGGTTCTAGAAAAATTTGTGATCCGCCCATTGAAGCTGCGTGTTCACTCGCTCTAACTTTATCGTTTAGTTTTAGTTTTCCTTTTTCAACTTGTTCCATAATTAATAGCATTGTCATAATCTTTGTCATACTAGCAGGTGGTAACTTTTCATTCGGATTTTTATCAAACAAAACTTTACCTGTATCTTGCTCAATTACGATCGCTGACGACGCTTGTTCCGCTAACTTCGGCGTGGTTTCTTCTGTTTTTTCCTGCTTCGTTTTCTCAGATTGTGCGAAACTAACTGAAGTACCAGAAAGCAATAACATGAAACAAACAAGTATTCCAAAAACTCGCTTCATGACTAACCCTCCATTCTATATCAAACTTATTTTTTCCAATTTATACATTTTTAATACCATTTTTTTCTATTATTTTCAGTTGACAAATAAATTCATTACCTATATTGTATTAAGTGTATTACATGCAGTAGTACACTTAATACTCATCAGGAAGGAGACATTGCTCTTGCATATTCAACTTGATCCAAGAAGCAACACTCCGATATGGGAACAAATTGTTCAAAATATAAAAGAGCTCGTACTAAAAAACATGTTAGCTCCAAGTGATAAACTTCCTTCTGTACGCGAGCTTGCTTCTTTGCTCGTTATAAATCCAAATACAGTAAGTAAAGCGTATCAAGAATTAGAGCGACAAGGGATTATTGAAACATTACGAGGAAAAGGAACATTTGTAGCCCAATCGATTACCCCAACATTAGACGAAAGGAAAATCGCTATGGTTGAAAAGCAATTTCATCAATTATTACTAGAAGCCTCTTATCTTGGGATTACGAAAGATAAAATTCATGATTGGATAGATTCATACTATAAAGAGATTGGAGGAAATACAGATGCTGAAAGTGACAAGCTTGAAGAAAACAATTGATAACCAAACGATTTTAGACGATGTTTCTTTCACATTACAAAAAGGTAGTATCGTCGGATTGCTCGGAAGAAATGGCGCAGGGAAAACAACTTTATTACGAACGATGGTCGGCATTTTAGACCCCGATGAAGGAACTGTTACATATGAGGGTACAGATGTTCATATGCATCCTGAAATTAAACAAAGAGTTGTATACGTTCCAGATTCTACTAACATACTGAACGGATATACAGTGAAGGAAATCGTAAAGTTTTATAAAGCGGTTTATACAGCATTTGATGAACAGTATTTTTATGAAATATTAGAACATTTTAATTTACCAAACAAACGTATTCGTAGTTACTCAAAAGGAATGAAAGCACTGCTTGCGATCATTTTAGCTTTCGCTGCAAAAGCAGAATATGTCATTTTAGATGAACCGACAAACGGACTTGATCCTATCGTTAAAAGACAGATTCTACAATTTCTCGTTGAAGAAGTAGCAGAAAAAGAAATTACAATTTTCATCTCCACTCACCATTTAGATGAAGTTGAAAAAATTGCCGATACAATCATTATTTTAAAAGGACATACAGTAGATTCTATTACATCACTAGATGATGCAAAATCACGATTTGCCAAAATACAAGTTGCTTATGAACGTTCATTACCTCAAAAACTAGAAAACTTAAGCAATATTAAAATATTAAACCAAACAGGAAAAGTATATACAATCTTAATTGAGGAAAATGTGGCTACAACACTGGAGAAGTTTTATAAAGAACAACCAATACTCATTGAAGAATTATCAATGTCACTTGAAGATGTCTTCGTTACGACACTTGAGGAGGATGGGTATGTTTCATAAGGCGTTATGGATGTGGAATTGGAAGCGCGGGAAATATGCTGCGTTACTATTTTTCTTTAGTTCACTTTATTTTTTATCTTTCGAATACTATCAAGCAGCTGAAGATCAACAGTCTCTCTTTCTCCATCCAGAAAGCATGGGTGAAAAAAAGTTTTACTATCATTATTCTTTTCATTCTTCTGATAGCTTTTGGTTGGGTATTATTACAATCGCCCTAGCCTGTATATTAATAGGTTGGGAGCGAAGTAATCAAAATGGGAATTTATTTATGACGTTACCATTTAAAAGGCGTGATATGTTCTTATCAAAGTGGATTTTCGGTGCATTTTTCATTGTAATAGCACTTCTTATCAATTGGGGTCTTATGTATTTTATTTATAAATCTACAATCCACTTTGAATATCAATCGTTCGAACCGTTTCATCGATATTTTCTTTATGCAATTTTTTCATATATCGCTATCTATACTGTATCTTTATGTATTGGCACATTTACTGGCAGTATTATTTCACAAAGCATCTTTAGTATTACTTTTTGCGTAATGGGAATGGGAGTCTTTTCACTCTTACTCTTTTTCTTTACGATTCACGCTGATGCAATACAAGGGAATAAAAGTTATGCAAGTTCTGAAAAAATTTATGAACTCAATAGAAAAACCGACATTTCAGGTCCTATATTAAACTTTTCAATTAATTATAATTACCATCCTAGTGCCCAATCGTATGAGGAGCATGGCAAAGTGATACAGAAAGGTCCTACTTCTCATAGTTACTACTCTGCCAAAGCAATTCTTGTTCCTATCTTCTATACAATTTTTTGCTTATTCATCGGTATGTTTCTTTTTACAAGATCACCAAATGAAAATAATACGAAAATCTTCCTTTTTCAAAAATACCGCTCAATCTGGATATGGAGTACTATCTTATATTTCGCATTAATAGGTGGCCAAATGTTAAAACGTTTTGATTTATTATTTAGTTACTATGTTGGATTCTTTTTAGTTGGAATCGTCACTTATTTTGTACTATCACGTCTTACAAACTATAAAGTTTTTTAAAGGAGAGATCCTATGTTTCAAAAAGCATTATGGATGCACACATACAAACAAAGTAAATATATGGTTTGGCTATTTTGGTTAGTAAGTTTCTACATACTATCATATAAATACTATTTGGCAGCCGCAGAACAACTAAACTATTTACATGATAATAACAAATGGAAATATATATTCCGGTACAATTATCATCTTTCACTTACTGACGCTATCATGGTTCAAGGAGCAATCCTCATTGCATTAGCCTGTATCCTTATTGGATGGGAACGTCAAAATCAATCAAGCGACTTTCTATGGTCCATGCCATTTAAACGGAAAGATCTCTTTATAACGAAATGGCTTTTTGGTGTGTGTAATATTGTAGCTATCGTTATATTGAATTGGGGACTTTTTGCTATTATGAAAAAGACAACCTTTCATAATAAGTATCAAGTATTTTCACCATTTCACACTTATTTTTTATACATGCTTATTATCTTAATTGCTATCTATACACTTGCATTATGTATAGGCACAATTGCTGGTAATATTTTCTCACAAGGATTCTTCAGTGTTGCTATACTTGGATTCCCTTTTATTTTTCCGACTCTAATTGTCGGAGTTATTTCTATTCATACGGTTGGACTTATTTCCAATCATACCGTCTATACGGAGAAAAATGTAGATCGTTACGGCTCAGTAATAGAAAAAGTGAGTATTTTAGCGCCCGTTCACGGATTCAATATTGATTTTAATTACGATCCTCAACTCGCTTATACTGATCAACAAGGCGTACGTCATGACGAGCCTAATTTTACGTATATTCCTTCAGCAACAAAACTTATCGGTCCAATCGCAAATATACTTATTCTATTACCTTTAGGAATATACTTATATACAAGATCACCTAATGAACAAAATGGAAACTTTCTATTATATCCGAAGCTCAAAAAACTATGTATGATATGTTGTGTAATCTTTATTGGAATGTTTGGAGGAATGGTAGCAGGAGGAAGTCGCTCTATTTTGAACTATTATATTGGGTTTATAGGGACCAGTACGATAGTCTACCTACTATTATCTCGCTTATTAAAATTAAAATTTTCTTGGCGTGTGAAATAACCCCTCCTTCAAAAGGAGGTTATTTTACATTCTCTCTCCTATCCCCATACACCATCTCTTCCTTCATCCCAAATCCATCACCGTTTTGCACAATTTGCTCTGTCGGCGCGACTACACTTTCAGCAATTTTCCATTCGCCGCGCTCTTTCACAAATACTTGCAGAAAATAGTTCATGCCATTTAATTGATACGCATTTTCTTTTTTCACATTATAGTGCACCGCAATGTAGTGCACTTGAATATTTTCTTTCCCTGCTTTTGATACGTATTGCGATAATCTTGGAATGTACATTGATGCTTTCTTAAATGGTAATTGCTTCGCTTTAACGAGCGATGAACTTGTTACATTACGCAAAGTGTCCTGATTACGAACATTATCGCTATGATGAAATAATACTACGTTTTGCATAGAGCGAACCCATAATTTCGAATATAAGACAGTATTATCGTTTTCAATGTATTTCACTTCTTTTTGCACGACTTGAATTGGAGTATCAGCGTATAAGAATGTATTAAAACAAAAAAAACTTCCTAATAAAATGGTAAGTCCAGCAATATATTTCATAATCTTTCCTCCGATCTGTTTAATTAAAGTATCGGAGTTTCAAAATATTTTTATTCAAAAGAAAAAGGATAGGAAAGCTCTCGCTTCCTATCCTCATTTATTATAATACGCGGCCAAATAGTTCTAAAACCATTTCTATCTCTTGGTCGCTCCAACCTTTAAATTTCTCTTTATAATATTCTTTACGCACAGCTTCAAGCTTTTCAGTTACTTCTCGTCCGTTTTCAGTAATTTCTAAGTATACGATACGACGGTCCGAATTTGAACGTTTTCTTTCAACAAACCCTTTTCGCACGAGACGATCTGTTACAGCTGTAATATGACTGGAGGTTACGTTTACTTCACTCGCAATTTGCGAAGCCATCTGTGGACTTTTTAAAAATAACGCACGTAATACAGAGAATTCATTATATGGCATATGCTCTGAAAAACGTGTATTAATATCATTTTGTAATAAACGTATCATCTTTCGAAATGATGCAGATAAATCTAAAATCAGTGTTTCTCTATTTTCGTTCACTAGCCTCGTCCCTTTTTTATCATATTTACACATATTATAATCTATAAATACCTATATTGTATATGCTTTCTTCCCTCAACATTCTCATTTATGTAACTTTTTTCATAAGATTTTCTTTTTTGTTCACACATATACATATAAAAAAGGATGGTGAGCATAAATGCAAAGTGGAATGAATCCGTATCTACATAATATCCGTACGACAAATACTGGTAAAGAAGCTACTATTACTGTACAAGGAGAAGGCATTATAAAGGCAAAACCAAATGTTGTCATATTAACACTGGGCATTCGAACAGATAGTAAAAATGTAAAACAGGCGCAAGAAGAAAATGCAGTGCAATCGAAACAATTGCTTGATGCACTCAAACAGCTAGGTATTGCCGATAAAGATATAGAAACCATTTCTTATACAATTACTCCTCAATACGAATATGTAAATGATAAAGCATTACTACAAGGCTATCGTGTGGAGCATTTGTATGAAATTACCGTTTTAAATGTACAAAAAGCAGGGGAAGTATATGATATAGCCGTTACAAATGGTGCAAACGTAGCAAAAGGATTACGTTTTCGAATATCTCATCCAAATAAATATTATGAGCAAGCTCTCATTCAAGCTCTGCAACAAGCAGTAGACAAAGCTCGTACAATTGCGAGTACCTACAATTTAAATATTAATCCTGTTCCCCTCTCACTCGTTGAAGAATCTGCCCAATTACCACGGGAGATCTCATCATATGCTACTTTGCATGCGCAAGCAGCTCCGCCCATTCAATCAGGAGAACTAGAAATCATTTCATCTATCCGGGCAATTTTTACGTATTTATAAATAAACTCATTTATAAGTAACCGTTATCATTTTCGTTGTTGTAAAAACATGATGTTCTGATATAATAAAGGACGGTGAGCTCTTACATAAGAGATATCACGGGTGGGAGAGGGATATGAAAAAGAAGGTTTAACATGAAAGGAATACTTGAAAGAACATTTAAATTAGACTTACACCAAACATCACCAAAACAAGAAGTTTTAGCTGGAGTCACGTCATTTTTCACAATTGTTTATATTATGATTGTAAATGCGTCAATCTTATCAGATGCCGGCATTCCTCTTGAGGCAGGAATTTTGGCAACTGTTTTTAGTTCATTTGTCGGATGTCTACTCATGGCATTTTGGGCAAATGCACCTGCTATTCTTGTCCCTGGTATGGGTGTAAATGCATTCTTCACGTACACTGCTGTGCATACGCTCGGTTTAACTTGGCAAGAAGCATTGGCAGCTGTTTTTATCGCCGGTATTATTTTTGCAATTGCTGCTTTTACACCGATTGCTCGCGTGCTTTCGGTATCGATTCCAAAGTCATTAAAGGAAGCGATTACTGTCGGTATCGGGTTGTTTTTAGCTTTCATCGGCTTGCAAAAAGGTGGTTTAGTCGTTTCGCATCCTAATACTGCTGTTGCAATGGGAAAATTAAGTAGTCCTGTCGTTCTTGCCACACTACTTACTCTTATTGTCGCACTTGTACTATTTGCGCGTAACGTACGTGGAAGCTTTTTATGGACGATTGCAATTGGAACTGGTATTGCATGGCTGTTTGGTCTTGTTGATACGAGTCAAATGGGAAATAGTTCGTTTTCATTCGCTAATTATGGCGATGTGTTTGGAGCTATGTCATTTGGGAAACTTTCTTCCTTGCCATTTTGGATTGCAACATTCTCCTTAAGCATGGTGCTTATTTTTGAGAACATGGGACTTTTACATGGTTTATTAGAAGATGATCGTAAATTCCCACGTGCTTACCAAGCAAATGCAATTTCAGCAATGACATGTGGTCTATTTGGCACAAGCCCTACCGTTTCAACAGTAGAGAGTGCCGCAGGTATTACTGCAGGCGGAAAGACAGGTCTGACGTCTATCGTTACAGGGTTGTTATTCTTCGCATCACTGTTTGCGCTTCCGTTTGTCAAAATAATTCCTGACAGTGCCATTGCACCAATCTTAATTATTATTGGCGGGCTGATGATTACAAGCATTCAACAAATTCCTCTGAACGACTTTTCAGAAGGATTTCCAGCGTTTTTAATTATCGTTATGATCCCGCTCACATATAGTATCGCTGATGGCATTGCGTTCGGATTTATCGCTTATCCTATCTTGAAAGTTGCACTTGGAAAGCGTAAAGAAGTCGCACCGTCCATGTATATTATTACATGCTTATTCTTAGCCATGTTCGTATTACACGCTATTGGCTAAGAAAAAAACACCGAGGAAATCCTCGGTGTTTTTTTACTTAAACCAACCTTTTTTATAAAACCAAGCCATCATTCCGCCGCCAATTAATGCCATTAAAATTAAGCAAATAAAATAACTATACTTCCCGCCAAGCTCTGGCATATGTGCGAAGTTCATGCCGTATACCCCTGCAATAAATGTTAACGGCATGAAAATAGTTGAGAAAACAGTTAATGTTTTCATAATATTGTTCATATGGTGGGAATTCAACGAAAAGTAACTATCTCGAATATCTGCTGTCAATTCACGGCTCGCTTCAATCATCTCTGTCAGTTTAAGCAAATGATCATGTATGTCTTTAAAATAAATTTCATGATCGCTTATACCGTAAAAACGAGTTGAATTTAAAATGCGATACAATAAATCACGCATCGGAATAATCGTACGCCTTAGCTTAGATAAATCTGTCCGAATATCAAATACCTCTTCTAGCACACTTCCTGCTGTCTCACCCGTTAAATTATCATCAATTGCATTTAAATGGTCTTCAATGTAATATACAGGTGCGAAATAATCATCTACAATTTGGTCAATAATTGTATGTGCTACATTTAAAGGACTCTTCTTAATACGTTTCTTCTCACCGAGCGTTTTCCATACTCTTTCAATCGCATTGTTATGAGAGAAGTGAAAAGAGACTATATATCGATCACTAACAAATAAATCGATTTCATGCGGTTCTAATCCGTCTTCTCCGAATGCATGGAGAACTAAAAAGTTATATCCATCATAAAAATCTACCTTTGGCCTCTGTACATACTCTACACAATCTTCAATTGCAAGGGGATGGAATTTGAAGTGATCTTGTAAAATATATGTATACTCTTCTTTCGTCGGCTTATATAAATCAAGCCAATACCATACGATGTTTTCTTGTCTCGTTTCTTCTAGCGACACATCATATAAAACTTCATTTTTTTTCGTTATTGCACAAATTCTAATCATAATTTCACCCTTTACTATTATAAACAAAAAATAGTAAAAAAAGCCAAGGAGAAATCTCCTCAGCTTTTTTTTATCCCGCTATTTGCGGGCAGTAAGACCCCTACCTCAAAATTCAGCGAAAGCAAAGAAGTTAGGTCTGGGTCGGGCTGCCCGTAAACGCCCGATTGGTGAAGGCTAATAATCAGTGGGGATAAAGCCCCCCTGATTAAAGTTTCACTTTATTAATTCGTTACAATTCCGTGTACTAAAGTTGGTGCACCTACGTGTTCTTTAGAGATTTTCATGTTCTCATAAATTTTCGCTTTTACATCTTCAACATTTTCGCGGTTTGCGTAAATTGTAACAAGAGAGTCACCTTTTTTCACGCTATCGCCTACTTTTTTACGAAGCATTAGACCAACTGCTAAATCAATTTCAGACTCTTTCGTTGCACGCCCTGCTCCTAAAAGCATTGCTGCTGTTCCGATTTCATCTGCAACGATTTCCGATACGTAACCGTCTTCTTTCGCTTCCACTTCAATTTTAAATTGTGCTTGTGGCAATTTAGAAGGATCATCAACAACAGAAGCATCGCCGCCTTGCGCTGATAAGAACGTTTTAAATGATTCTAGCGCTTTACCGTTGTTCATTACTTCAATTAGCTTTTCACGAGCATCTTCTAAAGATGAAGCTTGTCCAGCAAGGTATACCATTTGACTTCCAAGCGTTAAACATAGCTCTTCTAAATCTTTCGGTCCCTTACCTTGTAATGTATCAATTGCTTCTTGTACTTCTAATGCATTACCAATTGCTTCACCAAGCGGCTGACTCATATCAGAAATAACTGCCATCGTATTACGACCAACGTTATTACCGATGCGTACCATTGCTTCTGCTAAACGCTTTGCATCTTCATCCGTTTTCATAAATGCACCTGCTCCAGTTTTCACATCAAGAACAATTGCATCTGCACCAGCAGCAATTTTTTTACTCATAATCGAGCTTGCAATAAGCGGAATAGAATTTACTGTTGCCGTTACATCACGAAGTGCATATAACTTTTTATCAGCAGGTGTTAAGTTTCCACTTTGTCCGATAACAGCGATTTTATTTTCATTTACAAGACGCATGAATTCATCATTTTCAATTTCCACATGGAATCCTGGTACTGCTTCTAATTTATCAATTGTACCACCCGTATGTCCTAGACCTCGTCCAGACATTTTCGCAACTGGTACACCTAAAGCAGCTACTAATGGACCTAATACAAGTGTCGTTGTATCACCAACTCCACCCGTTGAATGCTTATCTACTTTTACCCCTTCAATGGCTGATAAGTCAATTGTATCACCGCTATTTACCATTGCCATCGTTAAATCTGCACGTTCTTGATCATTCATATCTTGGAAGAAAATTGCCATTGCAAGTGAACTCATTTGATAATCTGGAATACTACCATTTGTGTATCCTTCAACGATAAAGTTAATTTCTTCTGTCGTTAATGCATGTCCATCACGTTTTTTTGCAATTAGGTCCACCATTCTCATTGTGAAGTCACCCCTTCATTTGTTTTACAATTGCTTTTACTAATGCTAAGAAATTAGCTTTAACACGTTCTGTCGTTTCAATTACTTCATCGTGGTGAAGTGGTTGATCTAAAATACCAGCTGCCATATTTGAAATACAAGAAATACCTAGTACTTTCATACCTGCATGACGAGCTACAATTACTTCCGGTACTGTTGACATACCAACTGCATCTCCGCCAAGTGTACGAAGCATACGAATTTCAGCAGGTGTTTCATATACAGGACCTGTCATTCCAACATATACACCTTCTTGTACTTTAATATTTAAATCTGCTGCAACTTGTTTCGCCATTTCGCGAAGTTCTGGCGTATATGATGTAGACATATCAGGGAAACGTACACCCATTTCAGAATCATTTGGTCCGATTAATGGGTTCGTACCCATGAAGTTAATATGGTCTGAAATTAACATAAGATCGCCTGGTTCAAATGATGTATTTACACCACCAGCTGCGTTCGTTACAACAACTGTTTCTACACCTAGTTCTTTCATAACACGAACTGGGAATGTTACTTTTTGCATATCGTATCCTTCGTAGAAATGGAAACGTCCTTGCATTGCTACTACTGTTACACCTTGAAGTGTACCGAATACAAGTTGACCTGCATGTCCTTCTACAGTTGAAACTGGGAATTCAGGGATTTCACTGTATGGTACTGTTACTGCGTTCTCGATTTCATCTGCTAATACACCTAGTCCAGATCCAAGGATTAGTCCTACTTGTGGTGTCTCTTGAAATTTCTCTTTTAAGTATGAAGCTGATTTTGTAATTAGTTCACGATTCATCTGTTTATCCCCCTATTTCTTTAGCTCGTTTAAGAAGCTTGTTCCATGTTCTGGCATTTTAACATTAAAGTTTTCTGCTACAGTTGCACCAATATCAGCAAATGTTTGACGAAGTGATAACTCTTGTCCGCCTTCTTTCATGCTTGGGCTATATGCTAATAACGGTACATATTCACGTGTATGATCAGTACCAGGATGTACTGGATCATTACCATGGTCTGCTGTAATTAATAATAGATCATCTTCTTTTAGTTTTTCGAATACTTCTGGAAGACGTGCGTCATATTCTTGCAATGCTTCTCCGTACCCTTGTGGGTCACGACGATGACCAAATAAGGCATCAAAGTCAACTAAGTTTAAGAAGCTAATACCTGTAAAGTCCATATTTAATGTATCTACAAGCTTGTCCATTCCATCCATATTTGATTTCGTACGAAGTGATTCAGTTACACCTTCTCCATCATAAATGTCAGCAATTTTACCAATAGCAATTACATCATAATCGCTATCTTTAAGTTCATTCATTACTGTGCGACCAAATGGTTTTAACGCATAGTCATGACGATTTGGTGTACGTGTGAAGTTTCCTGGCTCTCCAACGAACGGACGAGCAATAACACGCCCTACCATGTACTTCTCATCTAATGTTAATTCACGTGCGATTTTACAAATTTTATATAGCTCTTCAAGTGGTACTACTTCTTCATGAGCTGCGATCTGTAATACACTATCAGCAGAAGTGTAAACAATTAAAGAACCTGTTTCCATTTGTTCTTGACCAAGCTCAACAAGTACCTCTGTTCCAGAAGCTGGTTTATTACCGATAATTTTACGACCTGTCTTTTCTTCTAATTCATCAAGTAATTCTTTCGGGAATCCTTCAGGAAACACTTGGAATGGTGTATCAATGTAAAGGCCCATGATTTCCCAGTGACCTGTCATTGTATCTTTACCTGTAGATTTCTCTTGCATTTTTGTATAATATCCAAGCGGTTTCTCTACTTTAGAGATTCCTTTCATTTCACGAATATTACCAAGGCCTAATTTCACCATGTTTGGCATGTGTAATCCATTCATATGTTCAGCGATATGACCAATTGTATCAGAACCTAAATCACCAAACTGCTCAGCATCTGGTGCTTCACCGATTCCCACAGAGTCCATTACGACTAGGAAAATACGTTTATATTTATTCATAACTGCAACCTCCTATATGTTCAGTTCTACTTCTTGTAGTATGTTCAAAACGCTATAAAGTGAAACTGTTATCAATGGGAATTATCTTTCGTCCTCATTATTAAACAGTACTGCTTTAAATCATTCTCTAACTTTTTCGTTTTACTTTCAAACGAATAAAAAACATTTCTAGGTTTTTCCAAGTCAGATGTCAGACATCTGATATTGATATCATAACATGTTTACGCTTTCTTTTTAATACATTTTCGTAGAATTTCTCATTTTCTTTACCCTTCTATTGTAATCCATTCTGCAAAGAAGTGCTAATCATTTTATAACATATTTCCTAATATAAAAATAAAAAGCAGCTCTAAAGAGCTACTTTTTATTTTACTTCTACTGTTTCTTCTTTATGTTCATGTAGTTCACCTTTTTTAACATGAACTTTCACTTTGTAAGCACCGTTTTCTTTGAAAGTATGTTTCGTTTCATACTCTCCTTTATTTCCTTCTTTCGCTGGAATAAATTCGTGCTTTTCAACACCATCTTTCCAAATCTCAAGTTGTACTTCAGCACCAGTTAACGCTTCTTCTTTTTGCTTCAAATGAACTTTCATTGTTGATTCAGCATTTGCTTTAATATCACCAGCCATAAGATGTATCATCGTATCACTTTTATGATCCCCATGACCTTCTTCTTTTTTCGCATCTTCTACTTTTGCATTTCCTACAGCGACTTTTGTTTCTGGCATAACATGCATTTCACGTGCATTTGTATGAGGAATAATATGATATACTCCATCAGTTTCAAATGTTTTCTCTACTGCATAAACACCTTTTCCTTTATGCTTACCATCTAACATCTCGTGTTTCTCGTCGCCATCTTTCCAAATCTCAAACTTTACATCATCAGCATCCGTTACTCTTTCTTTTCCTTGTGTAACAAGTGCTTGTACTTCTGTTTTTTCACCAGGTTTAATTTCTTTCGGATTCGTTTGAACCGCTACTTTTATAGCTTCCAGTTTCTGTTCTTTTTTCGGTTCTTCTTTGTTTGTATTACAGCCAGCCAATGCTAGCATCGCGATAAATAAAGTCATAATAAGTTTTTTCATCATCATTTCCTCCTTCATACTTTATTTAGTATAGAGGAAATACATTGTAATATTCTAGTCTTCTGCTGAAAACAATGTACGAAATGTTTGTGAAGTTTTTGTGAAGTACTATAGCCTTTTGAATCTATGAAAAAAAGAGCATAGTAACTATGCTCTCGGATGAAACTGTTTATATACATCTTTTAATCTAGCTTTTGAAACATGCGTATAAATTTGCGTCGTTGAAATATCTGCATGTCCAAGCATTTCTTGCACAGCACGTAAGTCTGCCCCATTTTCTAATAGATGCGTAGCAAAAGAGTGACGCAACGTATGCGGTGTAAGCTCTTTTGCAATATTCGCTTCTTTCGCTAGCCGTTTTAAAATTTTCCAAAATCCCTGTCTCGATAATCGATTACCATGATGGTTTAAAAAGAGCGCATCTACTGCTTTTTTACCCATCAATTCTCTTCTTCCTTTTTCAATATACTTTTGAATCGCTTCTGTCGCTAAGCTTCCTAGTGGAATAATTCTTTCTTTGTTCCCTTTCCCGATACAGCGAACAAATCCCATCGTTAAGTGCACATCTTCTAAATTTAATGCAATTAATTCTGAAACACGAAGTCCTGTTGCATACAACAACTCTAACATTGCCTTATCACGAATCCCAAAAGCACTTGCCGTTTTCGGTGTTTGAAGCAATGCTTCCACTTCGTCGATTGATAATACTTTTGGTAATTTCCGTTCCCCTTGTGGCGTTTCAATATGTACCGATGGGTCATGCTCCACTGCTCGTTCACGAAGTAAAAATTGATGAAACGAACGAATCGATGCAATATGACGCGCCAATGTTTTTGAAGATTTCCCGTTTTCTTTTAAATGCTGCAAAAAGTTAACAATATGCAAGCGTGTCACTTCATGAAACGTCTTCGTTTGTTCTACATTTTGCAAATACTTCACATAGCTTTTTAAATCGCGTTCATAAGATACAACTGTATTTTTCGCTAAACCTTTTTCAACAATCATATAATGAATAAAATCTTTTAATTGATCTTCCAATCTACACTACTCCCCATTTTCATAGAAAAACATCATTCTATTTACGAAAGCATCCTTTTCCGGCTCCTCATTCCCTGATACTTTTTCTACAGTCTCTTCTTTTGGCTTTTCATAACGATGGTAACTTTCATATTCTTCATTTATCCATAGTATAGCGAAATAAAACAAAATCGTACAACTTGTAAATAATAAAAATACTTTCATCCCATCAAAAGTTAATTTTAAAGCTCGGCGCATTGTAAATTCCTCCAAAATATAAGTTATTACAACATATGCCAAGCTTTCACCAATTTATACCTTATTCAAATAAAAAACCTCTTCCTAGTTAAATAGGAAAAGGTTATTTTTCATCCGTTTCATTTTCTTGACAATTTTTACAAATCCCATGGAATGTTAAACGATGATCTTTCACCTTAAAGCTCCAGTCTCGTTCCACTTTATTCTCCACTTCACCAAGTAAATCTTCTTGTATTTCTTGTACAGCACCGCATTGTGTACAGATTAAATGATGATGGAAACGCTGTGCACCTTCTTGGCGTAAGTCATAACGCGAAACACCGTCTCCAAAGTTAATTTTATCGACAACTTTCAACTCAGACAATAACTCTAAAGTTCGATAAACGGTTGCTAATCCGATCTCTGGCGACTTTTCTTTTACAAGGAGGTATACATCTTCTGCGCTTAAATGATCTTCTTCATTTTCTAGCAGCACACGAACTGTTGCTTCACGTTGTGGTGTCAATTTATAGCTCGCTGCATGTAATTGCTTCTTAATTCGTTCAATTCTTTCTTCCATTCGGTACTACTCCCTCCTCGCCACTCTTACACCATTATATCAGAAGAAGGGCTCCTGTCAAAAGAAAAACAATAAAAACAAATTGATAATTATTCTCAAAAAACATTTATTGTTTGTTAATAGCCTCCACAACTTCTTTCATTAAAACTGGTGATGCATACACTTCGACACTGGAAGCAATAGCTAATACCGCTCCAATCACGAGAAAAAAGCATGTATAGCGAATTAATAACGGTAATAGTGGCTCAGTTATTTTCCGAATAAATTGATGCCTAATCATGCGTAAGGAAAAGCTTGCAGCAATTGTTGTCATTACGAGAAATACAGGAATTATAATTAAATTTTGTGGCAATACAGATACAAATGCTAATAATAGTCCATTCCATCCGTGCTGACTTACTAAAAAACCTACTGTAAATCCAACAACTACCCCTTTTAAAAATAGTAAGATAAAAATGAGCGGCAACCCAATAATTGAAATCCCCAAAATCCAAATAAAGCCGATATATTTTAATTGCGAAAAGTAACTTTCTCGAAACATTTCGCCTGCGACAGCAAATTCTCCTTTAGAAACTTGTCCAAAAAAACGCTGTAAATAAAATGATAAATCTTGCTTTTGGTTTATTTGTAAACTATTCACAAGAATCGCTCCAAATATTACTCCCATCAGTAATAAAACCGCATTAAATATATATAGTGAAGAATTTTCCTGTATGTGAGACATTACACGGTCTTGCCACGTTTTTCGCCACATTTTCCTTCCCTCCGTTCACACTCTTACTAAAAATGTATGAAAGAAAGAAAAAAAGTATGACGAATTAGCATTGAAATTCCGCTCTACTTTGCTAAACTAAAAAGTAGAGAATAGGAGGGATTTCTCTTGAAACCATTATTATTAGATTTTCCAACATTATTTCAAACTGAGCGCTTGCAAGTACGTAAGCCGTTTCCAGGTGATGGAACAGAAGTATATGAAGCAATCCAAGCTTCGCTAGAAGACTTATTACCATGGATGCCAATTACAGCTGAAACAGAAGAACGTGCTGAAGAAATTGTTCGCGAAGCTCACGGACAGTTTTTACTTCGTGAAATACTTGATTTCCACTTATACGATAAAGTATCTGGTACATTCATCGGAGCTATTACGCTCAAGCCTGAAAACTGGGATATTCCAAAGTTTTCACTTCACTTTTGGCTACATAGCGCTTATACAAAGCATGGCTATATGACAGAAGCCATTAAAGGTGCGATTCAATTTGCATTTGATAAACTAGGTGCTAGAAGAATTGAAATTCGTACTGATGCAACAAATATAAACGCATGTAACTTAGCAGAACGTCTAGAATTTATTTTAGAAGGTACAATGGAAAATGATTTCCTAGCACCCGATGGCAGCTTACGCGATGCACGTGTATATGCAAAAATCAACTAAAAACACTCGCCTTAGGCGAGTGTTTATTTTTGTAATTGTAAATATTGTACTGCAAACATCGTCTTAGCATCATGTATGCGAAGGTCTTTCATAAGATCAATCGCTTCTTCTAATGACACTTCCATTAATTCCACAAATTCATCTTCATCTAAAGCTGCTTTATTTTCTTTTTGTTTTAATCCTGTCGCTTTATATACATATAAAATCTCATCTGCAAAACCAGGTGATGTATAGAAAGATGTAATAAGCTCCATATTTTCACATACATATCCTGTTTCTTCTTCTAATTCACGAACTGCTGTTACCTCTGGCTTTTCCCCAGGTTCTAACTTCCCAGCAGGAATTTCCACAATTGCCTTTTCGAGAGCTTTACGATACTGCTCAACGAGTACAATTTTCCCCTCATCAGTAATAGCAATAATAGCAACTGCCCCAGGGTGATTTACGATTTCACGTTTACTCATTTCTCCATTTGGTAATACTACATCATCAACACGAACTTTTATAACTCTACCATCAAAAATCGGTTCAGTTTTTACTGTTCTTTCTGCAAGATTACTCATACTACTTCATCTCCCTGTTCTATTTCCTAATCGTTCTTCATACATTTTACCACATTGAAAGGAGCGTGATAGAAATGAAAGTTTACATTTTACCAAATTGCGTCACTTTAGTCGGCAAAGCATGGCAAATTCGTCATAAGCTAAAACAATATGGAAAAGAGTATACAACTGTACAAGAGTGGATTACAGCAAATAAAAAGTAAACGTTTGTCAACCTCCTTCCCCTTTCGTACAATAAAGGTAAGGAGGTTGACCTATGAAAAAACGTCAATTAGGAAACTCAGATTTATATGTTACGGAAATTGGATTTGGCTGTATGTCTCTCGGTGCATCTGAGGCTGAAGCTATGCGTATTATCGATGAGGCAATCGATTTAGGAATTAATTTTTTTGATACAGCGGACTTATACGATTATGGATTAAATGAAGAATTTGTTGGAAAAGCTCTGAAAGGAAAACGCGACCAAATTGTTCTTACAACAAAGGTTGGAAATCGATGGACAGAAGAAAAAAACGGTTGGTCTTGGGATCCTTCTAAAGCTTATATAAAGACCGAAATAAAAGAGAGTTTACGTAGACTTCAAACAGATTATATTGATTTATATCAACTGCATGGCGGGACGATTGAAGATCCTATAGATGAAACAGTTGAAGCCTTTGAAGAATTAAAAAAAGAAGGGATTATTCGTCATTATGGTATCTCTTCTATACGTCCAAATGTCATTCGTGAGTATGCAAAACGATCAAATATCGTTAGCATATTAATGGAATACAGCCTTTTAAATCGTCGCCCTGAAGAATGGTTCCCGTTTCTTAATGAACAGCAAATTAGCGTTATTGCTCGCGGACCACTTGCAAAAGGGATTTTAACTAACAATAATGCAAGAAAGATAGAAAGAGTAAAAGAAAAAGATTACCTCTCTTATTCTTACGATGAGTTATATTCGACACTCGCGAGTGTAAAAGAAATAACCCAAGAAAGCTCTTTAACAGGAACAGCTATTCAATATTGCTTACATAACGAAACTGTTGCAGCTGTTATACCTGGTGCAAGCTCTATTCAACAATTGCAAGAAAATATACAAGCTAGCCAACAGTTATCTTTAACAAAAGAAGAATATGTACAACTTCAAAAGATTGTTAAGTATGATTCATATGCTTTGCATCGCTAAAATATTGATACCGATAAAAGCAAAAGACTGCCCCCCAACACTAGGCGGCAGTCTTTTTTTATAACGTATCATATTTATCAGGATTCGTTCCTACATGTAAATTACGATTTAACGTATTAATTTGATCCATCTCTTCTTCAGTTAATGAGAAATCAAAAATAGTAAGGTTCTCTTTAATACGAGATGGCGTAACAGATTTAGGAATAGTCACAATCCCACTTTGAATATCCCACCTTAATATAACTTGTGCAGGTGACTTTTCATATTTTTTAGAAATAGCCTGAATAATTGGATGCTGGAATACTTCGCCGCCTCTCATTAAAGGACTCCATGCTTCCATTTGAATTTGCTCACCTTGACAGAAATCACGCAATTCAAATTGCGCTAACATCGGATGAAGTTCCACTTGGTTGACCATCGGCTTCACTTTACAATTTGGTAATAACAGTTCTAAATGATGTTTATGAAAATTAGAAACACCAATCGCGCGCACTTTACCTTCTTCATATAGCTTTTCTAAAGCACGGTACGTATCAACATACTTCCCTCTTATCGGCCAATGGATTAAATATAAATCTACATACTCCATTTGTAATTTCTTTAAACTTTTTTCAAACGCCTCGAGCGTCTCCTCGTACCCTTGATCGTCGTTCCAAACTTTTGTTGTAATAAACAAGTCTTCTCGCGGGATTCCAGATTCACGAACCGCTTCTCCGACACCGCTTTCATTTTCATATACAGTTGCTGTATCAATCGAACGGTATCCAACTTCTAACGCTGTTTTTACTGCTTGTTTAACTTCGTCGCCTTCTTTCGCTTTATAAACGCCTAGACCAATCATCGGCATTTTCACACCATTATGAAGTGTAGTTGTTGGAATATGCACAGTCTTTCTCCCTTTCATTGTTACATTTTTATAAACCACAACTTTATTTCAACAAGATTCATCCAAAAAGTCAAAACATACGTACAGTTTACATAATACTTTTATACACATTTAAAAAAATAAAGTGAACTCAGTCATTCACTTTATTTCCTTTCCATTCTTTCGCTTTTTCATCAACATTACGTATAAATTCATTTTTTCCTTCTGTATACAACGTGCCATCATATGTATATTTTTCAGCTAGTTCTTTCTTTAAAGTCGCATACGCTTCTGCTTCTTCACAATGAGCCATCATATAATCACGAAATGCTAAATGCCTTACTATCTCAGGATTTCCTTTTTCAAATACGTGTAAGTGATACGAGCGTTTTTCCTCAGTCCCATGAATAAAATAACGACGTCTTGAAATACCATTTTCCCCTTTTACGATGTAACCAAGCTCTTTAAAACGTTCATTCCAATGATCTACTCTGTCGATACTCTCTACTTCCATAATCATATCTATAATTGGTTTAGCTGCCAGTCCTGGCACTGACGTACTTCCAATATGATGGACTTTCACCATTTCTGGCATCGCCGATTTTAATCTTTCGGCTTCCATTTGGAATTTCTCACTCCAATGATTTTCATACGGAACGACTACAATTTCCCTCATTCTAACTCCCCTTTTCTTACAAACTCGTCAAAAAAATGATCAGCGGCATTTCACTGACCATCTTTTTATTATTTAAAGTCTTTCCAAGTAAGGCTACTTTCACTTAACAGTTCTTCAAATGATTTATTCTTTTCACGTTCTTTTTGTTCCTTACGCTTTCTTTCTTGTTCTGCTGCCTCTTTTTTCTCTTCTCTCACTTGCAACTCTTTTTTCTTATTCTTTAATTGTTGCATTAACGAATCGTTCAATTGATCACCTAGTGTAAGTGATTCTTTCTCTGGTTGATTCATTTGAGAGTGTCTTTGTGTTTGTCTTTGCTTCTTTTTCTTCATACTATTCACCTTTTACTTTTTTCTCCATTATAGAGGATACACGGCGAAATCGACAATAAAAAAGGTTCCCTACTCTATTATTTATCTTTTGTAAATATGTTAATTTTTCGAAAAAACTAAATTTTTATATGGATATAATCCTAGTAATCTATTAAAATTATGTCGTATGATGTCAGATTATAAAAAAAGGAGAAATTAATTATGTGGAAAAAAATTATTCCTGCTGTTGCTGTTTTAAGTACTATTACTTTTTCAAGCGTATTCGCCGCTCCTCCATCTCAGACTCCTGCCGAACAAAACCGATACATAGACGTACAAATGCTTGGTATTAATGATTTACATGGTCAACTAGATACTGTAAAAAAAATTAACAATAAAGAAGCTGGTGGCGCTGATTATTTAGCTACTTATTTAAAAGAACGCAAAAAACAAAACCCTAATACACTTCTCGTACATGCCGGTGATATTGTCGGAGCTAGCCCACCAGTTTCCGCATTATTACAAGACGAACCAACAATTGAATTTTTAAATGACTTAAAGTTTGATGTTGGTACAATCGGAAACCATGAATTTGATGAAGGTATCGATGAAATGAAACGCCTCATTTACGGTGGATATCACGAAAAAACAGGGAATTTCAAAGGAGCAAACTTCCCTTATGTCGCTGCAAACTTCTATAATAAATCAACTGGCCGCTTATTTTTACCACCATTTACTGTAAAAATGGTAGACGGAGTTCCTGTAGGATTCATCGGAGTTGTTACAACGGATACACCAAATGTCGTTATGCCTACTATGCTTAAAAATGTAGAAATCACTGATGAAGTAGAGGCTATTAATAAATCCACACAACAATTAAAGCGTCTCGGCGTTAAATCTATCGTAGTCCTTGCACATGTCGGCGGAACAACTGATGAGTCTGGTGTAACAAATGGAGACCTCACTCGAATTGCAAATGAAACAGATCCAGAAGTCGATGTTATTTTTGGTGGACATAGTCATACGTATGTAAATGGTACTGTAAATAATAAACTTATCGTGCAGGCGAACTCTTACGGGATGGCTTTCTCTGATGTAGATGTAACGATTGATAGAAAAACAAAAGATATTGTGAAGAAAAAAGCTGAAGTTATTACAACGTACCATGAAGGTGTAGAGCCTGATAAACAAGTAAAACAAAAGTTAGATCAATATAAAGAAAAAATCGCACCTCTTGTAAATGAAGTAGTCGGAAAATCTACAGCACCTATCGACCGTAAACAAAACGATGCTGGTGAATCTACACTTGGAAATTTAGTTGCGGATGCCCAGCGCCAAACTATGCAAACACAAATCGCTCTTATGAATCCTGGTGGAATTCGTAATGATCTAGACGCTGGAGATATTACATGGGGCGAATTATACGGCATTCAGCCTTTCGGAAACCAATTAATTAAAGTAGATCTAACAGGTCAAGATATTCGTGATATATTAAATCAACAATGGCAAAAAGGAGCAACGAGAATGCTTCAAATTTCAGGTATTCAATACACTTGGGATGCAAATAAACCAAATAACGAAAAGGTTACGAATATCCGTTTAACAAATGGTGAAGAATTAGTTCCCTCTAAAACGTATAGCGTAGTTGCAAATGCTTTCCTAGCTTCTGGCGGTGATGGATTCGTATCCTTTAAAAATGGAAAAAATGCTGAAACTGGTCCAAACGATTTTGAAGCATTAGTCGATTATGTAAAACAAGTGAAAGAACCAATTCAGCCGATTATTGATGGACGTATTCAAAAAAACAATTAAATACTATTCAAACTAGTGCGTGACACTCGAAAGAAGAAGCTCCTTTTATATGCAAGGAGCTTCTTCTTTTAGAGTCATACGTATTGTCATTCTTCTAGTGCAGTAAAGGATACGCACATAGCCCCTTGTTTCTTCGTAGTATATAGAAAACTATAATGGGAAGATTTGTATGTATTTCTATCAAACAATGACGATACATTGTATCGACAAACACATTCGTAGTATTGAGAAAGCAATTAATGGAGAATATAGCGCCATTCATTTTTATGCTAGATTAGCTACTTTAGCTCCAGACATAAATGAACGAACTCAAATCCTTGAAATTCGGCAAGATGAGCAACGAACAGTTGATTTTTACTTAGAAATTGCTGACGAAACGACAAATCAACAAGTGAAAGAAACATTTCGGCGCGCAGCAGCTGATGAACAAAATCATGCCGTTTGGTTCCTATATTACTTTTCGAAACAAAACAAAAAATGAAATAAAAGAAAGGATACACGCTCTTATATGGAACATAGTATCCTTTCTTTTATTTCTCTGGATACGTTTCATGATTAACATCATACCGTTGCAAAAATTCCTGTAGTGCTTCTTCTACAATTTTAGACTTTTGAATCCCTTTTGATTCCGATATAACATCTAGTCTTGCTAATACTTCTATATTAATCGAAAAGGTTCGTTTCTTTTTCTCTGTGCTCTTACTTATAATTTGAACACTTACTTCTTCTCTTTTTCTTAGCAATTCATAAATGCTTTGTAACTGTTCATAAATTAGTAATTGATAGTCTGTTTTTGCATATTGAAGGGCAGTAGCTTCTTGGATTTGCAAATGACGTGGCTCTTCACCATCACCTATAAAGATACGTTTTTTCTGCTCTCCATCATATTCATATCCAATCACCCTTAATTTCTTTGATAATGTATATGGGCTCATTTCAAGCCGTTTCGCTATAATAGCGATTGATTCGCGTCTATTTAAAGAATCAATAATTTCTCCAATCGTCATATTCTCCCTCCTCTCTTAATCGCCTAAACTTGAAATCAAACCAGTATGTTATGATACAATGATTTTCTAGTAGTATATGCAAAAGAAAGAGCCTGTGCGATTCATACCATTTAAGAAAAGGAGGTTTACATATGCTTTTTCGTAGCCATACCCCTCAGTTTTACAACGAAAAGAAGCAACTAATCCCTAACAGTATCGCTACGATAGAAAGCGTTATGATTAATGACCGGAAACAATCTCTCCTTATACGCGGCCAAAACGTGGACCAGCCTATTTTATTATGCTGTCACGGCGGCCCTGGTATGGCACAAATCGGCTTTATTCGCCATTTTCAAAAAGAGTTAGAAAAGCACTTTATCGTTATTAATTGGGATCAGCGAGGGGCAGGTAAATCCTTTTTATGGCGGGACATCCAAACAAATCTTACGATTGATCAATTTTTTTCAGATGCAAAAAAGGTTATTCAATATCTTCTCAAACGCTTTAATAAGCAAAAACTATTTCTCGCTGGTCATTCTTGGGGAAGTATTATCGGACTACAAATCGCTAATCAATGTCCCGAATATATAGAAGCATACATCGGCATCGGTCAAATCGTACATATGAAGCAAAATGAAGAATTACTATATCAACATTTAATTAGCTCTGCCAAAAAACATGACCATAAAAAGGCATTAGCTTCTCTTTTAAAATTAGGGAAACCACCCTTTTTAGATACGAGACGCCTCATTATTCAAAGAAAGTGGCTTGGTACATTTGGAGGAGCAATCCAAAATGGATCTTCCTTTTCTTTCATACGAAAAGGCTTCTTTTCTCCTGAATATACGCTATTAGATTGGTTCAAATTTCTCGCAGGAAATTTAAAATCCGGAGTTTTATGGGAAGAGATGCTGACAATCGATTTCTTTTCATCTATTTCAAGTTTATCTATTCCTGTTTATTTTTGTTCTGGTCGCTATGATTATCAAACTCCTTATGCACTCGTTCAACAATATTGCGATATCATTCAAGCTCCTATTAAAAAGATGATTTGGTTTCCAAACTCGGCACATTCTCCAGATTTAGAAGAGCCTGAGTTATTCGCTAAATCTTTACAATCAATTAAACAAGAACTATCTTTTCAACATTAATAACAAAAGGCGCTTTTACATTTCATAGAAAACATTTTATAATGATATGTCACTACAAACACTTGCTTGCCTTAACAGAATAAAAATTAGGGAGATTACATTTATTATGAACGCTGTACTCATCGCAGTAGCAGTCATGCTACTGCTTAGTTTGTTACGTGTCCAAGTCATTGTCGCCATTATCGTTGGAGCTTTAACAGGCGGACTTATCGGCGGACTCGGTATTTCAGAAACAATCAGTACTTTTACAGCCGGTCTTGGGAACAGTGCTCCTATCGCATTAAGCTACGCAATGCTCGGTGGATTTGCTATTTCCCTTTCAAAAACAGGACTTCCTGATGCAATGATCCAATCAGCTTTAAAATGGATCGGCAACGAACAAGACACGAAAAAACAAGTCTATTCTAAAATACTTATATTATTTATCATTTTAACAATGGCTTGTTTCTCACAAAATATTATCCCTGTTCATATCGCCTTCATCCCAATCTTAATTCCAGCACTTTTAAAAGTATTAAATGAGCTGAGGGTGGATCGTAGGCTTGTAACATGTCTTATTACATTTGGGTTAATTACCCCTTACATGTGGGTTCCAGCAGGGTTCGGAAAAATTTATCATGACGTATTGCAAACAAATGCTGCGCAAAGCGGTCTTACATTTGATGTCGCACTTATTCCAAAAGCGATGACTATTCCAGCAATCGGTATGATTATCGGATTATGTGTAGCGGTTTTCATTACATACCGAAAACCACGTACATATGAAACAGAACAAATTCATTCTGCACAGAATGAAATCGTTCCCTATACGAAAAGAAGCATTACTTTGGGTTTATTATCAATACTCGCTACATTAACTGTGCAATTAGCAACAGAATCAATGATTTTTGGTGCTTTAGCAGGTATTATCGTCTTATCAGTTAGCGGTAGCCTCCCTCTTAAAGAAGCCGATGCTATTTTAACGAGTGGAATGCGTATGATGTCCTTTATCGGATTTGTTATGATTTCTGCCGCTGGATTTGGCGCTGTTCTTCGAAAAACTGGACATGTTGAATCTCTTGTGCAAACGAGTGCACATATAATCGGAAATAATAAACCGCTTGCTGCATTTCTTATGCTCATTATTGGACTTCTCGTTACGATGGGAATTGGCTCTTCCTTTTCAACCATCCCAATCTTAACAACAATTTTCGTACCATTATGCGTCCAGCTCGGATTTAGTCCCATGGCTACAATCGCAATTATCGGTACAGCTGGTGCACTTGGTGATGCAGGTTCTCCAGCATCTGATAGTACACTTGGACCAACGTCCGGTTTAAATGCTGATGGTCAGCACCATCATATATGGGATACATGTGTCCCAACATTTCTACACTATAATATACCGTTACTTATATTCGGCTTTATTGCCGCAATTACACTATAAAAGGTGCGTTTTAAAAACGCACCTTTTACTTTGTTGTTTCTCTCTCAATGCACCTAAATTCTGTTTCCACTTCTTCTTGTCGCACTTGTTTCTTCTTTATTTTTCCTATTAACTGTTGAAAAGCTATTTCCCCATTTTCTTCGATATAACTTCCAATCGTCGTTAATGATGGACTTATCCATTCACCCTCTACACTCCCGTTAAATCCAATGATTTGTAACTTACCTGGTATATGAATATTAAGAGTTTTCGCCGCCCTGATTAGCTCAATAGCGACCTTATCACTTGAAGCTACAACCCCATCTATGTATGGATGCTTTTGTAACAATTCAAGAAACTGTTGATTCGTATACCCTTGTACAATTTCCTCTCGATAAGAAAGTCCTTCTTTCCAAGCAGTATCTAGAAATCCTGCCACATGCTCTTCCATTTCTTCACTCTTTACTCCCTCACCGATATAAGCAAGAAACTGGCAGCCTTTCTCTTTTAATAAAGAAACAGCTTTCTGTCCACTTTCATAATAGCTCATAAGAGATTGTCGTTCTTCAAGCACAGCGAAAGGAAGTGAGATTTCTCCTATACTTCGAAAAACAGATTTCGTCATTATAACGCCTGCAATGTTATTTTGCTCCAACATATCTATGTATCTATTCTTATTTTCTATATTACAAACTATTACTTGATACCCTTCTTTGTATGCTATTTCCTCAACGAAACGGAGCAAAGTGATGTATGATGGATTATGCAAATTATCTACAAGTAATGCAATCACCGTTGAAGGCTGTTTAAATAAAGGCTTTGCTGTAGCATTCGGTCTATAATGTAATTCTTCAATTGCTTTTTTTACTTGTTTGACCGTATCTTCATGGACATACCCTTTTTCGTTAATGACTCTTGAAACGGTTGCGACTGAAACACCGGCCAATTTTGCAACATCACGTATAGTTGCCACATCGTCACCCCTTAATATGGTAATAGATTACAATTTTAAATTAAACCAAAATATAACATTCGTCAAGGTTATTGTTTTATATTTCTGAAAATTGTTACACAATTTCCACTCTACTCAGAAAATATACTCCAGCTGAATTTCATGTGAAATCGCGATATTATCATAACCAATAAACGGAATTTCTTTCTTTATTTTTCGTGCTTCCTTTACCGCATCAATATACAAGTCCGTCATCATGAAGTTACGTTTTTGATAAAAACGAAGTGCGTTCATATTATCATTCGTCGTAATAAGCCACACCTTTTTACATTCGTTCTCTTTTGCCACTCGCAATACACAATCCACCAGTTTTGTACCAATCCCCTTCCCTTCCTCAAAACTATTTAACGATACAATTTCACACATGTTTTCTATCACTTTATATGTTATAATTCCCACTATTCTGTTATTTCTAAGTGCAATAAAACCAGGTAATTCTTCTAATTGATGTACTCTGCCTCGCGAGACCATCATTGAGCTTCCCCAGTTTTCACACATAAAATCCTGAATTGCTTCTTTCATTTCTGGTGTGATTTTTTGTATATGAACCATACACGATTTCTCCCCTTTTCACATCATTGTGATACAATGTTAGTGTATCACATGTAGAGGTATTTGGAGGATGAGGTAAAGTATGAAACGTTTTTTTACAGCATTGTTTACTATACTAGGTGCACTAACTGCGATTGGGATTTTCTTTACAAATAAAGTTATGTACTTGAAGAAAAAAACAGAGGAAGAAGTTTTAGAACGCGAAACGAAAAAGCATTTTCATTTGGACGATTTTAAGGCTATTCAAAAAGAAGAGGTTCACATCCCTTCTCAATTCGGATACGAACTTCACGGATATTACATGCCAGCTGGTCATTCCAATAAATTTATGATTTTTTGCCACGGTGTGACTGTAAATAAAATGAATTCCGTTAAATATGCAAACTTATTTTTAAATAGAGGATATAACGTATTTATTTATGATCATCGCCGTCATGGTAAAACCGGTGGTAAAACAACAAGTTATGGCTATTATGAAAAACATGATTTAAAGTCAGTAGTTGACTGGCTAAAAGATCGTTTCGGAACGAATATTACACTCGGAATTCATGGTGAATCTATGGGCGCTGCAACTCTTCTTCAATATGCAGGATTTGTAGAAGATGGTGCTGATTTTTATATTGCTGATTGTCCTTTCTCTGATTTTTATGGACAGTTACAACATCGTTTGAAAGTTGAGTTTCATTTGCCAAAATGGCCTTTATTACCTTTAGCAAATGCCTTTTTAAAAGTTCGTGATGGCTATACAATTCGTGAAGTTTCACCAATTGATTGTATAAAAAATATTAACAATCCGGTTCTCTTTATTCATAGTAAAGATGATGACTATATTTTATCTGATATGACGAAATCACTTTATGAAGCGAAAGAAAATAATAAACAGCTTTATATTGCAGAACATGGTGCACACGCTTGCTCTTATAATGAAAATAAAGAAGAGTACGAAGATGCCATCGATCAATTTTTAAACACATATGTAAAAGAAACAAAAAACAGGCTTGCATAAGCCTGTTTTTTTACTGCGCTAAAACGTCTGTAACTTGTTCCATATTTTCAGAAATCCACTTTACTGCCTCGTCTAGCGTTGGGAATTCCGTCGTTTGAAAAGTTACCTCATCTTGAAGTAACCAAACATCTTTCGGTTCTTGTCCTACACCTGCGATTGACCAATGAAGTAAACTATATGGATGATTATCATTCAAAAATGATGCCCATGTGCGCTCATTTGCAATATTTTGTAGTGCGTGTAATTTTTTATCCATCTTTCGTCACCTTACTCTAGTCAGTTATACAAACTATTATAACACTCTCTTCTCTCTCAAACAAAGTGCTCTTTTTATCCCGCATTAACGGGCAGTAAGACTCCCACCTCAAAATTCAGCTTAGGCAAAGAAGTAAGGTGGGAGATTAACTGCTCGTAAACGCCCGATTGGTTCAACTAATAATCAGTGGGGATGCCCCCACTGATTAAAGTTTCACTTTATATTGTCAAGTACTCTCCCTAATTATATGATGAGAGTAAGCGTTTGGAAAGGAGGGATAACGTTGGCAAAAGTACAAATTAAAGTGAATGATAATGGCTCTTTTCGCGTTACAGGGGACGTGGAATTAGTTGACTCACAAGGGAATGTATTCCCAGCAAAACCAGCATTTTCTTTATGTCGTTGTGGTTTATCAAAAAACATGCCTTATTGCGATGCTTCGCATAAAGGCAAATTCGAGTCTGTTGTTAGAGCACCAGAGGCAGAATAAATATTTAAAGAACATGCACATTTATTTGTGTATGTTTTTTCTTTTGATCAAAGCCTATACAGCCCTTCCCCTTTCCACATTTCTATTACTTTCGTCCCCATTCAAATCGTCATATATTTTCAAACAATTCTTCACATTCGAACATTTTTTACTATGCTTTTTTCTTTTTTGTGCTATAATGTGAGCAAACAACATCCTTCGGGGTCGGGTGAAATTCCCAACCGGCGGTGATGAAGCGATAGCTTCTAAGTCCGTGACCCGTTTTCAACGCGAAAACGGTGGATCTAGTGAAACTCTAGGGCCGACAGTATAGTCTGGATGGGAGAAGGATATGTTTTCTAGTAATTTTATATAGCGAATACACTTTTATTTCAGTATGCATATTTTTAAAGTTTCATTTTGAATCTTTATATATGTTTTATTTTGTATAGTTATGTTTCTATACTGAAATAAAAAGATACGACTAGCGTTGAAAGAATTTGATATTTTGCTAGGTTTTTTCCTTATGCCAAAATATCAGTCATCGTTAGGTTTCTTTCCTATACTTTCGTATTCGAACTATATTTCTAGAAATCACGTCTCCCAAACCCCAAGGATATAAAATCCTTGGGGTTTTTTGATTTTTTCAGGAGAGGTGAAAAGAATGACAGATCAAGAATATATGAGGATTGCCTTGCAGTTAGCACAAGGAACATCGGGACAAACAAGCCCAAACCCTATGGTTGGTGCCGTTGTTGTTAAAGATGGAAAAATTGTTGGAATGGGTGCCCACATGTGTGCTGGTGAAGAACATGCTGAAGTTCATGCTCTTCACATGGCTGGTGAAAGAGCAAAAGACGCTACCGTTTATGTAACACTTGAACCGTGTAGCCATTTTGGAAAAACACCCCCTTGCTGTGAATTACTCATTGAAAAAGGAGTTCAGCGTGTTGTAATTGCTACTCTTGATTGCAATCCACTCGTTTCCGGAAATGGAAAAAGGAGATTAGAAGAAGTTGGAATCGAGGTAACTACTGGTGTTCTTGAGGCGGAAGCCACTTTATTAAATCGATACTTTTTTCACTATATGAAAACGAAACGTCCCTTTGTAACAATAAAAACAGCAATGAGCTTAGATGGAAAAACAGCAACTATAACCGGTGAAAGTAAGTGGATTACAGGCGAAGAAGCACGCGCTGACGTTCACCAATATCGTCATATACATGATGCTATCCTAATCGGTGTGAATACAGTTATAACTGATAATCCACACTTAACAACACGAATTCCAAACGGAGGTAAACATCCTATACGCGTTATTTTAGATACCCACTTACGAACGCCGCCATCTTCTCATGTCATAACAGATGGCTTAACTCAGACATGGATTATTGTCGGTAAGGATGTAAACAAAGAGAAAATAGCGTCTTATGAATCTAACAATATAGCTGTATTCCAAATGAAAACACAGCAAATTGAAATACAAGATGTCCTATCCCTGCTCGGTGAGAAACAAATTCTTTCTCTGTTCGTTGAAGGTGGTCAAACGGTGCATGCAAACTTCTTAAAAACAAATAGTTTTAATGAAATCGTGACCTATATAAGCCCGAAATTAATTGGTGGAAAAGATGCACCCACCTTATTTGGCGGAGCTGGTTTTTCGAAGTTACAAGATGCACTTTCCTTAACAATTCAAGAGATGAAACAAATCGGTAATGATATAAAAATTGTTGCAACCTTAAAAAGCGAGGTGACGGAATGTTTACAGGAATCGTAGAAGAGTTAGGAACGATATCAAGCATGACTCAAAGTGGTGAAACAATGAAGCTAACTATTAGCGCAAAGCAAATTTTATCGGATGTCAAATTAGGTGATAGTATCGCAGTTAACGGCATTTGCTTAACAGTAACTACTTTTACGACTACTTCATTCACTGTCGACGCAATGCCTGAAACAATGAAAGCAACATCACTTCGTATGCTAAAGCCAAGTGCCAAAGTGAATTTAGAACGGGCGATGGCTGCAAACGGACGATTCGGTGGACATTTCGTCACCGGACATATCGATGGCATCGGTACGATTTTAACTAAAAAACAACATTACAATGCCATCTATTACAAAATAGCAATTTCTGATGAATTACTACGCTATTGTTTGCATAAAGGATCCGTTGCTGTTGATGGCACTAGCTTAACAATATTTGATATAGACGAATCTTCAATTACAATTTCACTCATCCCTCACACAGTAAGCGAGTCTATAATCGGAGAAAAAAAAGCCGGGGACATCGTAAACATTGAGTGTGACATGATTGGAAAATATATTGAACGCTTTATTTCAAAGCCAGTAAAAAGAACTGGTTCAATGACCGAAAGCTTTTTACAAGAAAACGGATTTCTATAAGGAGGAAGCACAATGTTTCATCGTATTAAAGAAGCTCTAGAAGATTTAAAACAAGGAAAAGTTGTTATCGTATGTGATGATGAAAACCGAGAAAATGAAGGCGATTTTATTGCTTTAGCAGAGTACATTACACCAGAAACGATTAATTTTATGATTACACACGGTCGTGGTCTCGTTTGTGTACCGATTACGGAGGAGTACGCAGAACGTCTACAGTTAGAACCAATGGTATCTCATAATACAGATTCACATCACACTGCGTTTACAGTGAGCATTGATCATGTTTCTACAACAACAGGGATTAGTGCTCATGAACGTGCAACTACGATACAAGAATTGTTAAACCCTGCATCAAAAGGCTCTGATTTCAATCGCCCTGGACATATCTTTCCATTAATTGCGAAAGAAGGCGGTGTCCTGCGCCGTGCTGGTCATACAGAAGCCGCTGTCGATTTAGCCAAACTTTGCGGGGCAGAACCAGCTGGAGTCATTTGCGAAATTATAAATGAGGACGGTACGATGGCACGTGTACCTGATTTACTAGAGTGCGCAAAACAATTTGATATAAAAATGATTACAATAGAAGATTTAATTGCTTATCGCCGCCATCACGAAACACTTGTGACGAGAGAAGTGGAAATTACATTACCTACAGATTTCGGTACTTTCCATGCAATTGGCTATTCTAACTCATTAGATATGAAAGAACATATCGCGCTCGTAAAAGGTGATATTTCAACAGGCGAACCTGTACTTGTACGCGTTCATTCAGAATGCTTAACAGGAGATGTATTTGGTTCGTGCCGCTGTGATTGCGGACCACAGCTACATGCTGCACTTGCTCAAATTGAGCGTGAAGGAAAAGGTGTTCTTCTCTATATGAGACAAGAAGGACGAGGCATTGGCCTTCTGAATAAGCTTCGCGCTTATAAGTTACAAGAAGAAGGGTTAGATACTGTAGAAGCAAATGAAAAACTTGGGTTCCCAGCTGATCTTCGTGATTACGGTATTGGCGCTCAAATTTTAAAAGATTTAGGCTTACAAAGTTTACGATTATTAACGAATAATCCACGAAAAATTGCTGGCTTACAAGGTTACGATTTAGAAGTAACCGAGCGTGTACCGTTACAAATGCCAACAAAAGAAGAAAATAAAACGTATTTACAAACGAAAGCAAGCAAATTAGGACATTTACTAAACTTATAATTAAGGGAGAGATACATTATGGTATTCGAAGGTCATTTAGTTGGTACAGGATTAAAAGTTGGGGTTGTTGTTGGACGTTTTAATGAGTTTATTACAAGTAAGTTACTTGGCGGAGCTTTAGATGGATTAAAGCGTCACGGTGTAGAAGAGAATGATATTGATGTTGCATGGGTTCCTGGTGCATTTGAAATTCCTTTAATCGCTAAAAAGATGGCCAATAGCGGAAAATATGATGCTGTTATTACATTAGGTACAGTAATTCGCGGTGCTACAACACATTACGATTACGTTTGTAATGAAGTAGCAAAAGGTGTTGCGTCTTTATCACTACAAACGGACATTCCAGTTATTTTCGGTGTATTAACGACAGAAACAATTGAACAAGCGATTGAACGTGCAGGTACAAAAGCTGGTAATAAAGGATATGAATCGGCAGTTGCTGCGATCGAAATGGCTCATTTATCAAAACAATGGGCTTAAAAAAGAGGCTAAGGCCTCTTTTTTTATTTTCTCACCTTTTTTCGTACATCTTCTATTAATTCATCCATCGTTTTTCCTTCTGTTTTTATACGAAGAGCTTGTGCTGTTCTCCACACATTTTCTCTCTTTTCCGCTTCTTCTATAATAGAAATTTCCTTCCTCACTTCTTTTAAATCTTTTCCTTCTGTTTCAAGCCCAAAATGTTCAGCTTTCGTTCGAAAATGCTGTTCAATTCTTTGTTGCATTTCTTTTTGTTCAGGATTTTCAGCCGCCTTAACTGGATCAGCACTTATCGCTTTTATTAAAATCAGACAGGTCATAATAGTTAATATGTATTTGTACATGTAAAATCCTCCAACCCGATATAAATTACATTTTTACTATGTACAATTAGGGCTTGGAAAATTCGTCCACAAAATTATTTTTCTCGTCCAAAAGTGACTACTATCAAGCGTTAATGGACTTTTATTACATTTTATTTACAAAAAAAAGCAACCCCTTTAAAGAGTTTGCTTTTCATCTATCTTATAGCGCACATTCTTCAATCTCAAACCCTAAATCTTCAATCATACCCCAGTCCGCAGTCGGCTCTTGTCCAGCTGTTGTTAAATAGTCCCCGACAAAGATAGAGTTTGCTGCAAATAAACCAAGTGGCTGTACAGAACGTAAATTAAGTTCTCGCCCACCTGAAATACGAATTTCTTTTGTTGGATTTACAAAACGCATCATCGCCAGCACTTTTAAACATTCTACAGGTGTTAATTCTTTTTGTCCTTCAAGCGGAGTACCCTTTACAGCAACAAGGAAATTACATGGAATAGAATCCGCATCTAAACGTTGTAATTCAAATGCAATTTCAGCGCGCTGTTCAATCGTTTCTCCCATTCCGAAAATTGCTCCAGAGCATGGAGAAATACCGGCTTGCTTCGCTTTTTGGACTGTATCAACACGATCGTCATACGTATGCGTTGAACAAATGCTATCATAATTGTTGGCATGCGTATTTAAATTGTGATTATAACGATGCACACCAGCTTCTGCTAACTGACCTGCTTGATCTTCATTTAAAAATCCTAAACAACAGCAAATTTTTAAATCTGTCGTTTCACGAATTTCCTTAACTGCTCCAATAACGTGATTTACTTCTTTATTCGTCGGACGACGACCAGATGCAACAATACAATATGTACCTGCTTTACGACGAATTGCTTCGTGCGCTCCTTCAACAATTTTCTCTTGTGTTAACCATGCATACTTATCAATCGGTGCTTCTGAAATAATAGACTGTGAACAATACCCGCAATCTTCAGGACATAATCCAGATTTCGTATTTATAATCATGTTCAACTTTACTTTCTTACCAAAATGATGATGGCGAATGATGTAAGCTGCATTCATAATTTCTAAAACCTCTGTATCATCAGCTTCTAATATTGCAATTGCATCTTCTTTCGTAATCATTTTCTCTTCTATTACGTCGTATGCAAGTTTTTTCCAATCCCTTTTTGTTTGTACTTGTTTCATTTCATCTCTTCCCCTCTTTTGTTATATACGTAAATAAAGCATGATATGTTGCCATTATCCCTTCTTTTCCCGTGAAGTCTCTTTCGTATATACGAAGCATCGTACGAAAGAGTGAAGGGCTTTGACAGTAAGACTCTTCATTACTATTGGTTGCCCCTACTTTTCGAATAGAATGTAGAAACTCCCTAACTTCTGTAAAGCTTTCTATGTAACACGTTTCAGAAACATGTACATTTCCTAATGGATTTTTGCATATATTCACTAACTGTTCTTTCGAAACGAATCGTTGTCCTATTGAAGTACAATTGTGTATCCCCTTTTCTTTCTTAGCACGCTGAAAAGACGTATGCAATTCTTGAAAAGTCGTATTACCAAACGTGGAAAATAATAATATTCCTTCTTCAGACAAATAGTTAAATAAATTTTTCACTGTCTCTTTTAAATCATTAAGCCATTGAAATGTAGCATTTGAAATGATGACATCATATGGATTTTCTAATTTTAATTGTTCAATATCTTCACATCGAAACATCACATTTTCCAAACTTTTTCTAGTTTTCGCGACTGCAATCATCTCATCAGCAAAATCCACAGCTGTAATATGAGCTTTCGGAAATAAATTTGATAATTGCTCTGTTACATATCCTGTCCCGCATCCAAGTTCTAAAATACGTATCGATGATGTTTCACTATATCGTTCCTTCAATGTAGAAAGTAACGAATGCGCCATCTTTTTTTGTACATTTGCATATTGATCGTAGGATACAGCCGCCCCGTTAAACCGTTTTTGCAGTAACGTTTTGTTGATCATGTCGTATCACCTCTACAAATTGAATAATTTCATTTGCGCAATATTCAAAATTCGTTACACATAATGCATGCCCAGCACCGCTTACTACTTTTAGATTAGCATTCGTATTATTCGCCATACTATGGGCTGCAGACAATGGACATATTACATCCTGCTCTCCATGAAGGAGTAACAGCGGGGCTTTCATATCTATTACTTCATTTCTCATATCTGTTTCTATTAAATAATCTAAGCCTAATTGTAAAGACTGAATCGAGTCTCCTTTAAACTTCTGCGCAATCTCTTCAAAACTCGTATTCTCCCTCAGCTCACTTTTTGTAAACATATTTTCATAGAAACGCTTCAAAGTATCTTCTTTTTTTCTCGTTAAATTCTTTTTCATACGTTCTACATGCAAGGAATTCCATCCACTTGTATAGTCACTTGTATTGGTAAATTTAGCGGTACCACCAATTAGTACCATACCTTGGGTCTTAATCTTTTTATAAGCTTGTACTGCCGCTAACGCTCCTAGTGACCATCCAACTAAAATTACATTTTCATCCTGCGCTACATCTATTATTCGCCCCGCAAATTCACTTTGTTCTTTCACGTTACGCCAATCTATACATTGAACAGAATATCCTTTAAAATACGGCAGAACCAAAGTCCAAACACCTTCTTCCATTCCCCATCCTGGAATAAAAATAAGCTTTAGCTCTTTCATACTAAAAACCCCTCTTCTTTGCCAATGCGTATAATATGCTGAATAGCCCATTTTAAATCGGCTATTGTATGTTGTGACGTAACTGCAAAACGGACTCGAGAACTACCAACTGGAACAGTCGGCGGACGAATTGCAATGGCTGCGATACCTACCTCTTGTAACCTTTCACTAAACCGTAAAGTATTTTCATTTGACCCAACTACAATCGGTACAATATGAGTTGAGCTATTTCCAATATCAAAACCAGCTTCTTGTAAATGCGTCCTGAAATATGCACCATTCTCTATAATTCGCTCTCTTCTTTCGTTATCTTCTTTCACAATTTCAATTGCTTTTCGGATCGCCCCTAATGTTCCTGGTGGTAAAGCTGTAGTAAAAATCAAGCTTCTCATCATATTTTGTAAATACTCTATATAAATGGAATCACCCGTTAAATACGCACCATAACACCCTAAAGCCTTACTAAACGTCCCCATATGTATATCAATTTTTTGAGCAATATCTTTTTCTACATGAGATAATCCTGCTCCACCGATTCCATATATTCCACTTGCATGTGCTTCATCAACTATAATGATCGCCCCGTATTTCTCTTTCAGCTGAACTAAGCCTCTCAAATATGCAATATCTCCATCCATACTAAAAATCGTATCTGTTACGATTAATTTTCTCTTTTCTGGTGACGCTATTTGCAACATCTTTTCTAAATGATCCAAATCATTATGACGATATCTTTTATGCTCTGCTCCGCTTAATATAATTCCATCAACAATACTTGCGTGATTTAATTTATCACTAAAAACCATATCGTGACGACAGGCTAAAGCAGATATAGCACCTACATTTGCTATATACCCGCTATTTACGATTAATGCTCTTTCAGTACCTTTCCAATCACATATACTTCTCTCAACCTCTTCATACAGTGGATAATTTCCTACAACGAGACGAGATGCTGTCGCTCCAGTTCCGTATTTTCTTGTGCAGGCAATAGCAGCTTCTTTCAACCTTTCATCTCCAGCTAACCCTAAATAATTATTTGATGCTAAATTTAGCATCCTTTTCTCATTTCGAATAAGCCATGTCTCTTCCGCTTTCTCTGTTACATGTAAATTACGATACTGCCCTTGCTCCTTTAATTGTTCTACTTTAGATTGAAGATGCGTGCGCCACATTTGATTCATTTTGGATGAGCTCCTCTAATTTTGAAATCATAATATGTTCTTTTACCGATTCCAATAATTCTTCCCTTGTAAACTCACCTTCAAGGAATGGTAATAAACCTAAAACAGGTACTCCACTTAACTCCTCAATCATTTCTTTGTTTTCTTGCACTCTTTCTTTTTCACATTCTTTACAACCAGACAAAATTACACCTGCTACTGTTAAACCGTGTGCCTTTGCATAAGAAATTGTTAAGACAGTATGATTAACTGTCCCTAGTGTCGGACGCGCTACTACAATAAGAGGGAGCTCTAATTCTTTTGCAAAATCAATTACTAAAGCGTCTTCTGTATATGGGACGGCAAGCCCACCAGCTCCTTCTACCAATAGGCTATTAAACTCTTTTAGTAGTTCATTATAGTGAGCAGTAATTTCTTTTAACATTACCGTCCTTCCAGCTCTTTTCATAGCAAGTCTCGGAGCAAGTGGTTCTTCAATGGAATACGGACAAATTTCATCTTCTTCTGTCGGTACACCCGATAATGCTTTTAATCTTGCTGCATCACCCTCAGGATTTGATGCAACATGTCCACTTTGCAACGGTTTATATACACCAACATTATGTCCACGCTCTCGAAATATGCCTGCCAATGCTCCTGTCACTACCGTTTTGCCAACTTCTGTATCCGTTGCTGTTATAAAGAAACCACTCATTACTCTCCCTCCGTAACATCCGAGATTGCTTTATATAAAATGCGTAACATCTCATCAATCTCAGCCACCGTAGATGCAAGAGGAGGCATAAATACAATCGTATTACCGAGTGGTCGCAAAATCATGCCCAGCTCTCTTGAACGTTTACATACTTGAACGCCGACTCTTTCTGTCCATTCAAACGATTCTTTCATTTCCTTATTCTTCACAAGTTCAATACCAACCATTAGCCCACACTGACGAATATCTCCTACGTGCTTATATTCATTAAGAGCTTCTAATTGTGCCGCTACATATTCTGCTTTATGCGCAACATCTTCTATTAAATTAGTTTTTTCATATAGTTCTAAATTTGCAATTGCTACGGCACACCCTAACGGATTCCCTGTATAACTATGACCATGGAAAAACGTTTTTTGTTCTTCATAGCCTCCTAAAAAGGCATTATAAATTTCATCTGTCGTTACCGTAATTGCCACTGGTAAATAACCACCTGTTAAACCTTTTCCGGCTGTTAAAATGTCTGGCGTCACATCCTCGTGTTCACATGCAAACATTTTCCCGGTACGCCCAAATCCAGTCGCTACCTCGTCTGTAATAAATAATACATTGTATTTTGTACATAAATCGCGAAGCCCTTTTAAGTATCCTTTTGGCATTGTAATCATCCCACCAGCACCTTGCATTAATGGCTCCACAATAATAGCTGCTACTTCTTCATGTTTTTCTTGTAGCATTTCTTCCATTTCTTCTAAATGTTTCTTTACAATTTGTTCCTTATTATCTCCATAAGGAGAACGATATGTATATGGATACGGCATTTTAATTGCCTCAAATAATAGTGAACTATACACTTGGTGAAACAAGTCTATTGCTCCTACTGAAACAGCCCCTATCGTATCACCGTGATATGCTTCTTTTAATGTAACAAATCTTTGTTTTTTCGGTTTTCCTTTATGCTGCCAATATTGAAAGGCCATCTTAATTGCAATTTCAACGGCGCTAGAACCAGAGTCTGAATAGAATACTTTCTTCAAACCTTCTGGTACAACTTCAATTATTTTTTCTGCTAATAAAATAGATGGAACGTTAGCAAGTCCTAGCATAGTAGAATGAGCAATTTTATTTAATTGCTCGCGAATTGCCTCATCTAGTTCTGGTACTTGATGCCCATGAACATTTAACCAAATAGACGAAACACCGTCCCAATATTCATTTCCATTTACATCGTATAGCTTTCTTCCCTCTCCACGTTCAATAATGACAGGATCTTCTTCTAAATAATCTTTCATTTGTGTAAATGGGTGCCATACGTAATCTTTATTCTTCTTCAATAATTCTTCATATGTATAAGACGATTTTTCACTCGTGTTACTATTAACAGCCACAATTGTCACCCCTAATGTTAACTTATTTATAAATATAGTTAACATTAAAAACAAATGACTGTCAATTATTTTTAAATCAAACAGTTCTCAAAAAAGAACAACTTATCATACGATAAGTTGTTCTACTTTCCATGTTGTATCTTTCCAATTTCTAAAATAATCTCTTCATCTTTTTTTCCTTCTGTATCAATTCCAAGTTGCTTAGCATGCTCAATTAACAAATCATGGCGCTGCTCAAATCTAGCGGTATCTACTTCTTTTGTAACCTCTTCTTTTGTTTTCCCCTCAGTAGAAACTCCTAGTTTAGTAGCTGCTTTTTCCATCGATTTCTTCTCTTCAGTTTCTTTCACTTTCTTCACTTCTGACTGCTGTATTTGCTTTTGTTTCGACTTCTCTGATTCAGCTGCAAAAGCTGTGTAAATTCCAGCACTTCCGCCAACGACTAGTAAGGTGGTAAAAAGAATTATTTTTTTCTTCACTCTTTCCTCCCCTTTCAAATTCATTATAACGCACATTTTTACAGTGTGAAAAACATTTTTCCTTTATTTCCCTAAAAAAATATCGAATGTTTTTATTGACATGTATGATGAATATATGATAAAAATTTAACTAACATCATATGAATCGGCGTTGATAGGATTTAGTAGTATTTCGTTTTCTGATTTCAGAGAGCTGGTGGTCGGTGCGAACCAGTACAGAGCGATTTATGAATTACCCCCTGGAGCTTCTTTTACGAAACGTGAGGAGTAGTGAAAGACGGTTTAGACCGTTATGTCTAAAGAGTGGTGAAATGAAACTGTTTCACAATTTAGGGTGGTACCGCGAATTTTTCGTCCCTGCATATATTGCAGGGGCGTTTTTATTTTATGAGCGCATATCATATGACCCTTTATTTTGTGATACACTCCTTTCACAAGCTAGGGTGGTACCGCGATTTCTTCGTCCCTGCATAATTATATGCAGGGGCGTTTTTTTATCCAATCATTTCCGTATCATATTGAGATGTTGACAATTACCGGTAATTTGTCACAAAATTCTAAATTTTAGAAGGAAATATACAATATTGGCGAATTTTATATAAAAAAGAGCTATTTTAAATTACTTAGGAGGGAAAAACAATGGTTTCAAAAATTGAATCTGTTCTTTTAACATTATTTATCTTTTTCTGTATTGGCTTTAGTGTTATCCAATTAGAAGTTTCACCACACATCCCCATTTTATTTGGTATCGTTCTTTTATTAGCATTTGGATTTATGAAAAAAATCTCTTGGTCTACTATGGAAAAAGGGATGATCAGTAGTATTTCAGCTGGTATTCCATCTATTTTTATTTTCTTACTTGTGGGCGTATTAATTAGTGTTTGGATCGCAGCTGGAACAATTCCAACTTTAATGGTATACGGATTCCAACTTGTATCTCCAAAAATTTTCGTTCCTACTGTTTTTGTAGTTTGTGCAATTGTTGGAACGAGTATCGGTAGTGCATTTACAACTGCCGCAACTGTAGGACTTGCCTTTATGGGAATGGGTAGTGCTCTCGGATACGATCCAGCTCTGATCGCTGGTGCAATTATTTCTGGTGCATTCTTTGGAGATAAAATGTCTCCTTTATCTGATACAACAAACTTAGCTCCTGCTGTAACGGGTGTAGATTTATTTGAGCATATTCGCAACATGCTTTGGACAACAGTTCCTGCTTTCATTATTGCTTTTATCGCATTTTTCATTTTAGGAAGCGGTACTAGTGGAGACGTTGACTTCACAAACTTTATTAGCACGTTAGAAAAAAACACAACGATTTCTATCGTTACACTTATTCCAATTTTATTACTGTTCCTATTCGCATTTAAAAAGGTTCCAGCAGTTCCAACATTGCTTGCAGGAATTGTGGTAGGAATTATTATTCTCTTTATTTTTAAACCTAGCACTTCTTTAGCTGATTTAATGAAAATTATGCAAGATGGCTACGTTTCTAAAACTGGTATTAAAGACATTGATAGCTTACTATCTCGCGGTGGTCTACAAAGTATGATGATGTCGATTGCTCTTATTTTCCTAGCTCTTTGTATGGGAGGATTATTACAAGGAATGGGTATTATAGCGCAGCTGATGAATATTATCTCTAGCTTCGTAAAAAATAGCACACGCTTAATTATTTCTACTGCTTCAACTGCAATTGGTGTAAACTTCTTACTTGGTGAGCAGTACTTATCCATCGTTTTAACAGGACAAGCATTCGCTAATAAATACGATGAAGTCGGTTTAGAACGTCGTAATTTATCACGCGTATTAGAAGATGCAGGTACAGTCATTAACCCGCTCGTACCATGGGGTGTAAGTGGCGTATTCTTAACAAACGTCCTTGGCGTTCCAACATTCGATTACCTTCCATACGCAATCTTCTGTTTAGCTTGCCCAGTCTTAACGATTATCGTCGGCTTTACTGGATTTGGCCTTTCATGGAAGAAAGAAAAAGCAGTACCAGTTTCATAATATAATAAAAAGGATTACCTTAATCGGTAATCCTTTTTATATTTCTCCGCTATCTATTCGCTTTCTTTCTTCTAAATAACATAAGTAATCCCGCTCCAACAAACGCCAGACCTGCTCCAATTGTAGAAGCAACACTTGTACCTGTTTTCGGTAAATCACGTTCTTCTTTATTTTCACTTACAGTTGTTGTTTCTTTTGAGTTTTGATTATCCGTTGTAGTTTGTCCAGATCCTGTATTATTTCCATCTTGTTTTGGTTCATTTCCATTATTGCCTTCACCTGTTGGTGGTGTCGTTGGATTTTCTCCGTTATTGCCTTCACCTGTTGGCGGTGCCGTTGGATTCTCTCCATTATTGCCTTCACCTGTTGGTGGTGTCGTTGGATTTTCTCCGTTATTGCCTTCACCTGTTGGCGGTGTTGTTGGATTCTCTCCACCAGTTTCCTTATCATCATTCTTCTTCGTTATATCAATTGCATATTTAGCAAATTCATTTTCAGATGGTCCAACATATGATATCTTTCCATCTTTCTTTATATGATTTTGTGCATTTGGTGAAGAATCAAATGTTGTATTTAATTTATCTGCAACAATCGGCTTAAACGTCCAATTTTGATCTGCTGCTGGATCAATAACTGGTGTTTCTTGCATATACTTCACAATGATTTGACGTGTTTCATCTTGTGATTGGTATACAACTTCCCCTTTACTTACACCTGGGAACGTTTGGCTACTTCCACGATAGTTATTTGTAGCGACGATGAACTCTTGATTATCAGCTACTGGCTTCCCTTCATACGTCATATTTATAATACGATTCGTATTTGCATTTACAACTTTTCCATCTTTATCGTATTTCGCCGGTTGTGTTACATCAATTTCGTATTTTAAGCCATCTAAAATATCAAAGTTATATGTAGGATAGCCTATATTTACTAACGGCTGTTCTTCTGTTTTCTTTGAATCAATTTGATTAAACTGACCTGCAGACATTTCAAGCCATTCTTTCACTTGTGCCCCATTTACTTTTACAGCATATAATGTATTTGGATATACATATAAATCCGCTACGTTTTTAATTGCTAATGTGCCTGCTGGAATATCCGTATAATATGTAGCACCGTTTCGGCCACCCGCTTTAAATGGTGCTCCTGCAGATAATACTGGAATTCCTTTATATTTACTATATTGTCCGTTTTCAGCGAATAGCTTTTCTACATACCATTTTTGTGCATTTGTCACAAGTTGTACAGAAGGATCATCTTGTACTAATGAGAAATAACTATTAATTGGCGCTGTCGTTTTTCCTACAGCTGTATTCACATAATCAATTGTCGCTTGATGATCATCCTTAATTTCATTAACTAATCTTTGATCAGATTGTACTAATGGGTTCCCTTTACTATCAGCAATCGAACGAAGTTGCGGCTTCGATTGCTCTTTTTGTACTTCCCATTTTCCGTTTACCTTTTTCAATTGCATATCAATAATACCCAGGTTACTTCCAAAGACACCAGGCATTACAACAGGAACACCATTAAATACATCCTTCACTTCAGTATGTGAATGTCCCATTAATACTGCATCTACACCAGGAACCTCTGTTAAATAATACGACGCGTTTTCCATGCCAACGTTGTATCCACTCTTATCAACACCGGAATGCGCTAGTGCAACGATAACATCTGCACCTTCTGCTTTCATTTTTGGCACCATTTTCTTCGCTGTTTCAACTATATCTTTTGCTTTCACTTTTCCTTCTAAATTCGCTTTATCCCAGTTCATAACTTGAGGTGGAACAAATCCCATTACGCCAATTTTCACTTTTTGTTTTTGACCTGATTCATCTTCTACTTCTTTTTCAAAAACATGATATGGTTTAAAGTAGTTTTGGTCGTTCTCTTCATTATTATCTTTATCATCCTTATAGACGTTTGAGTTAATAACCGGGAACTCTGTTTTACTAATTACTTTGTTTAAATAGTCTAAACCGTAGTTAAATTCATGATTTCCAAGAGAGATGACGTCATACTTCATTAAATTCATTACACGATATAATGGATGTGTATAACTAGGATCCACAGGCTTCTTCGGATCATTTATTTTATTCGCTACATAATCTCCAAGCGGTGTCCCTTGCAGTGCATCCCCATCATCGAATAGGACAGAGTTCTTCGCTTCTTCACGTGCTTTATTAACAAGTGTTGCAGTTTGCACGAGACCTACTTTATTATCTGTTTTCGTTTGATAATAATCGTAATTCATTAAGTTAACGTGAATATCTGATGTTTCTAAAATTCGTAAGTTAACTGTACTCTCCCCAGCTTTTTCCTCTGCTTGAGCTGTTGTTGGCAACACTTGCGGTGCTATAACGCCAATAGCAAGTGTTGCTCCAGCTAGCATTTTTTTTGACTTTTTCACAAAAAATCCCCCTTATACAATTACCCCAAAATAATGAAGTGAATCTCTATCAGTCTCTAACCACATACCTTTTTTCTTCTATTAGAGCGATAATCTTCACCTTATCTGACATTATCATATCTAAAGTGCTTTCATATCGTCAATATTTTTTGACACACTTCTACAAATTTTCTGTAAAGTTATTATAAACTTTTCATAAACATATAATATGCCCTTACATTGCTAATACTGCTGAATATGATACAATTACCAATTACAAGGAGGATGAATTTATGAGAAAAGTCATCTTAACAATTGTTTGTCTCCTCCTTCTAATCATTTCTTATTCTAATTTTGAAAAGAACGATGAGACAAAACAAAAAGAAACTGAAAGAAAAACAGAAAAAACATCTGCTCCGAGTTGGATTGATAAGCAAACGAATGATTCCTTTTATCACCTCGTATTAGGTGATTCACTTGCAAAAGGATATGGATCTACACAAGGGGGATTTGCCGAATTAGCTTCTAAACAATTAGAAGGACAAATTCATAAACCAATTAGGGTAGAAAACCTCGGTGTAAATGGTCTCACTACAGATCGTCTCGTTAAAAAAGTCCAGTCAGAAGAAGTTCAACAAAAAATTAGGGAAGCAAATATAATTACTATTAATATTGGAGCAAATAATTTATTCCGCTTAAATCGTGATGTAGGTGTTATAGATGGTATTAAAATGTTAAATAAAGAAAAAGCCCGTTTTGAAACGGATGTAAAAAACATTGTAAAGACCGTTCGAGATCAAAATCCGAATGCTTTACTCATTCTATCTGAACTCTATAACCCTTTACAACTAGATGACTCCATCGCAAGTTATGCAGATATGTTTTTAGATGGTTGGAATGATTCTATTTATTCTATTTCAAAAGCACATCAACCGTCGATTGTTTTACCAATTCGCAAATTAATATCGAAGGATAAAAAAGATTTACTATTTGACCAAGTACACCCAAATGATAACGGTTATACGATTATTGCCAATACATTTACAAAGCAAGTGTTATCCTACAAATATTAAGGCTACCATGAAACAATTCTATTTTTATACCTTGTCTTTTTTGTTACAATGATAGTGGAAGGGGGCCGTTATATGGAATCACGCGAGTGGGAACGTATTGTTGATCATCTTCTTTCGCTAGTGCCTCTTTTTTATCGCAAATTTATGCTTCCTGGAGAGTTTTCTTCTCAAAGACATATGCCGCCATCACATACGCAAGTGTTACTGCTTTTGCATGAAAATGGTACATTAGCAGTTTCAGAAATTGGCAAGCGGCTAGCGATTTCACGGCCTAACATGACCCCTCTATTAAACAAACTTATTCAAGAAGAGCTAATAGAGCGTCATTATAGCGAAAAAGATCGAAGGGTCATTTTAATTTCCCTAACAACTGAAGGGAAAATGTTAGTAAGTCAGTATCAGCAATTCATTTTAGGAAAACTAAAAGAAAATTTTCAAACATTATCTGAGGAAGAGCGTGAAAAGCTCATTTATTCTCTTAAAACCATTCAAAATTTAATTTTGAAAACAAACGCATAAAGCTGCTTCTAAATAGAAGCAGCTTTATGATTCGTAATAATTACCATAGTATACATTTGAATACGGCCATGTCATTAAATACGGTTTTCGTTCTTGAACAAGTTGCTGCTCAGGCTGTTGCATTTGCTGCATTTGCTGCATTTGCTGTATTTGTTGCTGCGGATATACTCCGAATTGCTGTCTCACTCCAGTCACAGGATAATAATTTGTATATGGATATACTTGAGGTACATAGTAATAATACATTCATTCTCTCCCCCTTTTTCTTAAACATATTCAAAGGAGAAAATGAATGTGACATTCTTTATATTTGAACAAGTGGTTCTCTCACTTGTTTCTTTCTTTTCTTCAAACGTAACTTACGATTCTTTTCATATAAATAATGCACAACGAAATATGAAATTACCCCAAACACAATTCCTATTATCGTCATACCAATTAATACATACACTTCACTCTGTAATAAGCTCTTTAACATCGTAAAAATATGGCTCGAAAACAAATCTGATATCGTAAATGGTTCATGATGTATTTTCTGTACATGAAATGGGTAAATCATTTTTCCTAGCGCATAAGCAAACGGAAATAAAAATACTGGGAGAAACGATATTTTCCCAATAATATTACCAATGACTGCGGCTGGAAAAGATCCCTTTGCTAACCTTACAATTGGATAAAATATTAAATATACGAGAGATGCCGTATAAATCACCAACATTTCTAAACCAAATCCAATAGCAAAACCTAGCGACACTTTCTTTGCTCCTTCTGGCGATCGAAGCAACTTAAAATATTGAAACTTTAATATTCTCCACATCCGCTGAAAAAACGAATATGTTTTCTTAGTTGTTTTCAAATTCATCATCTCTTTAACTATATTTTTTTATCTAGTATGTCCTTACATGATATGAAAAACAAATTTAGTTTTCTCTTTTTATTATAAATGATATAGAGATAATTAACTAAATATACATCCGACATTTCAATATAAAAAAACCTCCCTTTTAGGAAGGCTCTTCTATATTTTTAAATAAACTCACTAATAAAGCTTTTTGCGCGTGCAACCTGTTACCAGCTTGCTCAAAAACGATAGACTGTGGCCCATCTATAATCTCTCCAGTTACTTCTTCTTCACGATGAGCAGGCAGGCAGTGCAGGAAACGATATGTTTGCTTTGCATGTATAACAAGCTCTTTATTTACTTGGAAAGGCTGGAATAAAGTATATTTTTCTGCTTCTCCTTCTTGGCCCATACTCATCCAAACGTCAGTATAAATAAAATCTGCTCCACTTACCGCTAATTCAGGATTATGTAAAATTTCAATTTCAGCCCCTGTTTCATCAGCAATTGCTAATGCTTTTTTAACAATTTCTTCATTCGGCTCATACCCTACGGGAGTTGCAACAGTCATATTCATTCCGACTTTTGCACTCGCTAGCAATAGTGAATGACATACATTATTCCCATCACCTACATAAGCTAATTTAACTCCTTTAAACGTATGAACTTCTTCATATATCGTCATTAAATCTGCCAATGCTTGGCAAGGATGATGATCATCAGTTAAACCGTTAATAACTGGGATACTGGACTCTTTTGCAAGCTCCTCTACATCCGCATGCGAAAATGTGCGTATCATAATTCCATCAATATAATGAGATAGTACTTTCGCAGTATCTGACACCGTTTCTCCTCTGCCAATTTGCATCTCTTTTCCACTTAAAAACATTCCATGTCCTCCGAGCTGTACCATTCCTGCTTCAAAAGAAACGCGAGTACGGGTTGAATGTTTATCAAAAATGAGACCTAATATTTTCCCTTGTAATAAAGGCTCCTGCTTGTTCTTTTTTAAATATATAGCGAACTCAATTAAAGAAATGATTTCTTCTTGCGTCAATTCTTCTAACGTTAAAAGATCTTTCGTATTTAATTTCGGTACTTGTACAGTTGACATGAAATTTCCCCCTTATATTATTGATGCATTTTTTGTACAAACCACTCTTTTTATCATATATATTGCCTGTTCTAGCTCTTCATTCGTTACAATAAGTGGTGGTAATAGTCTTATAACATTAGTCCCTGCTTGTAATACGAGAAGTCCTGCTTTTTCTAGTTGTTCTATGACATTTGCAACCTCATGCTTGCATTCGATTCCAATCATAAGTCCCTTACCACGAATATTTTGAACACATTCAACGTGTCGTAATTCTTCTTGCAATTTCTTTAATACGTACTCGCCCTTTTCCTGTACCTCTTTAAAAAACGATTGTTCCTTAATGAATTGCAATACTTCTTTCGCTGCAGTCATAGCAATATAATTCCCACCGAAAGTTGAACCGTGTGACCCGGCAGTAAAAGAAGAACCTAGTTCTTTTCGGCCAATCATCGCTCCAACTGGAATACCATTCCCAAGCGCCTTTGCGATGGTAACGATATCAGGAACTATTCCCATTTGCTCATAAGCGAATAGTGTTCCTGTTCTGCCTATTCCAGTTTGTACTTCATCTATAATAAAAAGAGCATTGTACTGATTACATAGTTTTTCAATTTCCTTCAAAAAGGATGGATCAGCTAATATTACTCCTCCTTCTCCTTGAATAACTTCTACCATTACCGCCGCAACTTCTTCATTCATTACTTCCTCTAATGCTCGTATGTCGTTAAATGGTATATGTAAAAAAGACGGAAGTAATGGACCGAATCCTTCTTTCACTTTATCTTGCCCTGTTGCACTCATCGTTCCAAATGTTCTCCCGTGGAAAGATTGCTCACATGTTACTACGAGAGATTTTCCAGTATGCTTACGTGCTAGTTTTAAAGCCGCTTCATTTGCCTCCGCCCCGCTATTACAAAAAAACACATGATTTAATGCTGTATCTTCTGTTAATAATGATGCGACCTCTTCTTGTAAGGAGTTCGTAAATAAGTTAGATATATGCCATATATTTCTAAGTTGCTTTTCTACTGCCTTTACAACCGTAGGATGACAATGTCCTAAGTTACATACTCCAATACCAGAAGTGAAATCTAAATATTGCTCACCACTTTTATCAATAACTTTCGCTCCATTGCCCTTTAGAAATTCAATTTCTCTTCTTCCATATGTTTGAAAAAGATGGCTTGTCATACGATACTCACTCCTTTTGTTACCGTAGTTCCAACACACTCTCCTGTAACCTCAGTAAAATCCTTTGTACCATTTACAATACTAGCCTTTTTCACTCCCATTTTTAACGATGTAAGTGCCGCCTGTACTTTCGGAATCATTCCACCTGTAATGACGCCTTGTTCTATAAAAGTAAGAATTTCATATTCATCCGTTTTCTTTACCAATCTTCCTTCGTGTAATACTCCATCTACGTCCGTTATAAAAATGAGTTCTTTTGCGGATAGTGCGGCTGCAATTCCAGCTGCAGCGGTATCTGCATTTATGTTATAAACCTCATTACCATTTATCCCAATTGGGGCAATGACAGGAATATAATTCATATCTATCAACCCTTTTAGTAAGGCTGTTTCTACATAACTTACTTCTCCTACATATCCTATCGCTTCGCCAACAGGTTGAACTTGAAGTAAATTACCGTCACATCCTGAAAGCCCCACCGCAAGTAAATCATGTTTTTGTAAATTCATTACGAATTTTTTATTCGTGCTTCCGCATAGCACCATTTGAACAACATCCATAACCTCTTTCGGCGTTACTCTTAATCCATCTTTCTTTTCTATCTCGATATTAGAGTCTTCTAACTTGGCATCAATTTCTGGGCCACCGCCATGGACAATAACAACCTTATACTTATTTTGCAATTTCTTTATACAATCAAAAAAGACACTATTTAATCGATTCAACATGCTACCGCCGCATTTCACTACAATATAATCGCTCATCTTCCCTCTCCTTATGTACGATAACAAGCGTTTATTTTCACATATTCATAGCTTAAGTCACAGCCCCAAGCTGATCCGTTCTCTTCTCCTAAATGTAAATACACATCAATAATAATTTCATGTTCTTGTAATCTCTTTTTCATTTCCTCTTCAGAAAACATTTGAGGTTCACTATTTTTTAACACAGCGATAGATTGAAGAGTAATATCAATTGTATTCGGATTAATCTCTACTTCACTTTGTCCAATACTGCTAATAATTCGCCCCCAATTTGGGTCTTCACCATATATCGCTGTTTTCACAAGACTCGAACCGACTATTTGCTTTGCAATTTTCTTTGCTTCTTCATTTGTTCTAGCCCCTAACACGTTTACTTCTATTAACTTCGTAGCACCTTCACCATCTTGTGCAATTTTTTTCGCTAAATCTTCACATACCTTTTGTAAAGCAACTACGAAAGTTTCCCAGTCTTCATGTTCCATATTCATCGTTTTCGTTTCTGATAATCCACTTGCCATAACGATGACCATATCATTTGTAGAAGTATCTCCGTCCACCGTAATTTGATTAAACGTATGATTCGTAATTTGTGATAATGCTGTTTGCAATACTTCATGCTCTATATTGGCGTCTGTTGTAATAAAACTAAGCATCGTTGCCATATTCGGTTTGATCATCCCTGAACCTTTTGCGACCCCAGCAATGATCACTGCTTCCCCATCAATTATCATCTCATAGCAAGTTTCTTTCGTTATAAGATCTGTCGTTAAAATTGCTTCACAAAAAGAATAAGCTTCACTTACTTCCTTTGTTGGCACAAGAGATTCAATTCCCTTTCGAATGATATCCATCGGTAAAGGTACTCCAATTACACCTGTTGAAGCGACTGCGACGTACTTTTCTTTTACTCCAAAGTGTTCCGCTCCTAATGTTCGCATCTCATAAGCATCTTGCAATCCTTTCATCCCCGTACAAGCATTTGCATTGCCGCTATTTACAACAATTGCTTGTAATTTCCCTTCTGCTGCTATGCTCTCCTTCGTTACTTGCAACGGCGCTGCTTGTATTTGATTTGTTGTATACACAGCGGCACATGATGCTGGCACCTCACAAACGATTGCACCCAAATCCTTTTTCACCTTTTTCAGACCATTTGCAGTACCGATTGCCAAAAAGCCTTTTGGTGTAACAATTGAACCATTTGTTAATTTTGTAATAGACGATGCTTTAATCATAATTTCCCCCTTATGGATAAAGCGGCATATGCTGTAAACCCGTTGTCTCTTCTAGTCCCGCTAATAAATTTGCATTTTGAACTGCTTGCCCTGCCGCACCTTTCATCATATTGTCTATAACAGAAACGACCGTAACTCTTTCTGTTCTTTCATCGTAAGCTATCCCAATATCACAATAATTTGAGCCCCTTACTTCTTTCGGACTTGGAAATTCTCCTTGCGAGCGAACTCGAACGAAAGCTGAGTATTCATACGTTTCTTCATACAACTTTTGAAGTTGCTCTATTTTCATTTCCTCTTTCACTTTCGCATAAAGTGTAATCATAATCCCTCGTGATATCGGTATTAAATGTGTACTAAACGTGATTGGCTTCGTTTCACGATTCCACTCTGCAAGCATTTGCTCAATCTCAGGAACGTGCTGATGTTGATTAACTTTATAAATGTGTAAGTTATCGTATAACTCAGGAAGGTGAGTCATTGTTGTTGGCGTTTTGCCCGCTCCAGATACTCCTGATTTCGCATCAATAATAATCGAAGCTTCTTCAATTATGCCGCTACGTACTAACGGCGCTACCGCTAATAATGCAGCTGTAGCAAAACATCCTGGGTTTGCAATTAAATTTGCATTTTGGATCTCAGGCCTTTTCCATTCACTTAATCCATATACTGCTTTCCTAAGAAGTTCTTCCTGTGCAGCTGGCCTTTTATACCACAATTCATATGACGAGGGATCTATCATACGAAAGTCTCCAGATAGGTCAATTACTTTTAAACCTACTGCCAATAATTTTGGTGTTAACTCTGCCGATACTCCCGCTGGGGTTGCTAAAAATACAATTTCAGCTTCCTTCTCTATTTTCTCCGCATCAATTTCTTGTAACGTATGGACAAGAACATTTCGAAAATGCGGGTATACATTTGTCATAAATTCACCGACTTGTGAAAAAGAATGGAGAGATGCTATCGAAAAATATGGATGTTGCTCTAATAACCGAATTAACTCAATACCTCCATATCCAGTTGCTCCAATAATTGCGACTTTCATAAGCTCCTCCTCATATCTATTCTTTAAATTAAGTTTGATTATAATATTGCATAATTATAAAGTCAATTAAATATTTATAATTTTTAAAAACTTCAAAATATTAACCTCGCTATAAAAGCAATATACACAAGTGGATTTTTATGCAAAAATAGTGCATAGTAGTATTTTCATTTCACTTCAAGTACAATAAAACAATACATGTATACATACAGGCGGGGAAAAACATGAATAAAAAATTAATTGAGAAAATGATTATAAAAAGTTTCCGGCAATATCAATGTAATCCTGTTTCAAAAGAGGATCAGGAAATGCTAATTAAACATATTCAAATGATAATTCATTTAAATACTGAAATTGATGTATACGAGGCTGTTGAGGATATCGTTTACGATTATGTGACTGGAAAATAAAAAATAGGAGATTTCCATATGGAAATCTCCTATTTTTTACTTAATGATTTGCCTGCAACGCGTTCAAATAAACCTGGGAATAATGCGTAGAGCTTTGGCCCCATTCCCATCCACTTCGGCAAGTTTACTTCACGTTTTTTCGTTTGCATCGCCTTTACGATTTGTTCTGCTACATATGTTGGTTTTAACATGTAACGTCCCATATTTTTCACATATGTACCTGATTGATCGGCTATTTCAAAAAAGTTCGTATCTATCGGTCCTGGGTTAATTGCTGTTACATATACATTTGTGTTAGATAACTCCATACGTAAACTATTCGTAAATCCTAATACAGCGTGTTTTGTTGCTGCATAAGCACTCGACTTCGGAGTTGCAATTTTTCCAGCCAATGAAGCAATATTAATAATTTGTCCTTCGTTCCTTTTTACCATATTAGGTAATACCGCTTTCGTACAAGCTACTAATCCAAATACATTTACTTGAAACATATCCTTTACTTCATCCATTGAAGCATCTTCAAACGTTTTAAAAATACCAAACCCAGCATTATTTACCAATATATCAATACGTCCTACTTCTTGTAATACCTTTGAAAAAACAGATTGTACTTTCGTTTCTTCACTTACATCTAATACATAGTAATAGCAAGGCGTATTATAAGTTACTTTAATTTTGTCTGCTAATGCTTGTAGCTTCTCTTCTGTTCGAGCCATTAATACCGGCGTCGCCCCTTGCTCTGCAACCTGCATTGCCACTTGCTCTCCAATTCCACTAGAAGCACCTGTAATGACGATTACTTTTTCTTGTAAACGTCCCGTCATTGCTGTCACCTACTTTGCATAATAAATCAATTGTTGTGAAGATTCATCAATCATCACCTGTTGATTATATGCTAAAAAGTCTAATTGTCCAACAGTTTCTGAGATAGTAAGTGGTAATTGCTCTTTATATAATACCGGAAATAGTTTTACACACACCTCAAATGCTGTCATTGGCTTTTCCTTTAATAGTTCAAGCACTTTAAAAGCACGTGTCTCTTGCTTTTGTAATCTTGTTTCAATAAGTTGTTTCACATTCAGAACATCTTCCCCATGCCCTGATAAAATCCGTGAAATATTCATTTCACTTAAACGTTTTAACGTTTGATTGTACTGCAATAAAGGATGCGCTCTTTCTGTTTGCCCTTCATATGGCGGTTCTAATATTGGATTTGAAGAAATATGACTAATGAGAGCATCCCCACCAATTAATATCCCATCAGATTCTCTATATAATGAAATATGAGTGGAAGCATGACCCGGGGTTTCAATCACTGTAAATCCAGGTAAGGAATCTATACGATCTCCCTCTCTCACGGTATGTGTTAACGATCTATTACAAGAATATTTAAGTGTCTTCGTCGTCAATAACGCCTCACCATTCAGAAATACTGCTGGAACGCCGAACTGCAAGGCTGTCTCTTTAAAAAATTCATGATACCTCTTTAAAAATTCAGCATTCTGTGTAATCCACGGTTCATTCCAAGGATGTCCGATAATCTTTACTTTTTCAGAAAATGTATTTAAAAGTCCGCAATGATCCGCATGGTGATGCGTAATCACTACCGTTTCAATATCTTCTATCTTATATCCTAATGCACCTAATTGACTTTCTAGTGCTTTCTTTGCTTCTTCTGTATTTGTCCCTGTATCAATTAACGTTAATGTTTCTCCCTCAACTAAAAACACATTCACTGTCTCAACTGCAAATGGAACAGGAATCTCCATTCGATGAATCGCCGTCATGCTTAGCCCCCCCTGTCTTTTTCCGGTTCAAAAATGAATACCTCTTCAGTTTACAACTTCCCTATAAATTTGTCATTATTTTCAGATAAAAAGAGGTCTTTTCCATAAAAAAACGAATGTATGTACATTTATAAGTATTTCTAACCAAATTTAAAGGAGGCACATCATGTCTATGCAAAACATTTCCTTTCTCGGTGCAGGCTCTATTGCCGAAGCGATTATTGGTGGCTTATTAAACGCAAATGTTGTTAAGGGAGAACACGTCACTGTAAGTAATCGTTCTAACGAGACAAGATTACAGGAGTTACATAAAAAATACGGTGTCAAAGGTACACATAATAAAAAGGAATTACTTGCTGATGCAAATATTCTTTTTCTAGCTATGAAGCCAAAAGATGTCGCAGAAGCGGTTATTCCTCTTAAAGAATACATAAATAATGACTTGCTTATTATTTCATTATTAGCAGGTGTTTCTACTCATTCAATTAGAAACCTACTTCAAAAAGACGTTCCGATTATTCGTGCAATGCCAAATACATCTGCAGCCATTTTAAAATCCGCTACCGCTATCTCACCTTCAGAACACACAACGGAGGAACATATTCGCACTGCAACATCTTTATTTGAAACGATTGGTCTCGTCTCTGTTGCAGAAGAAGAAGATATGCATGCTATCACTGCATTATCTGGAAGTGGACCAGCTTATATTTATTACGTGGTAGAGGCACTGGAAGAGGCAGCAAAAAAAATTGGTTTAAAAGAAGATGTTGCAAAACCTCTTATTCTTCAGACGATGATTGGTTCTGCTGAAATGCTAAAAGCAAGCGAAAAACACCCTTCTATTTTGCGAAAAGAAATTACTTCTCCTGGCGGAACAACTGAAGCAGGTATTGAAGTATTAAAGGAGCATAATTTTCAACAAGCATTAATCTCATGTATTACACAAGCAACGAAACGATCACACGATCTTGGAAAAACATTAGAAGAAATAGCAAAAGAAAAATAAAAAACGGAGCTCAACTTTATTTGAGCTCCGTTTTTACTTTAATCATATGATATGCTTTTAGTTGTTACTCTTACCAAAAATCTCTTCTTGCAAACGACGACCTGTCGGTGTTGCTGCAAGGCCACCTTCTGCTGTTTCACGAAGTGCTACTGGCATCGTTTGTCCAATTCTAAACATCGCCTCAATGACTTCATCACATGGAATTGTACTAGTTACACCAGCTAATGATAAATCAGCTGAAATCATGGCATTCGCAGCTCCTGCTGCATTACGTTTTACACAAGGTACTTCTACAAGCCCTGCAACAGGATCACATACTAAACCAAGCATATTCTTTAATGAAATCGCCATCGCTGTAGCTGCTTGATCTTGTGTTCCACCAGCCATCTCAACTGCTGCTGCAGCTGCCATTCCACTTGCTGAACCTACTTCAGCTTGGCAACCTCCTGCCGCGCCAGAAATACAAGCATTATTCGCAACAACCATACCGAAAGCTCCTGCTGTAAATAAAAATTCAATCATTTCTTCGCGTGTCGGCTGTAATTTTTCTTGTAGTGCAAACAGTACACCTGGCACTGTTCCAGCAGATCCTGCTGTTGGTGTTGCACAAATAATTCCCATCGCCGCATTTACTTCATTTGTCGCAACAGCTTTACTCACTGCGTCCAAAATCGTATCTCCAGATAAGCCTTTTCCACTCTGCATATACGCTTGGACTTTCACAGCATCCCCGCCAGTTAAACCAGTCGGTGATTTTACACCACGAATACCGCGTTCTACTGCTTGTTCCATCACGACTAAGTTCTTTTCCATTCCAGCAATTACTTCTTCACGTGAGATATTTCTTGTTTGCATTTCACATTGAATCATAATTTCTGCGATTTTTACATTTTGCTCTTTAGCTTGCGCCACTAGTTCCGCTGCGTTCCGAAACATGGTGTGTCCCCCCTGCAATTAATCCATAATAGTTACTTGACAAATATTTTGTTGCCCATTTATTTCCGCAATTACTTCATCTGCTAATAATTCATCTGTTTCAATGACCATAAGCGCTCTTCTTCCTTTTTCTTTACGAGAAACACTCATTGTACTTATGTTAATCTCATGCTTAGCAAGGATTGAAGCTACAGCTGCGATAGCACCAAAGCGATCGTTATTTACAATAAGTAGTGCTGGACTCGTGCCTGTTAATTGAAGATCGAATCCGTTTAATTCTACAACTTCAATTTTACCGCCACCAATTGAGCAAGCAACAACTTCAATTTCCTCTTCACCTTTATACAGACGAATTTTCGCTGTATTTGGATGCGGAGCATTTGCATCTTCTTCAATGAATTCCACTTCAATCCCGCGTTCTTTTGCAATATCTAACGCACTTGGAATACGTAAATCATCTGTTTCAAATCCTAGTATTCCACCGATTAGCGCTACATCCGTACCGTGACCACGGTATGTTTTTGCAAATGAACCATATAATGAAATGCTAACTCTCTCTGGTTCATGACGAAACAGCTGACGAGCAACTTGCCCCATTCTTGCCGCGCCTGCTGTATGTGAACTTGATGGACCAATCATAACCGGACCAATAATATCAAACACTGAGCGATACTTCATCATAACTCCCCCTAAACCTCTATGAAAAAATTATTTACTATTCTATTAAGCTACCAAATCGGTTGCTGTTCCAGTCGTACCACGAATTTGTTCCGCTGTAAGAATTGGATAGTTTTTGAATAACAGTGAAGCAATATATCCTGAAATAATACCAGTTATAATAATAAATAAGAAACTTAGCATTACCTGCATTTAAAAATAATATAAGATAGTCCACAATAAAGTCTGGTAGCAATCCAAAGTTTAACACAGAACCCCTTACAAGCATAGCATAAACAAGTGAAACTCCCATTGCTTTCATACCTTTTGATATTTTAAAGCTAAAAAGGGAAAAAAGACTTAGTACAAATAATAGTAATATCCTTCCTATTATAATTTCCATGTTGCTCTCTCACGATTTAGTCAACTTCACTTGTTATGACAAATGGCTAAAACGCATGTAGCCTACAATAAATTATAATCTGCCCTCATTATAGCTTGTTTTTAATAAAACGCTTACTTTTAATGAATTTTAAAAGTTCTGAATAAAAATCCATTTTCGCTACTTGTACCACTCGTATGTCGTCTGACTTATATAACAGTTTTTCTAAATGATCGGTATTATGTATTTTTATCTTATATCTTCACATCATTAAAACTTTCTGTGTCATCCTATATAAAAATAAAATGATAACAGTTTTATTTTTAATTTTTTTAGAAATAAAAAAAAATGGCAACCTATCGTCACCATTTTTTCACAACATTCTTATCTTTCTACTGGAAATGATTTTAAATCCGTAGCTATTTCTGTATTAGAAAATAGCTCTCTTGCCTCTTTCAATAATTCCTTATATGTATCTCCTTGATAACGAGAACTAATATGAGTCAATATTAAGCGTTTTGCATTTGCCTGAAGTGCAATACTCGCAGCTTGCTTAGATGTGGAATGAAAATAATCATACGCTTGTTGTTCATCTTCTGCCGCAAAAGTCGCTTCATGAACAAGTACGTCAGCATCTTGCGCAAGCTCTCTACTCGCTTCGCAATATCGTGTATCGCCTAAAATTGTAATAACTCTTCCTTTTTGAGGCGGGCCAATAAAATCTTTTCCATCTAACACTGTGCCATTCTCTAATTCAACTACTTCACCATCTTTTAATCGTTTAAAAACTGGACCAGGTTTCACACCCATTCCCAGTAACTTATCCACTAAAAGAGCTCCCTGTATATCTTTCTCTACAATTCGATATCCGAAGCATTCAATTCCATGTGATAACCTTTTTGTTTCTACACAAAATTCATTATCCTCAAACACAATACCTTCTTCCGTAATCTCAACGATTTCAAGTGGATATTTAACGTGTGTCGTACTTACTAATAATGCCACTTCAATAAATTGTTTAATTCCTTTTGGTCCGTACACTGTTAATTTTGTTGTTCCACCTTGAAACGAACGGCTACCCAATAAACCCGGCAATCCAAAAATATGATCGCCATGTAAATGCGTAATAAATATTTTTTCAATGCGGCGTGGACGTACAGACGTATGTAGTATTTGATGTTGCGTCGCCTCGCCACAGTCAAATAACCAAGTCTGTCCTCTTTCTTCTAACAACTGCAAAGCAATTGCTGAAACATTCCTTCCTTTTGAAGGAACACCTGCACCAGTCCCTAAAAATACAAATTCCACTTTCTTTCCTCCAGCTCTTTATATAATCTATCTTTCATCTTACGGAATGTTATTTCAAATGGCAAATCGAATTTACATAACCAATCATCTAGACAACTATATAACACGAACGTTACAATCGAAAAATTTAGCTATTGTTCGTGTTTTATGTTAAAATGATTGTACTACATTTTAAGGGAGCGTTTTATTATGAAAGAAGTATTTCGTTTACAAACTGATTTTTCATCTTCATTTGATCGCTGGGTAAGTTCTTTCGTTTCTGATCACCCAGCACAATTAGAATGGACGACTTTAAAAGAATTAATCCATGAATATACAACATCACATACAAATGAGACGTTACCAACATATATTTCTTCAGCTTTAACATATTACGCACAACGCGTTTCAACAACAAGTAACTCAGAAATTGTTATTTTTGAAAATCCTACAATCTCATAATCTATAATAAAAAGCACTGTAATCAGTGCTTTTTATTTATGTTCATTAAAGTATTTATTTTCCCGCCTTATTTCAAAAAACTCCGCTTATTTCCTACTATATAGCCATCATAAATCTATTTGATTTTTCAAAAAAATAGATTAAAAAGATATTGACACTACGATTTTACAGTGCTAATATTCAACGTGTAATTGAATATGGTCTCTGTTAGGTGAGGCTCCTGTATAGAGAAACGCTGCTGCCCAAAAATGTCGAGAGACGCCAATGGGTCAACAGGAAAGGTCGGAATGAAGGCCTTTCTTAACGTAGCTGGTTTCAGTACCTATGCTATACAGTGCTAAAACTCAACGAGGGAGAGGTGCGTATGTTTTGTCATACACAAAAACTGTTTTTATCTATGTTTAATAACAGTCTTTGTTGTTGACTCTTTTTGACTACAAATTCAGACCTTTACTCGTTTTGAGTAAAGGTCTTTTTATGTCTTTATGCACCTTACTATGAAACAAACATAGCATATTCAGAAACTACTAATTGTACGGAGGTGAGGAACAGTGGCAAGTGATGATTCGGCCCAGATACCCATATGTTTTACGTTAATATTTCACCGTGTAGGTAGGAAAGAAACTGTTCCTCCCAATTTTAAATAGTCGAGTAACAGATTGTTTCCTCCTTCATGAAAAAGGAGGAACTACCAATGTTAAATTTACAAAGACAAGAAACGAAGCATGCTTACGATCAAGATAGCATGCAAACAAATAACAAAATATTAGTGGAAGTTGCAACACAGGATGTAAACTCTGCGTTAAAACTCTTAGAAACAACACAAGATGGACTCTCTAAACAAGAAGCGTCTCGTAGACTTTCTTTATATGGTCCTAACGAAATCGCTCATAATAAAACATTGCCGTGGTACATTCAATTTCTGCTGGCATTTAAAAATCCATTTATTTTTGTTTTGTTAGCTCTTGGAGCACTCTCTTTTTTCACAGATGATATACAAGGAACAATTGTCGTATCTGTAATGGTACTGCTAAGTGCAACGATTCGCTTTTTACAAGAATTCCGCTCTCAGAAAGCGGCGGATAAGTTAAAGGCTATGGTTCGAACAACTGCGAGTGTCTTTAGAATAGATGGATTTGTACACGAAACAAAAAACGTAACAAATTTAAATCGAAATTACACAACAGAAATTCCAATTGAAGAACTTGTACCTGGCGATATTATTTCACTTTCAGCTGGTGATATCGTGCCAGCTGATGTGCGTATTTTATCCGCAAAAGATTTATTTGTTAATCAGTCTTCTTTAACCGGGGAAGCACTTCCTGTAGAAAAATACGAAAACTGCTACCATACGGAAAATAAACATATATTACCGAAAAACATGAAAAAAAATTACAATCCGCTCGATATGGAAAACCTTTGCTTTATGGGTACAAATATTGTTAGCGGTAGCGCAAAAGCTGTTGTTGTTTCAACTAGTACGGATACGTATTTCGGCTCTTTAGCAAAAAAGGTTATCGGAAAACGTGCAGAAACAAACTTTGATAAAGGCGTAAACAAAGTAAGTTGGCTCTTAATCACATTCATGCTTATTATGGCACCCATTGTCCTTCTCATTAATGGATTCACAAAAGGAGATTGGCAAGAAGCTTTTTTCTTTGCTATTGCTGTTGCAGTTGGCCTTACACCTGAAATGCTGCCAATGATTGTAACTGCTAATTTAGCTAAAGGCGCCGTGAACATGTCTAAACAAAAAGTAATTGTAAAACAGCTCAACTCAATTCAAAACTTAGGTGCTATGAACATTCTTTGCACAGATAAAACTGGAACTTTAACAGAAGATAAAGTTGTCCTAGTTCGTCATTTAGATCCTAACGGAAATGAATGCGATCGTGTATTACACTTTGCCTATTTAAATAGCTTCTATCAAACTGGATTGAAAAATTTAATAGATAAAGCTGTTATTGAACATACAGAGGAGAACCATAAATTTGATCCATCAGCTTTTCAAAAGCTAGATGAAATTCCATTCGATTTTGCTCGGCGTCGCATGTCTGTCATCGTGAAAAATATTTTAGGTGAACATACAATGATTTGTAAAGGTGCCGTAGAAGAAATTTTATCAATTTGTAACTACACTGAAGTTAATGGACAAATTGTCCCTCTCACTGAAGAAATGAGAGTAAATGTAAAACATCTTAGCGAAACTTTAAATAGTGAAGGAATGCGTGTCATCGCTGTAGCATACAAGAACGATAACAAACCTTATCATAAAGCTTATGCAGTACAAGATGAATCCGCTATGATCCTTACTGGATATATCGGCTTTTTAGATCCACCTAAACCATCTGCTGCTTCTGCAATTCAAGCATTGCAAAAACATGGCGTACAAGTGAAAATCTTAACAGGCGATAACGAAATTGTTACAAAAAAAGTTTGTAAAGAAGTGGGATTAAATATAGGTGAGCCTGTCCTCGGTTACGAAATTGATTCTTTACCAGATAAAACATTAGCAACACTGGCAGAAGAAACAACAGTGTTCGCAAAACTAAATCCAATGCAAAAGTCCCGCATCATTCGCGTATTGCAAGGTAATGGTCATACTGTAGGTTATATGGGGGATGGTATTAACGACGCCGTTGCACTACGTGATGCTGATGTTGGAATATCTGTTGATACTGCTACTGACATTGCAAAAGAATCTTCCGATATTATTTTACTTGAAAAAAGTTTAACTATATTAGAAGCAGGTATTTTAGAAGGACGCACTACTTTCGGCAATATTTTAAAATATATAAAAATGACAGCTAGCTCTAACTTTGGAAATGTATTTAGTGTATTAGTGGCAAGTGCTTTCATTCCATTTTTACCGATGCTTGCAATTCATCTCTTAATTCAAAACTTACTTTATGATATTTCACAGCTTTCAATTCCATGGGATAAAATGGATAAGGATTTTCTAGAGAAGCCTAGAAAATGGGATACTGCAAACTTGCGTAACTTCATTATTTGCATCGGTCCAATTAGCTCTATATTCGATATTATCACATTCGTTGTCATGTGGAATGTGTTCGGTGCAAATACACCTGGAGAACAATCGCTATTCCAATCTGGTTGGTTTGTCGTTGGGTTGCTAACTCAAACATTAATTGTCCATATGATTAGAACACAGAAAATTCCGTTCATTCAAAGTACAGCATCAATACCAGTTCTTATATTAACCGCTTGTATTATGGCAATCGGAATTTACATTCCATTCTCACCACTTGGTGCAGCAATTGGTTTACAAGCATTACCACTAAGCTACTTCCCGTGGCTCATAGGAATATTATTAGGTTATGCTTTCTTAACACAATTCCTGAAAAAGCTTTATATTAAAAAATTCCACAGCTGGTTGTAAAAATGAGAATGAGTGGGTATTTCTCACTCATTCTCAAAAAATATAACATGTACTTATATGCATGGAGGTAACCATGATGATATGGTATGACATCGTATTAAGGTTATTTATAGCAATTATTGTAGGAGCTTGCATCGGAATGGAAAGAAAATGGAGACATCGAATGGCTGGATCCTCTCTTCCATCTAAAAAAGAAGGGTTTAAATCTCTAAAACCTTCTACATAAACTTATTTTCTAATTTTTGCTGAAACGACTTTTCTTGCTTACGCAATAATTGACTACCTCTCTGTAAAAGAGGTGTTCCATACTTTTCATTAATTTGATCAATAACAGCAAGTAACGGCTCTTCTTTCGCATCTTCTTCGAATGAAAACAAATCTAACTGTTTCACTGATTCTGTCTTCCATTCTAATTCAGTAGCTGTAACACCTAACAGACGAACAGAATCACCATCCCAGTGTTGCTTCCATAAACGTGATGCTGCTTGGAAAATAACCCGTTCTTCCCATATTGCATTTTTCAATTGTTTACTCCGTGTTACCGTGCGACGATCATGGTATTTAATCATAATTTGAATGTCATAACTAACGAGAGTTCGTTTTTGTAGCCTTTTGCTTACTGATTTCGATAATCTTTCTAACATATCAAGTAATTCTTTTTCTTCGTCCATATCCTTTGAGAAAGTCATCGAATTTCCAACGCTTTTATGTTGTCCCATTTGATTCGGATCAACTTCCCTGTCATCCATACCTTTTGCACGTTTTTGTAAATCAACACCGTGCTTTCCAATTTTAGCGCGAATGATATGCTCGTCTCCTTTTGCTAACTGTTCAATTGTATGTATATGAATGTCTTTTAGTTTTTCAGCTGTTTTCTCTCCGATTCCATGCATCTCTGCAACTGATCGTGGCCAAATAATTTCTGGGATATCACGTTTTCGAAGTACTGTAATTCCAAGAGGTTTTTTCATATCTGAAGCAGTCTTTGCTAGGAAAAGGTTTGGGGCAATCCCAATGCTACATGGAAGCTGTAACTCTGTTAGTAACGCTTGTTGAATCATCTTCGCTATTTCAAGAGGCGAACCGAGCGCATAGCAATCTGTAATATCTAAATACCCTTCATCTATAGAAAACGGTTGTATTTGTTCTGTAAAACGGGAAAGAATTTGAAACATTTGAAATGAAGCTTCTCGATATAATGTAAAATTAGGGTGCCTCACAACTAATTGCGGGCATAATCGCTTCGCTTCCCATAGAGGCATCGTCGTACGTATTCCATATTCTCTCGCCTCATAACTACATGTTATGATAATCCCTTTTCTCTCTTTTTCATTCCCCGCAATCGCTAATGGCTTTCCTTGTAATGATGGGTCATGAGCAATTTCAACAGATGCGAAAAAACAATTCATATCTACATGTAAAATAACACGTCCATTTTTCGGATACATTTCTCGCATACTACTCACCCCTTAAAGAACATTTGTTCCTTCATTATATCAAATTTCTTTACACGTTATAATAATTATTGGTTTTTCTCTATCTATTTTTTGCTATACTGTACGTAACAAATGGATATTATTGTAAAGGAGGTGAATCGTTATGAAACAACATAATAAACTCAATTATGTATTTATTATTATTATAGTAATCCTTGCGATTAATTATTTGTTACTTCCCCTTTTTAACATTAACATTTACGCTTTAGGAATCTTCTCTCATTTCATACGTTTTACAACAACTTATGTACTTCCGTGGGTCTTCTTATATTGGCTTATCCGCCTTGTGAAAGCAATTGAATCAAAATAAAAAAAGACGTGTAAACCATAATTGGTTCACACGTCTTTTTGACTTTATTACTTACTTCGCTACTTCTTCGATAATAGCTACAACTAATTCTGCTGTTTTCGCTAATTCTTCAACAGGAATTTTTTCATTTGTTGTATGAATTTCTTCATAACCAACTGCTAAGTTAACTGTTGGGATACCATGTCCTGCGATTACGTTCGCATCACTTCCGCCACCACTTTGGTGAAGAGAAGGCGTACGACCAATGTTTTCAGCTGCACGTTTCGCAACTTCTACAACGTGATCGCCAGCAGCAAACTTAAATCCTGGATACATAACGTTTACTTCAACGTCTGCATGACCACCCATTTCTTTTGCAGTTGTTTCAAATGCTTCTTTCATTTTTGCAACTTGTGCTTCCATTTTCTCATTTATTAAAGAACGAGCTTCTGCAAAGATTTGAACATGATCGCAAACGATATTTGTTTGTGTACCACCTTCAAAACGTCCAATATTTGCAGTTGTTTCAGAATCGATACGACCAAGTGGCATCTTTGCGATTGCTTTTGCTGCGATAGTAATTGCAGATACACCTTTTTCTGGTGCTACGCCAGCATGAGCTGTTTTCCCGCGAATAATCGCATTCACTTTCGCTTGTGTTGGCGCTGCAACTACAATTTCACCAACTTTTCCATCACTATCTAATGCATAACCATATTTTGCTGTAATGCGCTCGCGATCTAACGCTTTTGCGCCAATAAGACCAGATTCTTCTCCAACTGTAATAATAAATTCAATTTTACCATGAGGAATGTTTTTCTCTTTTAAGACACGAATTGCTTCAAACATAGATGCTAATCCAGCTTTGTCATCGGCTCCTAAAATTGTAGTACCATCTGATACGATATATCCATCTTTAATAGAAGGCTTAATTCCATTACCAGGAACTACTGTATCCATATGAGAAGTGAAATAAATTGTATCAACACCGTCTTTTGTTGCTGGTAAAGTACAAATTAAGTTACCTGCACCATGACCAGTCACACCCATCGTGTCATCCTCAAATACTTCTACACCTAAAGCAGTAAATTTCTCTGTTAACACTTTGCAAATTTCTGCTTCAAATTTTGTTTCAGAATCTACTTGTACTAACTCCATAAATTCATTTACTAAACGTTCTTGATTAATCATAAGACTGCGCCTCCTGCACTACCATTATGTATGTAACAACATTAATTATAACAGAATTTCGCAAAAGTTTCGAAATACAAGACAAAAAACAGATGGTTAACACATCTAGATACCCATCTGCCTTCTATTACTCGTTTAACAATACCCAGCGCATATGATCTTCCCAGATGCCATTTACCATTAGCATTTTTCGAGATACACCTTCATATTGAAATCCTATCTTCGTCACTACTTGTATAGATGCTAAATTTCGTGGCATAATTGGTGCTTCTATACGATGTAAATGAAATTCTTCAAAGGTAACTTGAATTGCTTTTCTAAGCGCTTCTGTTGTGTAACCTTTATTCAATTCTTCCTTATCTAATTTATAACCGAGTACACAAGATTGATAAATTCCGCGAACAATTAGATTAAATGAAATACATCCAATAATTTTTGTATCATCACCCTTTTTAAAAATCCAAAGCCTGATAATCTTGCCTTCCGCGAACTCTTTTCTATCCTTTTGTAACTTTTTCTTTTGATAATCTAACGTGAAAAACCCCTCCGGTCTATACTCTTCCCACGCTTTTAAAAATTCACGATTTTTGTCGTAATATTGAAGAACTTTTTCCGCATACGACTCATCAATTTCTCTTAAATGTAAACGATCTGTCTCGTATATTTTCATCATTGTATCTCCATTCTTCAGCTTGCATAACAAAAAATTAATAATCTATCTTTTAACATATTCTCTACGTATGCTCAAATTTCCTGTAATATTTTGCACCCCCTTCCCGAATTTTGTCCTTTCTCTCCCCTTGTCCACAATTTCATTTCTCGTTACAATGAAATTGTACTGATTTGCAAGGAGGTTTAACGATGCATAAAAAAGCTCAAAAAATTATGGTTTATATAATGCTAATTTCTATGCTTGTAACAACATTACTTACTGGCGCAAGTATGTTTTGGTAAAAAGGACGATTCACTCGTCCTTTTTTTACTGCTTACACATACAAAATAGACCATCTCGAAATCGAGATAGTCTATCTTGTAATGAACATTTTATTTTATATATATTACAATTGCTACAATGCTAAAGGAAAAGGCCATTACAAGTGCTATTACAAAACTTGTATATTGTTTCTGCTGAAATGCCCCAATAACAAAAGTAAGATTGAGTAATGCCATAAATACGATCGCTACAACGTAAGAACATATATTAAAAGTTGCCAATATGAATGTAATAACAAATAGAAAACCAACACAAAACTGCATGTAAGAAATTTTTGGATTTAAATACATATGAGCAACCCCTTTACTCAATTATCTTTATATATTCTCATTAACGCATGGTTATGTACACATGTCAAGACAACTTATAATAAAAGAAAAAGCCAACCGTTTCGTTGACTTTTCCAAATACTATGGCCCCTTTTTCCTTCGCCAATTGCTGAAATGTTTTTTTCGATTTCACAATCGATACTTTCGTTCCAATTGGAATACGATCAAACAAATATTCCACATCATGTTTCTTCATTCTTATACATCCTTGCGAAATATATTTTCCAATTGAACTAGGTTGGTTTGTCCCGTGTATCCCATACTTACTTCCATCCGTGCCTCTTGCATTAAATCCCATCCATCTCGATCCAAGTGGATTTTTGGGAGAGCCCCCAGGAATATCCTTCGCAATATAATAGGGATCCTTCGCCTTCAATACAATGTCAAAGGTTCCTTCTGGGGTTAATTCATTTGTTTTCCCTGTCGCTACTGGAAAAACCTTTTGGATCTTCCCATCATCGATGTAAGCTAGTTTATTCGTTGCTTTATTTACAATTATAAAAGGATCTCCAGCACGTGGGTTATCACCAAGAGGCCAGATCGGCGATAGAGAAAGACATAATAATAAAGAAAGAAGATACGGCATATATAGTTCCTACCTTCTAAATAAGTTCTTTTATATTATCCTTTCCCTTAAAACGACTTTTAATGAGTAAATATTGCTCCATCTCATAAACAAGTTGAACAAGTTTTGCACGTATTTCAAATTCTTCTCGCGAGACTGGTAAAGGCATTTCTCTAAATACTTCTCGCATTTCTTGAAGTTGTCTTAACGAAATGACCCCTGTACTTTCAGGTCGAATAGAATTCCCTATATTTTCAATTACGTCTGCAATCATATCAGCTTGTTCATACGTCCAAGATAGTGATGCAGCTAATGGTATCATGCGCTCCAAAATTTCAAATTGTTGCATACGCATATCAAAATACCGATAATAATAGTCATCTTCACGCATAAATTCATTCTCAAGTTTTTTAAATGATAAATCTTTCGCTTCTTTCAGCATCATTTCTGTTTCAATTAATTCGGCCCCACTCCAATTACTATCTCGATTCCGTAAATAAACGACCATTTCAAACAAAATCGTTCTGAAATGCTCTTCTATTTTTCCTTGATACTCTTTCAGTTTATTCTCACTGCTTGGCATGTACATGTTTACTAATAAAGCGACACTAATTCCAATCGTTAATATAGCAATTTCATTACCAACTATAGACCATGTAATTTGCTTTAATGAATACAGATGCATAACGATAACCGAACTCGTAACAATCCCTTCTTGAATTTTGCACATAACTGCAGTTGGAATAAAGGTAAGCAGTAATACGCTAATCGCAAGTGGTGTATAACCAATCGTTTCAAAAATACAAAACGCAAATACCATCGATAATACACAAGCTAAAAAACGGTGCAACGATACTTGAACGGATTTTCGTTTCGTATTTTGCACACATAAAATGACTAAAATACCAGCTGAACTATAAAATTCTAATCCTAATAACTGAGCAATAAAAACTGCCGCTCCCGTTCCAAGCGCTGTTTTCACTGTTCTATATCCAATTTTAAACATATCATTACCCCTATATGTATAAACGTATTTACAGTTAGTATAAAAAAAGGATGACGCAATGTCATCCTTTTCTACCTATTATTCACGTACCCTTCACATATTACAATATCTTTTGCAAAAATTCTTTTGCACGGTCACTTTTTGGTGCTGTAAAAAACTCTTCCGGATTACTATCTTCTACGAGCTTTCCACCATCTAAAAAGAGAACACGGTCTGCTACTTCTTTTGCAAATCCCATTTCATGTGTAACGATTGCCATCGTCATTCCTGTCGTAACTAATGATTTCATAACTTCTAACACTTCTTTCACCATTTCTGGATCTAGCGCAGAGGTAGGTTCATCAAATAACATAACTTCCGGTTCCATCGCTAACGCTCTTGCAATTGCTACACGTTGCTTTTGTCCTCCTGAAAGACGATTTGGATATGCATCTTTCTTATCTAATAACCCCACTTTTTCTAGAAGTTTCTCAGCTTTTTTTTCAGCTTCTTGCTTCGTTACTTCTTTTACATTGATAGGAGCATACGTAATATTTTCTAATACAGTCATATGAGGGAATAAGTGAAAATGTTGAAATACCATTCCGACATTTTCACGAACGTGCATAATATTTGTTTTCGGATTCGTTACTTCTTCCGTTCCAATCCAAATGTGACCATCTGTCGGCGCTTCCAATACATTCATACAGCGTAAAAACGTTGACTTTCCAGATCCAGACGGTCCAATAATTGCAACAACCTCTCCTTTCTCAATCGTTGTTGTAATTCCTTTTAATACTTCATTTTTCCCAAATGATTTATGAAGGTTGTCAATTTTAATCACTTTTCTTCATTCTCCCTTCAATGGCTTTCCCGACTAATGTAAGAATAATTACTAATATATAATAAATAAGTCCAACAAAAAGTAATGGCTCAAGATATTTAAATGTTTCACCACCTACAATATAAGCACGGCGCATTAAATCAGTCGCTCCTATTACGGTTACTACAGCCGACTCTTTCGTAAGTGTCGCAAACTCATTCACAAGTGCTGGTAATATATTTTTTAAAGCTTGAGGAAAAATAATATTTCTCATCATTTTACTGTACGGAATACCTAAAGCCATTGCTGCTTCTGTTTGTCCTTTATCGACTGCTTGAATGCCGGCACGAATTACTTCTGACATATATGCACCTGAATTTAAGCTAAATGCAAGTACAGCTGCTAAAAAGGCCGGTATCTCATAACCCATCATTTGCGGAACACCGAAATAAATAATCATTAATTGTAATACTAGCGGTGTGCCACGAAATATTGACGTATAAATATCTGCTGCAATATTTAATACTCGTATTCTAGCAATTTTGCAAAGTGCTAATAACGTTCCTAAAATAAATCCTACCACAGCTGATGCAGCTACAATTTTCAATGTAACTTCTAATCCCTTTAATATATATGGTATTGAAGGCGTAATTGCCGAAAAATCTAGATTCATCCTTTTCATTCCCCTCACAGAAAAGTGAAAGGCAGCTTATTTTCCGCTGCCAAACCATTTCTTCACTAATTTATCCATTTCTCCATTTTCTTGCATTTTCTTAATTACTTTATTAAATTCTTCTGTTTTATCACTATTTTTCGGAAGAGCAATTGCTGCACCTACTTCTTCTGGTGCTTCTTGAATTTCAATTCCTTGTAGTTCTTTCATTTTTTCTAAATAATTTTTTGCAACTGTGTCTTCTATAATTGCAGCGTCAAAACGACCAGCTTTAATTTCTTGTACGATTTCTGGTATACGGTCACGTCCCTCAGCTTTGAAATCGACTTGTTTCTGAAATTCTTTTGCCTTTTCTTCTTGAATTGATCCTGTTTGTACTCCTACTTTTTTCCCTTTTAAATCTTCTAACGATTTAATATTAGAGCCCTTTTTTGAAACGATCATATTTTTTGCAACAAAATATATATCTGTGAAATCAGCATTATTTTTACGCTCTGCAGTTGGCGTCATACCCGCCATAACGAAATCAACTTTTCCTGAATTAAGAGATGCTAATAATCCGCCGAAATCCATGTCTTTCACTTTCACTTCGTATCCAAGTTCTTTTCCGATATATTTGGCAATATCAACATCAAAGCCGATAATTTCATCACTTTTTGAAGCTTCCACGTATTCATACGGTTTATAGTCTGCTGAAGTCCCCATAACGAGTACTTTTTTATTTTTGCCATTCGCCTTTTCTTCCCCATTACTACAAGCACTGAACATACTTACAATTAAAATAAGTGCAAATGATATTGATAATAACTTCTTCATCTTTCTTCCCCCTAATAATGTATATTTAAAAGTTTAATAGAATATTTATTCGATGTTTGTATTGTATCAGCACTTTCATTTTTATGCAATATTTAAAATAAAAATAAATATAAAAACAGCATTAAAGCTGTTGTCAATGCATAAAAACATGTATAAAATAATAACTTCCTGCATGTTTAATTATTTTAAAAACTAAATAAAAAAGGCGGTACACCCACTTGATCGTGGACGTACCGCCTTTTTCTCTTCCTTATAGTTCTTCGCAATTATCTTCGAAATAAGATTGTAGTTTTGCAATTACTTGCATTGGTTCATGACCTTCAATTTCATGACGTTCTACCATCGTTACAATTTTTCCATCTTTCAATAACGCAAATGATGGAGATGAAGGTGGATATCCTTCAAAATATTCACGAGCTCTTGCTGTTGCTTCTTTATCTTGACCCGCAAATACTGTTACAAGGTGGTTAGGGCGTTTATCATAATGTACGGAATGTGCAGCAGCAGGACGAGCAATGCCACCTGCACAACCACATACAGAGTTTACCATTACAAGTGTTGTACCATTTCTTTTAAATGCTTCTTCGACTGCTTCTGGTGTCGTCAATTCTGTATATCCCGCAGAGACAATCTCTTCACGCGCTTGACGGACAACATCATTCATAAAAAAGTTAAAGTTAATCAATCTTTTCCCTCCTCTAATTCTACCTATTTGTATCTTACCAGTTAATGTTTAGAGAATACAAGTAAGTTTACTTGTATTTCAGCATAGAAAAGGTGTTAGAGCCCTTCTCTAACACCTTTTCTTTAATGACCACGATGTTTTTGCTTTGCTTTTTGTACTTTTATAAAACGTTTTCTCTGCTTTTCAGCTTCCCGTTTCTCCTTAGATTGCACTTTCTGTTCTTGTTTATGCAGTTCATAAGATAAACTAATTGCTTCTTGCGCCTTTGTAAAACGTTTTACATTTACTTCTTTTGCCGCTTGTCGTATGATACGTTTTATATTTTTGGGACGCTGTTTTTCTTTCACTTCCACACCGCATTTTGCAACGTGCTGGAAATATACTAACATTGGACCATTCACAAATATAAGTACTTCTTCATCTGAAGGTTCCATTCCAAAAATATACCTTGCTCCATACAATTTTCCTTTTTCTTTATGCGTAATAATTCCTACGAAAAATTGACCATCGTGATATACTGTCAAATCCATTGACAGCCCCTCCTTTTAAAAAATTAGAAATACAGGACATCCCGGAGGGGAAGGTTACTGACATGAAATCATGTGTCTGGACTACCGACCAGAACTGTGTTTTTGTATTTCTTCCAATATTATTATATATTCTTTTCCATAATTTTCATATATTCCGCAATCATTTTTTTATGCGATCCTACAATATAATCAGGTAGCTCTGTTACCGGGAAGAATTTAAGCTGAACCGCTTCTTCTTTATTCATAACAAAATTCCCTTCGTATTTATCGGTATAATAGGCTGTCGTTACGGATTGAAACTCATCACCGTTTGTTAATTTTGAAAAATAGTTCGCTCCAGAAAATACATTGATTAATCGGAGGTTCTTTACTTCTATTCCTGTCTCTTCATATACTTCACGGTAAGCTGTTTCTTCTGGTGATTCACCAAGCTCCATTAGCCCGCCAGGCAACCCCCATTTTCCGTACGGCTCTGTTCTTTTCTGTAATAATACATATCCACTTTCATTTATAACGAGTACAACAGCACCAACTAAAATTAAAGGGCGATGACCAACTACTTTTCGTAATTCCTCTACATATCCCATGGAAACACCTCCCATTTTTTCGTTGTCTACACTATTGTATCATATGTATGAAACGACAAAATGCGTATATTTTTCATTTTTTTAACAAAATATTTATTTTATGCGCTTCATCTACTGTAGCTAACATAATGGATTCGATTTCTGCACTCTTCTCTAAACACTCTTTCGCCCACTCTTCTGTTTTTCCTACTAAAGCTAGAACATCTTGCTGAATCCTCCCATCCTTTACTAATACAAAAGAAACTGGAGATCTTCTTCCCGCCACTTTCAGATCAAGCCGCGAAACTGCTTCATATTCTGGATACTGAAATATAGAAACAACACCATTCGCTTCCCACAATGCTAATTTAATCGTTTGAATATCGCTCACATTTCGCATACGAATTTCCGAAAATAAATATTCCACCGTAATTCTCGCTTTTTTCAAATTGCTAAAATCAATGGAACCATTGTGTATAAGAATAATAGGTGCTGGCTCTAAAAAGCGTCTCCATCTATCCCATTTCAACATTAAGACTGAGCTTATAATGTGAAGTACAACGAGTATGAACGTTGTAATCATCGAGCCGAGTAACCCCACTTTTTCATCAGATAATGCGTTAGAAATATTCCCACCAAGCAATAATACTAATACGACATCTAAAAAACGAAGTTGTGCGATGGACCTTTGTCCCATCGCTTTCGCAACTAATATTAAAAATATGTATGCTATGATAGCTCGAATAACCCATTCACTATTAGATAGATGCCGTGCTCCTTCAAAAATATGCATATGCATCACTTTGCACTCCTTACCCGTCTCAAACTGCTATTCTGTCTTAGTTTGCAACGTTTAAGGGCATATATGTAAAAAAGCTAGTTCGTTTTTACACGAACTAGCTTTTTTACTTAACTGAAAACATATATTTTTTATACGTTTTCCGTACCGATAATATGAGCCCCATCATAATCATATTCGAAAATAAGGAACTTCCCCCATATGATAAGAAAGGTAATGCGATACCTTTTACAGGCATTAATCCAACGATCATACCGATGTTTTGGAATATTTGAACCGTTAGTATTCCTATTGATCCAGCACATAATAATGTACCAAATAAATTATCAGCAGAATAACCGATAATAATTGTTCGATATAGTAGTAATAGGAACAAGAACACAACTAACGCCGCTACTATAAATCCACCTTCTTCGGCAATTGTAGCGAAAATAAAGTCAGTGTGTTTCTCTGGAATATAGACGTTCCCTTCACCGAATCCTTTCCCTTCCATACCTCCACTACCTACAGCTAAAATCGATTGCTGTGTTTGATAGCCTTCATTTGCATTCTCAAATGGATTTAGCCAACCTATAATACGTGATTGTTGGTGAGGCTTTAACAAAGTAACTAATTTATTAAAGAAGAAATCTGGATATTTTACAAATATAAATATTAATGTAGACAATATGGTCACCGGAATGACTGTACATAACGCAATTAATTTCTTTTGAATTCCTGACATAAATAAAATACATGCGATAGCTGCTGCATATAAGAACACCATACCTGTATCCGGTTGGCTATATACAACGGCCATAGGCGGGAGGGATACTAGCATAATTTTACCTACTAATTTTAAATCCGTTTGGAATGTCCTTGCCATATACTGTGCATTATGCTTCACTGCTATACTTGCTACTACAAGAAGCAATGCGATTTTGAAAAACTCGGATGGCTGAATTTGTCCAAGTACTGGAAAAACGAACCACCTTTTTGCCCCTAACTTTTCAGGTGTGAAACCTGATGGTGGTAATACTTTCAAAAGAATAAGTGAAGCAAACCCAGCAATATAAAGCGGCCAAGACAATTTTTGCAACTGATCTAAGTCGATGCTAGCAACAAGAAGTAACAATACAACCCCAATTATGTAGTTAACTCCCTGCTTCATAGCAAAGTTTGCATCTCCATACTGTCCGGTTTGCTGACTGCTATATATAGCAGTTATACTTATAACACAAAATGCACACAAAATTAAAATTAATTTTACATCTAAACTTTTTAGAAACTCGGTACTTCTTTTCATGACATCCTCCTGAAACATTGTTACAGCAAAATAAAAAACCAGGAGTCAACATTCTTCATGTTTTGACGACTGATTACACATTATCTATAAAACACTTATATAGAATAACTCTCTTTTTCATACAATACAATATATTATACTACAGTTTCATCAGTAAGATTTGCCAAAAAAATTATTCTTTTCTTATTTTATATCCATATACCATATATCAGCAATGTATTTTCATAAATTCCTAATACATAATCGTTCATTGTAAGATTACTGGGAAAGATATTATACATATAGTAGGATGTAGATGAAGAAATAAGATGATAAAAAGCTCGCATAAGCGAGCTTTTTATTAATATACAGATGTATTATTTTCTGACGTATTTTCTAGAATTTCTTTTACACGTCCTAAGAACTTACCACAAATTAGGCCATCTAGTACACGGTGGTCAAGTGATAAACATAAGTTAACCATGTCGCGAGCACCGAACATACCGTTATCCATAATTACTGGGCGTTTTACAATTGATTCAACTTGTAAAATAGCCGCTTGTGGGTAATTAATAATACCCATAGATTGAACAGAACCGAATGATCCTGTGTTATTAATTGTAAATGTTCCGCCTTGCATTTCGTCCGCTTTTAACGATTTCGTACGTACTTTTCCTGCAAGCTCTGTAATTTCACGAGCGATACCTTTAATCGTCTTCTCGTCCGCGTGTTTAATTACTGGTACAAATAGTTCATCCTCTGTTGCAACAGCGATAGAAAGGTTAATATCTTTCTTCTGAACGATCTTATCGCCAGCCCACATTGAATTGATTTGAGGATACTCTTTTAACGCTTGTGCTACTGCTTTTACGAAGAAAGCAAAGAACGTTAAATTAAAACCTTCGCGCTTTTTGAAATCACCTTTAATTGAATTACGGTATGACACAAGGTTTGTCACATCTACTTCAATCATCATCCAAGCATGTGGCGCTTCGTGTTTACTACGTAACATGTTCGCTGCAATTGCTTTACGCACACCTGTTACTGGAATTTCGATATCGCCAGGCATTGTTGGTACAGAAACTGGTTTTGCAGCTTCTACTTTTTGTGCTACTGGCGCTGCTTTTGGTGCTTCTGGACGCGCTTCTACTACTGCTGCTGCTACCGCTACCGCTTCCTCTTTCTTCGCACCTGCTTGCGGAATATTTCCAGATTCCACTAGCTTTAAAATATCTTTACGAGTGATACGGCCATTTGCTCCCGTACCTTCTACTAAATCTAAATCAACATTATGCTCACCCGCAAGTTTTAAAACAGCTGGTGAAAAACGTGGTTTTCCATCAGTTGGTTGTTTTGCTTTCGGTGCTTTTTCAGGCGTAGTTATATCTGCCTTTGGTTCTTCTTTCGTTTTTTCCTCAACAGCTGTCGCTGCTACTTCATCTGCGCCTTCTACTTGAATAACACAAACTACTTCACCTACAGCTAACGTCTCACCTTCACCAGCGATTAATTCTTTCACAATACCAGTGAAAGAAGATGGTACTTCAGCATTTACTTTATCAGTCATTACTTCTGCAAGCGGATCATACTTGTTTACGTGATCGCCAACATTAACGAGCCATTTACTAATTGTACCCTCTGTAACGCTCTCCCCGAGCTGAGGCATTGTGATATTTTCTACAGCCATGTATAGTCCCCCCGATTAAAATTCCGCAAGTTCACGCATTGCTTTTTCAACTTTATCTGGATTTACCATAAAGAATTTTTCCATTGTTGGTGCATATGGCATTGCTGGAACGTCTGGACCTGCAAGACGTGCGATTGGCGCATCTAAATCAAACAGACAGTTTTCAGCAATAATTGCTGCCACTTCACTTATAATACTTCCTTCTTTATTGTCTTCTGTTACAAGAAGAACTTTACCTGTTTTAGAAGCCGCTTCAATAATCGCTTCTTTATCTAACGGATATACCGTTCTTAAATCAAGAATGTGTGCAGAGATTCCATCTTGTGCTAACTTCTCAGCTGCTTGAAGAGCAAAGTGAACACATAATCCGTAAGTGATAACAGTAATATCATCACCTTCGCGTTTTACATCTGCTTTTCCGATTGGTAATACATAGTCATCTTCTGGCACTTCACCTTTAATTAAGCGATATGCACGCTTATGCTCAAAGAATAATACTGGATCTTCATCACGAATTGCAGCTTTTAATAAGCCTTTTGCATCATATGGTGTAGAAGGGATAACAATTTTCAAACCTGGTTGGTTCGCAAACATCGCTTCTACAGATTGTGAATGATACAATGCACCGTGAACACCGCCGCCGAATGGCGCACGAATTGTAACTGGACAAGTCCAATCGTTGTTAGAACGATAACGAATTTTTGCTGCCTCAGAAACAATTTGGTTTACTGCTGGCATGATGAAATCAGCAAACTGCATTTCAGCGATTGGACGCATACCATACATTGCCGCACCAATTGCTACCCCAGCAATTGCAGATTCTGCAAGCGGTGCATCAAGCGCACGATCTTCACCAAATTGATCATATAATCCGTGTGTCGCTTTAAATACGCCACCTTTTTTACCAACATCTTCACCTAAAACAAATACTTTCTCATCGCGTTCCATTTCTTCGCGCATTGCTAATGTAATAGCATCAATATAAGACATTACAGCCATGAAACGTTCCCCCCTATTCTGCGTATACGTGCTTCAATGCATCTTCAGGTGCTGCATACGGAGCATTTTCTGCATATTCTGTTGCTTCATTTACGATATGCATAATTTCGTCTAACATTTGTTTTTCAAATTCCTCAGTTAACACGCCAGCTTCTTTTAAATAAGCTGCAAATGTTATAATTGAATCTTTTTTCTTTGCTTCTTCTACTTCTTCTTTATCACGATAAACACGATCATCGTCGTCACTAGAATGTGCTGTTAAACGATATGATACTGTTTCAATTAAAGTTGGGCCTTCACCACGACGGCCGCGGTCTGCTGCCTCTTTTACAGCTTTATATACTGCAAGCGGATCGTTTCCGTCTATTGTATATCCAGGCATACCGTAACCAATTGCACGATCTGATACGTTTTTACATGCTAATTGTTTTTCAACTGGAATAGAGATTGCGTATTTATTATTTTCACACATGAAAATAACAGGTAGTTTGTGTACACCAGCAAAGTTTGCTCCTTCATGGAAGTCACCTTGGTTTGAAGAGCCTTCTCCGAATGTAACGAACGTTACTAAATCTTTCTTCTCCATTTTTCCAGCTAGTGCAATACCAACTGCATGTGGTACTTGCGTTGTTACTGGTGATGATCCTGTAACAATACGATTTTTCTTTTGACCGAAGTGACCAGGCATTTGACGACCACCAGAGTTTGGATCTCCAGCTTTTGCGAAAGCAGACAACATAAGCTCTTTAGCTGTCATACCAAACGCTAGTACAACACCCATATCACGGTAGTATGGTAATGCATAATCTTTCTCTCTATCAAGAGCGAACGCCGCTCCAACTTGTGCAGCCTCTTGTCCTTGACAAGAAATTACGAATGGAATTTTACCTGCACGGTTTAATAACCACATACGTTCGTCAATTTTACGTGCAAGTAACATCGTACGGAACATTTCTAATACTTGCTCATCACTTAAGCCAAGCTCTTCATGGCGCTTTTCTTTTACTTCTGCCATTTTTCATAACCTCCTAAATCCACATTTTTATGCGTGTAACGCTCTTCCATCTACAGCAAGTGCAGCTTCACCAATCGCCTCAGATAATGATGGATGCGGATGAATTGTATGTGCTACTTCCCAAGGTGTTGCATCAAGTACTCTTGCAAGACCAGCTTCAGAAATCATATCTGTTACATGTGGTCCGATCATATGAACACCGAGAATGTCATTTGTTTCTTCATCAACTACAAGTTTTACAAAACCGTCTGATTCTCCGTATACAAGTGCCTTTCCGATTGCACGGAATGAGAACTTACCTACTTTTAACTTATAGCCTTTTTCTTTTGCTTCTTGTTCTGTTAAGCCGACAGAAGCAACTTCTGGACTACTATATACGCATTTTGATACCATAGAATAATCAATTGGTGTAACTTCTTTACCAGCGATATGTTCTACTGCAACAATTCCTTCATGAGAAGCAACGTGAGCAAGTTGCAAGCCACCGATTACATCTCCAATTGCGTAAATATGAGATTCCTTCGTTTGATAAAACTCATTTGTTTGAATGTATCCTTTTTCCACAACAATATCTGTGTTCTCTAAGCCCATATTTTGCGTATTCGCTTGTCTTCCGACAGATACAAGCATTTTTTCTGCTTTAAATGCTTTGTTCTCACCGTTATGTTCAGCTTGAATTGTTACTCCATTATCTTTTACCAATGTTTCTGGTAATACTTTTGCACCAGTTACCACTTTAATACCTTTTTTCTTGAATAGACGTTGCATTTCTTTTGAAACGTCATTATCTTCTAGTGGTAATATGTTTTTCGCATATTCTAATACAGTAACTTCTACACCGAAGTCAGCAAGCATAGATGCCCACTCAATACCAATTACACCGCCACCAACGATAATGATTGAGCTAGGAAGCGTTTCCATTTTTAGGGCATGATCCGAAGACATTACATACTCTCCGTCTAACTCTAATCCTGGTAATGAATTTGGACGAGAACCTGTTGCAACAAGCACATTTTTTGGAATTAACATTTCATTCTCTTCTCCACTTGCAAGTTCAACTGAAATTGTACCTGGCATTGGAGAGAAAATAGATGGGCCAAGAATACGGCCAATACCTTCAAACACATCAATTTTACCTTGTTTCATTAAATGCTGAACGCCTTTATGAAGCTGCGTTACAATCTTCTCTTTACGCTCTTGTACTTTAGCAAAGTTTAGTTCTACATTACTTGCAATAACTCCGAACTCTTCTCCTTTTTTAGCAGTTGCGTATACTTCCGCACTACGTAAAAGAGCTTTACTAGGAATACATCCTTTGTGTAAACAAGTACCACCAAGATTTTCTTTTTCAACAAGTGCAGTTTTTAACCCTAGTTGTGATGCACGAATAGCAGCAACATATCCACCAGTACCGCCGCCAACGATGACTAAATCATATTCTCTTGCCATTATCTCAACCCCTAGCTACTGTTTGTTTTTCTCGTACAATATATTCTTTTGGAGCTTCTTCTTCACGTAATACACGAAGTGCTCCTTCTGCTAACGCTTGTAATTCATCTTCTCCTGGATGTACGATAACATCTGCAATCCAGTGAACACGTTCTTTTATTTCATCGACAAGAATTTTACTGTACGCAAGTCCACCAGTTAATACGATTGCATCGATTTTCCCGTGAAGTACAGCACTAGCTCCGCCAATCTCTTTTGCAACTTGATACGCCATTGCTTTATAAATAAGAGTTGCCTCAGGATCACCTTTTTCAACCATTTGTTCTACTTTAATTGCATCGTTTGTACCGATAAGGCTTACAAGTCCACCTTGTCCGACAAGTTTTTTAACCATTTCGTCTCGGTAATACTCACCAGAAAAACACATTTCAACTAATTGTCCTACTGGTACTGTACCAGCACGCTCTGGACTAAATGGTCCTTCTCCGTTTAAGCCATTATTCACATCGATAACTTTTCCTTTTTTATGAGCACCAACTGTAATACCGCCGCCCATATGTGTAACTAATAAATTTAAATCCTCATATTTGTGATTTAATTCATCTGCTACTTTACGAGCAACTGCTTTTTGATTTAATGCATGGAAGATACTTTTGCGTTCCATACCAGCAATACCACTTATACGAGCAATTGGCTCCATCTCATCTACAACGACAGGATCCACAATGAATGCAGGAATGTTTAATCCAGAAGCAATTTCATATGCTAAAATGCCTCCAAGGTTTGAAGCGTGATGACCGCTAAACCCATTTTTCAAATCTTCTAACATCGCATCGTTTACTGTATACGTACCGCCTTCGATTGGACGAAGTAATCCACCACGCCCACAAACAGCGTTTAATTTTGAAATGTTAATACCATGAGAATGTAGAACTTCTAAAATCGTTTCTTTACGAAACTCATATTGGTCGATAATTCGCTTATATTTTCCAATCTGTTCTACGTCATGACGAATAGTTTCTTCTAGAACGGGTCTTTCATTATCAAAAACACCAATCTTTGTGGATGTACTACCTGGGTTAATAACAAGAATTCGATTTACAGACAATGTTGCTACCTCCACTAATAAATTTAAAAGGAAGTGGAAACCTCATAAGAGGTAACCACACCTTTTGTAAAAGTTATATATGAATGATTAGCGACGGCTAATAATGTCGTGACCGTTGCGTAAGTATGTGCTACGAGAGTTTTTCAAGCTTGCAATGCGCTCTTCAGCTAGACGATCTGCCGCTACATAAGTTGCTATGCCATCGCGTTTTGAAATTTCGATTACTTTTGCAATTGTGTCATAAATAGACTCAACACGTTTTAATGCACGTTCTCTATTGTATCCATATAATTCGTCTGCTACGTTAATTACGCCACCTGCATTAATAACATAGTCTGGTGCGTATACAATACCCATTTCATGAATAAGGTCGCCGTGACGATCTTCTTTTAATTGGTTATTTGCAGAACCAGCGATTACTTTTGCTTTAAGTTGTGGAATAGTTTCATCATTAACTGTTGCGCCTAATGCACATGGTGCGTAAATATCACATTCAACACCGTAAATTTCATTTGGCTCAACTGCTGTTGCACCGAATTCTTCTACTGCACGTTGTACAGCTTCTTTATTAATATCTGTAACGATTAATTTTGCTCCTTCAGCGTGTAAATGTTTGCATAGGTGATATGCTACATTACCAACACCTTGAATAGAAATTACTCTTCCTTCTAGGTTATCTGTACCAAATGCTTCTTTTGCAGCTGCTTTCATACCACGGTAAACACCGTATGCAGTTACTGGAGATGGGTTACCAGAAGAACCAAATGATGGTGAAATCCCTGTTACAAAATCAGTTTCCTCATGGATAATATCCATATCATCTACTGTTGTACCAACATCTTCAGCTGTAATGTAACGTCCGTTTAGTCCTTGAATGTAGCGTCCTAATGCACGGAACATCGCTTCGCTTTTATCTTTACGTGGATCACCGATAATTACTGTTTTTGCACCACCTAAGTTTAAACCAGCTGCTGCATTTTTGTATGTCATCCCTTTTGCAAGACGCAATGCATCTTCAATCGCCGCTTCTTCAGAATCATATGTCCACATTCTTGTTCCACCAAGAGCTGGTCCAAGTGTTGTATCATGGATTGCAATGATTGCTTTTAAACCAGATTCTTTATCTTGACAAAATACCACTTGCTCATAATCATATTTTTCTAAGTATTCGAAGATTTCTAATGTCATTGTCGTTTCCCCCTAATTGTTTTACCCTATTTGGTTTATTTTGAAGCAGTCGCAACTGCCAATGCTAATGAATATACTTTTGTTTCTGCTGAATCAGCACGTGATGTTAAAACAATCGGTGCTTTAGCGCCAGCAATCATCGCTCCTACCTTTGCATTTGCAAAATAGACGAGTGATTTATATAGCACATTTCCAGCTTCAATCGTTGGGACGAGTAAAATGTCTGCCTTACCTGCTACATCACTTACTATGCCTTTATGTTCTGCTGCAATTTGTGATACTGCATTATCTAAAGCAAGTGGTCCATCAACGACACAATTTTTAATTTGTCCGCGGCGATTCATTTGAGTTAACATCGCTGCATCAATTGTCGCTTGCATCGCAGGATTAACAACCTCTACCGCTGCAATTGGCGCTACCTTTGGCAAATCAATTCCTATTGCCTGGGCAACTTCTACAGTATTTTGTATAATAGCAGCTTTTTGTGTTACATCAGGTGCAATGTTCATCGCTGCGTCTGTAACAAAAATAAGACGATCGTAATTTGGAACTTCAAACGCTGCAACATGTGAAAGCACGCTGCCCTTACGAAGTCCCCACTCTTTATTTAATACAGCTTTCAAAATATTTGCTGTTGGGATGTTCCCCTTCATTAGCACATCTGCTTCGCCATTGCTTACAGATTTAACAGAAAGTTCTGCAGCCTCAGCACTTGACGCTGCTGCAATCACTTCAATATGTTCTGAAGTTTGTAGCCCATGCTCTTGTAGCATCCCTATTATTTTCTCTTGATTTCCATATAGACGAAATTGAGCTAGCTGTAACTTGATTGCTTTCGCTACAGCTTCAATTACTTCATGATCTTCAGCTACTGCTACAGCCACAGTTTTTTTAGGCTGTCCTGCTGCTTGATCAATTAAGTGTTCTAACTTCATATTTTGTAATCAACCCTTTCCGTCGTCCCTCGTCTATTCATTAAGCAAATACCGTGCCAACTTTCAAAAGTGGTCTTACCAATAATGAAAACGCATTCAAAATGCAGTGAAATCAATACTTTGGAAAACGACGAAATATTCCGTCTCGTTTTGTCGCTTTTTGTATACCACGCAATAAATTGCACGGTACGCAATTTATTGCATGCTATTTTTTGCGCAGTCATACTTTTCTAGCTTGTAATATAAGTTTCGAACTGAAATTCCTAACGCTTTTGCAGTCTTCGTTTTGTTTCCATCACATTTCTCTAAATATTCACGGATAATATTCCCCTCAAATTCTGTCACTAGGTGTTCAAGGGCCTTCTCTTCTAATTCAGGTAATAAATTATTTTGTTTCGGCTCTACTTGTTCTTCTTTATGTAAAGGCGGTAAATGATGTACATCAATATATATTTCGTTATAATTCATAAAGATAATAGCTCGTCCTAAAATATTTTCAAGTTCCCTAACATTCCCTGGCCATTCATATGATTGTAAATACGAAACGGCTGAATCGGTGAGTCCTTCTACATTACGACCATAATCTTGATTAATTTTTTGAATTAACCTTTCTGCAATCGCTGGTATATCTCCTTTACGCTGACGAAGGGAAGGAATTTGAATCGGGATTTTATTTAAACGATAATATAAGTCCTCTCTGAACTCTCCTTCTAGAATGCCCTTTTCTAAATTCACATGTGTTGCTGCAATTACCCGGACATTAATAGGTATCGCTTTCGTTCCCCCTACTTTCACAATTTCTTTTTCTTGTAGCACACGAAGGAGCTTCGCTTGCGTATTTGCAGATAACTCTCCGATTTCATCTAAAAAAACACTTCCATTATTCGCTTCTTCAAAGAATCCTCGTTTCCCGCCTCTTTTCGCTCCAGAAAACGCGCCTTCCTCATAACCGAATAATTCACTTTCTAATAAGGTCTCAGAAATAGCAGCACAGTTTACTCGTACAAACTTATTGTATTTTCGATTRCTACTGTTATGAATAGCGTGTGCAAATAACTCTTTCCCCGTACCAGATTCCCCTCTAAGCAATACTGTTGCCGGTGTATTCGCTCCAAGTTTTGCTTGTTCAATAGCTGCCGTCGTTTCATCTGAATCACCAACAATATCATCAAATGAATATTTTGCTTCTAACGTTCGAATAATTTGTCTTGCCCTATTCAATTCATTTGTTAACTTTTGAATTTCTGATACATCGCGAATTACCCCGACGCTCCCTTTCAATATTCCATCGACAATAACCGGTGCTACGTTTACAATTACATCTCGCTTTTTTTGCCCAATCTTCATATGTATTCCTCGTACCGCTCGGCGCGTCCGAAGTACTTTCATATGCATACTTTCACCTTCCACAATATCAGTTGTAGCCGGCTTCCCAATAATTTCTTCTTCAGTCAAACCCGTTAACTTCGTATAAGCAGGGTTTATAACTAGTCCTCTTCCTTTCTCATCAACAACCGAAATTGCTTCCTCAGATGAGTTAATAATCGCCTCAAGTAGCGTTTGAATTTCTTTTAAGTCTGTAACTTCTTCCGCTAAATCTACAACTTCTGTAATGTCTTTAAAAATCGCAAATGCCCCTTGAACCTCTCCATCTTCTTTTAATATCGGAATACGCGTTGTAATAATCTTTTTTTCATTCTCTAACGTCAGTTCATGATTCACTTCTATTTTTTTCGTGCGTATAATACGAAGCAACTTACTCGTTGGAATAACTTCTAAAATATATTTCCCTATTGCTTCCTCTTTTTTATATCCAGTAATACGCTCTGCGCTTTTATTAAACAGACGAACTTGTCCCTCTTGGTCTATAACAATCATACCGTCATGCGTTGAATTTAAAATTAAATTCCCTTGTTGCGTCTGTTCTTCTAGCTTTCCAATTAAACTTTCCTTCTCATGCGCTAGTCTCGTAACAATTTTTGCAATATCCCCTGGTATAAGAAGGGTGTCTTTATGCTTGCTTCCCAATAAAACTTTATGTAAATCATAATCACCTGTCATATCAAACATTACATCAATATGCATAGAAAGAAACGGAGTTACACTATCACCAATCGGAGTCCCATATTCCTTTGCGATTTGTAATCCTTTCGCAATTGGATTACTATCAATAACTCCTATAATTTGAAATATATTCGAATTTTGCAACAGACTCAGCAGTGTACTCCCACCTTCACCTGCTCCAACAATTAACACATTTTGTTTCATACATTACACTTCCTCTCGAAGTATCTCTGCAAAATTTTTCACATTCTTATCTTACTCGTTCAGCAACCTCTTGACAAACCCCCATTCCATATAACATCATTAAAATACACAAAATAATCTGAAAAGGAGCGTTATGTATGCAGCGTTACCTCGCTCTATTATTAGCACTCATCCCCATTTCATTAGCCGTGCTTGGTATTAAACTAATGAGAGATACTGTATTTGGGATTTTGTTCTCCCCAATCCCTATATTATGGTTACAATTTTTAATCGGCGCTCTTTGCTTCGCACTCGGGTTTTATATCTTCGGCGGCTTCGTCTTACACAGAGATCGTAAGAGAAATAAAGTACAAGCACGCTTCAGAAGATAAAACAAAGTTTTCACATATCATAAATAAAAAATGAGACCATTATATTAGGTCTCATTTTTTTATCGGTAATAAAGTTCTTGCTGTTTCAGGATAATCAGTAATAATCGCTGATATATTCATATCAAAATATTTACGCATAAGCGTTTCTTCATTTATCGTGTAAGGACGAACCTCCACACCACTTCCCATCGTTAATTCAGCGATAGCATCTTGAAGATAACGATAATTCGGATGTACTGCAGTAGCACCCATCTTTTTTGCATATGCCCACGGGCTATGCAAACCTTCACGATACAAAATAGCTGTTTGAATATCAGGAGCCATCATATGACATCGCTTCATACTGTAGTGATTAAAAGAAGAAAACACAATCCGATCCTCTAGACTAAACTTACGTACAAGTGTTATAACCTCTTCTTCTAAACCTCTGTATGGGATTTTATTATTTTTCAGTTCAATATTGAGTAGCAATTTCGTTTTTGCGAGCCATTCTAACACCTCTTCTAGAAGAGGTATTTTGCAAAAACCTACTTTGTCACCGAATTTATAACTCGCATCCAACTTACATAAATCCTCATATAAATAATTTCGAACCGCACCTTTTCCATTTGTTGTCCGATCCACCGTTTCATCATGAATAACGACAACTTTTCCATCTTTCGTGAATTGAACATCGAGTTCAATTCCATCTGCCCCGAAAGCCTCTGCTGCTTCAAATGAAATCATTGTATTTTCCGGATACGTTCCCGCCGCACCACGATGCGCAAATATAAGAGTCATCCTCACTCCCCCAATCTTATGCTATACTATACGAAAAAGGAGGTACTTCTATGAGACCATTACAAATTTCTCCAGACACTGCGGTCCGCCTATCAAAAGCGTTAGGTGTTCCACTTGAACAACTTATGCATATGCCACAGCATATTTTAATCCAAAAGTTAGTTGAATTAGAAAAACAAAATAAAGACGAAGAATAATATAGTCCTGTTTTGCAGGGCTTTTTATTATCATCTATTATATCATGGATGACTTCCCCGCTAAAATCCTTTAACAGATGTACTACGATGCGATTTAGCCTTTACTTCATCATTTAATAATGAATTATATATCTTCTTTTTTGTTACAAGTCATAAAGAAAGCAGAATATTTATTCACAAGTCACCATTGCCCCCTTAAAGCAAGGTAATAAAAAAACTAGAAGCCCTTCATATTATTTTTTATTGAACGTGCGGAGTATCCCCTGATTCGTATAGTTCTTTCGCTTTTTCCTCCCCGAATGTAGTTAAAATATAATGTTGCTCTTCTACCGCATCCATCGCTCTAGTGGCTTTACAAACATTACCCTCTTGAGCATCCGAGAAAAAATTGTGATCTTCTACAATTTTACTAAAATCTTTTTTCGCCCATCTATCAGCAATTGCTACAAGCTCATTTTTCTTCGCAAAACTACTCTTATTTATGATTTTTTTTAATTTTTTAGCGTTATTTTGAATCATTGGGATGGATCCCGATTTTCGTTCTGCCACTACTTTTTGATGAGTCATGTGATACATCGCTGTAATGACTTCGCTTTCAGTAGAATTTTCAGTAACATACACATCAACAAAGACTCCATCTACCTCTCTACCTACTATCGTTGGGTCTTCTTTTTTATCTATTTGAGCACTCACTTCTTTATCTACTGGATTATCGGCAAGCTCTAACATTCCAAATGTAACTGCAACAGCAAGAACTCCCATAGCTGCTACTATTCCTAGCCAAGTTAATATTTTGTTTTTCATTTTCCTTCTCCCTCTGTATACCTATTTAATTACCTTAAAAAACTCACTTATATGTAATATTACTAAAAACAGGTTTTATTTTCCATAATATCAAACAACCCTTTTTATCTACCCAAATAATTTTGATAAAATCGATATCACTTCCCCCTCTTTTTCTCAACAAAATAAAAAGACCAACGAATTCTAAAATTCATTGGTCATTAAATAAAAGTTTATTGGTTTTAAAATTGATATCGAGTATAAATTTCAAGAATTATTAAGCTCTACTAAAACTTAAATCCCTTACTACTTTTCCTCTCAGCTAGCCTTATGTTCAAGTCTTAGCTTATCCGCAACCATTGCGATGAACTCGGAATTCGTAGGTTTTGCTTTTGACATGGATACAGTATAACCAAATAAGGACGAAATAGAATCAATATTCCCACGGCTCCAAGCTACTTCAATTGCGTGACGGATTGCGCGCTCGACACGGCTTGCTGTTGTATTATATTTCTTTGCAATATCTGGATATAATACTTTCGTAATAGATCCTAGTAATTCGATATCATTGTACACCATAGAGATTGCTTCTCGTAAGTACATGTACCCTTTAATATGAGCGGGTACACCAATTTCATGAATGATACTTGTAATACTCGCATCTAAGTTTTTCGGTTTTCCATCGATCGTTGTTGCTGATCGGAAAGATGGTAATGGACGTTTAATAGTAGCACTTTCCTTACCACTAACTTGACGAATATGACTTGTTAAATTCTCCATATCAAATGGTTTTAATATGAAATATGATGCCCCTAAATCAACCGCTTTTTTCGTCACATCTTCTTGTCCGAATGCTGTCAACATAATAACGCTAGGTTGTCTTAACCTTTCAATATGTCGCATTTTCTCTAGCACAGCTAGACCATCTAAATGTGGCATAATAATGTCTAAAACGAGTATATCAGGCTGCTTTTCTTTCAATAAGTTTAAACATTCTTGACCATTGTAAGCAATTCCGATAACTTCCATATCATCTTGGGCAGCAACATAACTCTCTAGCATCGATACCAATTCTTTATTATCATCCACAAGACATACTTTAATTTTCTCCACAGTTTTTCCTCCCTTACCGAATCGATTCTTCCGACATGTGTAAGCTTCTAGGCTACATGAATTGTTCGACAATTGTGTGAAAATTCCCTTTAAAGTTTCTTACTTTCCGATAAAATCACAAAAAAATATGTTTATCGTTCATTTTTTTACTTTCGCAACACATTCCATCATAGAATTACAGCGAAACGTTCAACCCTTTGCTTATATCTTACAACAAAAAACAGCTCTTGCGGAGCTTTTACAAAATTTCAACGAATTTTTCAAAAGAAAAGCGAGCTAATATGTATTAGCTCGCTTTTTTCTCTTGATCATAAATATTAATTCCAGCCTCATGTAACATCCATTCAATATGAACACCGTATCCTGACGTTGGATCATTTACAAATACATGTGTAACCGCACCAATTACTTTCCCATTTTGTACAATCGGACTTCCACTCATTCCTTGTACAATACCACCCGTTTTTGCTAGTAAACGTTTATCTGTCACTTTTATAACCATACCTTTTGTAGCCGGGAACTTTTGTGGTACCGTACTAACAACTTCAATATCAAACGCTTCCACCTTATCTTGATCAATAACTGTTAATATTTTCGCTGGCCCTTCTTTTACTTGATGGGATAATGCGATAGGCATTGCTTTATCCATTATGCCGTTTGTCATATCTGTGTTTAATTTCCCAAAAATACCATACGGGCTATTTATTGTAATATTACCAATCACTTCACGATCCGGTGAAAATCTTGCTAATTTTTCTCCCGGGTTCCCGTGACTTCCTCTTTCAATAGACGTTACTGTCGAACGCATAATTTGTCCATCTTCTACTTGAATCGGCTTTTTTGTATCATTATCGGAAATTACATGACCAAGCGCTCCATATTTCATGGAATCTGGATGTACAAATGTCATCGTTCCGATACCAGCTGCTGAATCACGAATATACAGTCCAATTCGGTAAGAGGATTCACCATTGTCTTTTTGTGGTGTTAGCTTAGCACGAATATATTTTCCATCTCTTAATAAAACAAGATTAAGCGGTTCACCTGTTTCTCCACTATTATGAATAAATGGTGCTACATCACTCATTCTTTCAATTGTTTTACCATTGATTTCAGTAATCATATCTCCAATCTGTACACCAGCTGTTTCACCAGGAGATACTTTACCCTTTTCAGTTTGAATTAAATGATGGCCTACAACAAGTACACCTTTTGTGTTCAATTTTACACCAATCGATTGTCCACCTGGAATAACTTTAAAATCTTTTAATACTTTCACATTTACTTTTTTCACTGGAAAACCAGCAAGTTGAAACACCATATCAGCTTCACCATTTTGGTGAGAATTTACCATAAGTTCTTGTTCATTTGAACTTACAGTAAATACATTACGATTTGTAGATGCAGCCTTAAAAACTGGTAATGATGCTATTTCTGATTGTTGTCCTTCAAAAACAACAAGTTGCTTCGGCGATGAAATAAACGTTCGAAGCGGTTTAAAACATCCAATAAAAACTAGAGAAACAAGGAGACAAAGACCTAGTATTTTTCGAAATCTTTCTAATTTCAATTTGTTCACTCTCCTCGCTCCTACCCCACATTCAGCCTCTTGGCTTCACTTTTTAATCTCTCCTTGCAGCGCTTTATTTATAACCGGAAGAATTAAGAAATCGTCATTTGAGAAAAAAAAGCTATCCATTACTGGATAGCCTCTGCTGTCTGTTTGAAATGATGCGCTTGCGTAAGTAACTCTTTCGCATGCTCTGTCGTTAAATCTGTAATTTCAACACCAGAAATCATTCGAGCAATTTCTGTTACTTTTTCATCCGTACTTAACACAGTAACCGATGTAATCGTACGATCATTCGCCACTTGTTTTCTAATAAATAAATGAGAGTCCGCCATTGAAGCTACTTGAGGTAAGTGTGTAATACAAAGTACTTGCGAGTTTACTGATACACGATAAATTTTTTCCGCAATAGCCTGTGCAACCCGACCACTCACACCCGTATCCACTTCATCAAAAATAACAGATGCAACACCTTGATGCTTAGAAAAAATGCTTTTTAAAGCTAAAATAATACGAGATAACTCTCCGCCAGAAGCGACCTTTGAAAGTGGCTTTAACGGTTCACCCGGATTCGTTGAAATATAAAATTCCACATGATCGTAGCCATCCGCCGTAAGTTTTACCGGTGTTCCTTCCACGAGAGGTTCTTCTACATTTCCTACCCTCTTCATAATTCTCACTTCAAATTTCGTTTTTTCCATATATAGTTCTTTTAATTCTTGATGAATAGCGCTTGTAAGATGATCTGCAAGCTCATGACGCATAGTACTTAACAACGTTGCTTCTTTTACAATAACACCTTCTAATTTCGTTAACTGCTTTCTCGTCGTTTCAATATGTACGTCTTTATTTTCAATCGTAAAAATTTCTTGTTCAATTTTATCAGCATACGCTAAAATCTCTTCTACAGTATTTCCATACTTTCTCTTTAACATACGGATTTCATTCAAACGTGTTTCAATTTCATCTAGACGTTTCGGATCATATTCCATCATATCTAATTTTTCTCTAAGCTGATATGCAACTTCTTCTAATAAGTAATAACTATTCGCAATAGAATCATGATTTTCTTGATACGCTTCATCTAAGTGCGTAATACTCTCCATTTGTCCCATTGCATTTCTTACGTGATCCAATCCCTGTCCGTCTCCACTTAACGAACGATACGCATCTCCTAATGCTTTATAAATCTTTTCAAAATTGGAGATTTTTAATCGTTCCTCAGTCAATTCATATTCTTCATCCATTTTTAAATCCGCCTTACGAATTTCTTCATGTTGGAATTGAATTAAATCTAGACGATGGGCCATTTGTTGTTCATTTTCACTTAAAGATTTCAGCTGTTTTTTTAACTTCTCATAGTCTGTATATACATTTTGATATATGCCCAATTGTTTAACAATGCGATTTCCATCAAAATGATCAAGCATAAACATATGACGTTCTTCATTCATTAAATCTTGTGTTTCATGCTGTCCATGAATATCAACTAGCGTTTTTCCAATCTCTTTTAATATGCTGAGTGTAACAAGTTTCCCATTTACACGACAGACACTTTTTCCGTTCGCAGCGATGTCACGCTTCAAAATAATCATGCCATCTTCTATTTCTATATCTAACTCTTCTGCCTTTGCGATACATGGATGCTTGTCATCTTCTACATAGAATAAGCCTTCTATCTCAGCCTTTTCTGTTCCATATCGAACAAATTCTGCTGAACCACGGCCACCAACAAGCAAACTAATTGCATCAATAATAATGGATTTTCCAGCTCCTGTTTCACCACTTAAAACGGTTAAACCTTTTTGAAAAGAAATATTTAATGCCTCAATAATAGCAAAGTTTCTGATCGATAATTCCGATAACAATGCCCCATTCACCTCGTTATAAACTAATCCCCTATTAAGGGCTTTTCTCAGTATTCTTCATTCAAATAGTTATACTATATGTTTGTATGTATAAATTACTCTTCTAACCCGCTCCATTGTACCAAACATTCGTTTTACGGGTCAATCCACCTATTTTCTAACTTCATTCAAAAAAAATAATGTATTGTATTTGAAAATCCGTATTTTTCGCCAATAAAAATATCTTGTTTACTTTCCACTTTACAGAGGAAAGTAAACAAGATTTTTCTGTTAAAGCATATTTAAGAAACGATCAGAGACAACACCTGTATCTTCAGGTGTACGGCAAATAATTAAGCAAGTATCATCACCACAAATGGTTCCGACGATCTCATCCCACTCTAAATGATCAATGAGTGCCCCAAGTGAATGAGCGTTACCAGGCAATGTTTTTAGCACAAGCATATGTCCTGCCGTGTCTAATTTTACAAATGAATCCACTAGATTTCGTTTTAATTTTTGCAACGGATTAAATCGTTGATCTGCTGGCAAGCTATATTTATAGCGGCCATCATGTAATGGCACCTTCACTAAGTGCAGTTCTTTAATATCGCGCGATACTGTTGCTTGCGTTACATTAAACCCCACATTACGTAAAATATCAACTAGTTCATCTTGTGTTTCAATTTCTTTGTTAGCAATAATTTCCCTGATTTTAATATGGCGCTGACCTTTATTCATACATTTGCACCTCACACTATCTCTTACCATAGTTTAAACATTGGTATACTTCATTTATTTATGTTACCGTATAATCCATTACTTGTACACAATTGTTTTTACAATCATTATACGATTACAACAAAAAGAGGAACAACATATGTTATTCCCCTTTCCCTTTTTGTTTTAAAACATCATGTGCTTCTGTAACAACTTGCTCAATAGAAACCGGAGAATGATTTTCGCCATTCTCACGCTCACCGTGCCACTTTAGATGAATTAAAAATTCAATATTTCCATCCCCGCCTGTAATTGGTGAGAATGTTAAACCTTCGATATTATAGCCTTCCTTAAGAGCAAAATCGACAATCATTTCCACGACAGCTTCATGTACTTTTCTATCACGAACAATGCCTTTTTTCCCGACTTGTTCTCGTCCAGCTTCAAACTGAGGTTTAATCAATGCAGCTACATCACCATTTGGCATAAGCATTGTTTTTAAAACCGGCAATATAAGCCTTAATGATATAAATGAAACATCAATACTTGCAAACTGCGGTAAACCACGCTCTAAATCTGCCGGTGTCACGTAACGAAAGTTCGTTCGTTCCATCACAACAACACGCTCATCTTGACGCAATTTCCACGCAAGTTGATTATATCCTACATCTAATGCGTAGGATAACTTCGCCCCATTTTGAAGCGCACAGTCTGTAAAACCACCAGTTGATGAACCAATATCTATCATAACCTTATCTTGTAAATCAAGTTGAAATGTTTCTAATGCCTTTTCAAGCTTATAACCACCACGGCTTACATACGGCATGACTTGCCCTTTCACCGTAATCTCCGTATCTTGTGAGATTTTCTCCCCTGGCTTATCGAGTCTCATTTCATTCGCATATACAAGACCTGCCATAACAGCACGTTTAGCCTTCTCACGCGTTTCTATAAGTCCTCGCTCTACTAATAGTACATCTACTCTTTCTTTTTTTACGCTCATTTGTTACGCCCTTTTTTGTTTTGATGGAATCATTGTATGAATACGGTCTACAACAGCATCTGTTGTTAAACCAATTTCTTCTAACAGTTTTGTTACACTACCATGCTCTATGAAGCGATCAGGAATACCCATTCGTTCAATTAAAGCACTATGGTATCCGTTCTCAGAAGCAAATTCAACTACTCCCGTTCCAAAGCCACCGATTAAACAAGCCTCTTCAATCGTTAAAATCGGTATATTTTTCCCTAAAAGATCATGTAAATATGCTTCGTCCATCGGCTTAATAAAGCGAGCATTCACTACTTTCACTGATACTCCAGCTTGTTCAAGACGCTCAGCTGCTTCCATTGCCATCGGGATTGTCGTACCAAACGTTAAAATTGCTGCTTGTGTGCCTTCTTTTAACGTTTCCCATGTACCGATTGGAATCGCCTTTAATTCTTCATCCATTTGAACGCCAAGTCCATTTCCGCGTGCATAACGTAAAGCAATCGGTCCATCTTCGTATTGCATCGCTGTATATACTAAATGTTGACCTTCATTTTCATCTTTCGGCATCATAAGCACCATATTCGGCAAGTGACGTAAAAACGCGATGTCAAATACACCTTGATGCGTTTCACCGTCTGCTCCTACTAATCCAGAGCGATCTATTCCAATGAAAACATTTAAATTTTGGCGACAAATATCATGAACAACTTGGTCGTATGCTCTTTGTAAAAATGTTGAATAAATTGCTAAGAACGGCTTCATCCCTTGTGTTGCCATACCAGCTGCCATTGTTGTAGCATGCTGCTCTGCAATACCTACATCAATCATGCGATCCGGAAATTCTTTTTGGAATTTCTCAAGTTTCGATCCAACAGGCATTGCAGGCGTAATTGCAACGATACGTTCATCCGTTCTCGCTAGCTTAAGCACTGTTTCACTAACAACAGCACTCCATGCTGGTGCAACTTCTTTCGGTTTAACGAAGTCACCTGACTCAATTTTATACGATCCTGTTCCATGCCAAGTTCCAATAACGTCACTTTCAGCTGGTTTATAACCTTTTCCTTTTTTCGTAATAACATGAACAAGTACTGGGCCTTTTGTTTTCTTTGCATATTGCAACGTTTCGAATAACTTTTCATAATCATGCCCATCGACCGGACCTAAATATGTAAAGCCTAATTCTTCAAAAAAGACGCCTGATACTAGTAAATATTTTAGACTATCTTTTATTTTCTCTGCTGTCGCAGCAACTTTCCCGCCGACTGCTGGGATTTTCTTCAATATATACTCTAGTTCATCTTTTACCCAATGGTACTTCCCTGCGGTACGTAAACGACCAAGTACATTATGAAGTGCACCGACGTTTGGTGCAATTGACATTTCATTGTCATTCAAAATAACAATCATGTCCGTTTTTTCATGCCCAATGTGGTTCAATGCCTCTAAAGCCATTCCGCCTGTTAATGCCCCATCGCCAATGATTGGTATAACGTATTCTTCCGTTTTCTTTAAATCACGTGCTAGAGCCATTCCCATTGCAGCAGATAACGACGTTGAACTATGACCAGTTTCCCAAACATCATGCTCACTCTCGCAGCGTTTTGGAAAACCACATAGACCTTGGTATTGCCTTAATGTGCCGAATTCTTTCGCACGCCCTGTTAAAATTTTATGTACATAGGATTGATGTCCTACGTCCCATAAAAATTTATCTTTCGGACTATCAAATAATTTATGCAGAGCAATTGTGAGTTCTACTACACCTAAATTAGGTGCAATATGTCCACCTGTTTGAGAGAGCTCTTCAATTAAAAACTTACGAATATCCTCACTCAACCCCTCTAGTTCACTGATAGACATATCTTTCAAAAAACTAGGGTTTTGAATTTGCGTTAGATCCACATGGATCACTCACTTTCATTTCATAATCTGTCAACATGTCAAATATTATAAGAAACATTTACACAACACAAGAAATTATCTTTTCTATTCTTTTTATCTTGTCCTGCTTTCAGAAAACACTTCCATTTTTTCACTTATCATATTATACATCATATTTCTTTACGTGATGAAAAAAATAGCCGCTAACACGAAGTGATAACGGCAATGTAATCTACATATATTTTTGCCAATAACAAGAAAAGAAAAACCTTTCCTACATTTATATCATAAAATGATGAATGACTCAACAAATGGAAACGCTGTTATATTAGTTATTACGTTTTGCGATTAAATCACAAATAGATAGTAAATATTCATCTTGTAATTGTAAGGAGCTAATAGAATCTTTTGCTTTTGCAATTTTCTCCTCTAAAATAGATTTTGCTCTATCTAAAGTAAATAACGTCGTATATGTGCTCTTCTCGTTGGAAGCATCACTACCAATCGGTTTTCCAATCTCTTCTTCTGTTCCTTCTACATCCAAAATATCATCTCTAATTTGGAAAGCTAGACCGATATATTTCGCAAATGCAAGTAACTTCTCTTCTTGCTCTTCTGTAGCATCAGAAAGTATCGCGCCTGCAAGTACAGCAAACTCAAGCAGTTTACCTGTCTTATGATTATGAATGTACTCTAATTCATTAATTGTAAGTCGTTTTCCTTCAGCTTCCATATCTGCCACTTGTCCAGCAACCATTCCTTCAGGTCCTGCTGCTTTCGCAAGCTCAAGTACAAGTCTTACTTTTTTTTCAGCAGAGATTTCTTTTTGCTCATATGCCATAATAACTTGAAAAGCATATGTCAACAAACCATCTCCCGCTAAAACTGCCATTGCTTCACCAAATACTTTATGATTTGTAGGCTTTCCTCGTCTTAGATCATCATCATCCATACAAGGTAAATCATCATGAATTAACGAATATGTATGAATCATTTCAAGGGCACAAGCTGCACCCACTCCAAGATTTCTTTCTTTCCCAAACGCTTGTAACGTTGCAAATAAAAGTAACGGGCGGAGACGTTTCCCACCCGCTTCCAAAGAATATGCCATCGCTTCACGAAGCACATTTGGACATTGTAATTCATTTGCATAGCTTACAAGCTTTTCTTCTACGAAAGTTTTACTCTCTTTCAAAAAAGCATCAAAAGCTATATGTGTCACTATGCTTCATCTCCTAAAGCAGTAAACGGTTTAAGCTCTCCATCTTCCCCAAGGATAACTGCCATTTGTTCTTGTACATCTTTCAATTTCTCATCACAAAGCTTAGATAATTCCATGCCTTCCTTAAAATAAGAAATTGCTTCCTCTAAAGGTACATCACCTTGTTCAAGCTTAGAAACGAGATGCTCAAGCTGCGAAATTGCTTCTTCAAAGCTTAACTTATTTTCCATTATTCAATTCACGCTCCTCTATGCTTGATACGCTACAATCTAGTATTCCATCTTGTAATTGAACCGAAACAGCATCTCCAAGGCTAACATCTTTCACGCTTTTTAATACTTGTTTCTCTTCATCGTATACAAGCCCATACCCTCTCATCATTACTTTAAGCGGGCTTAATACCTCAAGCTTTTGAGCCGCTCTCACAAATACGAACTCCTTCGTTTGAAGTAATGTTTGCATTTCACGTTGCAACTGCTTTTGCAACGTTTCAATTGCCGTTTTCGTTTGTATAATTTTTTGAGATGGGTGGTGCTTTTCTAAATAAAATGAAAGTTGCTTTAATTGATTTACTTTTTTATCTATATAACGCTCTTTCGCTAAAACAAGTTGTTCAAGAGCCCTGTCTAACTGCTCTTCTTTTTGCTCGTACACTTGCCTTGGATAACGGAACGCATAAGATTTTTGTAACACTTGCAGTTTTTCTTCTTTTTTATGTACTCTCTCTCTCATTGCTCTTTGCAATCTCAGAGTTCTTTGTAATACCTTTTCTTGTAACTCTATAGTATTAGGTACCGCCAGCTCAGCTGCTGCAGTCGGTGTTGGTGCACGTAAATCCGCGACAAAATCTGCGATTGTAAAATCTGTTTCATGGCCTACAGCCGAAATAATCGGAATCTCACTTGTGAAAATTTCTCTTGCAACTACTTCCTCATTAAAGGCCCATAATTCTTCAATAGAGCCTCCACCACGTCCAACAATTAAAACATCAATATCTCCCATTTCATTCGCTGTACGAATTGCTTGTACAATCGAGGGAGCTGCTGACTCCCCTTGTACAAGTACAGGAAACACAATAACATTTCCAATTGGATAACGACGTTTAATTGTTGTTATAATATCGCGAATTGCTGCTCCTGTTGGCGACGTGATTACACCTATTGTTTTAGCATACGGAGGAATTATTTTTTTATAAACTTGAGAAAACAAGCCCTCTTCCTCTAAACGAACTTTTAATTGCTCATAAGCTAAATGCAAGTTTCCAATTCCGTCAGGCTGCATGTCTTGAATATAAATTTGATAAGAACCACTCGCCTCGTAAACAGAAATCTTTCCTTTTACAAGTACTTTCATTCCATTTTCCGGCCTGAATTTAATGTTACGATTATGACCCGCAAACATAACCGCTGCAATTCTTGCATTTTCATCTTTCAATGTAAAATACATATGACCACGACTATGATATTTAAAGTTGGAAATTTCTCCTTTTAACCAAACAGACTGTAAATGCGGATCATACTCTATTTTTGTTTTAATATAGCGTGTTAATGCTGTAACGGTTAAATATTGTTTCTCCATTTCTCTCTCCTCATAGCCGATTCAAATTATTGACAAACAACACCTGCACGCTTTGCAGACTCCACAGTGTTGTGAAGAAGCATTGTAATAGTCATTGGGCCGACTCCTTTTGGCACAGGCGTAATGTAACCTGCAACGTCTAATACATTGTCAAAATCAACATCACCACAAAGTTTGCCTGTTTCTAAACGGTTAACACCAACATCAATTACAACCGCACCCTCTTTAATATAGTCAGCTGTTACCATTTTCGGTCGTCCAACGGCTACGATTAAAATATCAGCTAACTTCGATAATTCTTTTATATTTTGCGTCTTAGAATGACAATATGTGACAGTTGCATTTTCATTTAAAAACAGTTGCCCCACTGGTTTACCAACAATATTACTTCTTCCAATTACAACAACATGCTTTCCAGAAATATCAAGATTCGTTTCTTTTACTAATTCTAAAATGCCATGCGGTGTACATGGAAGGAATGTGTCTTGTCCCGTCATCATACGTCCTACGCTGATTGGGTGAAATCCATCTACATCCTTTTCCGGTGAAATTCTTTCAATGATAGCTTTTTCTTCAATATGTTTTGGTAAAGGTAATTGTACCAATATGCCATTAATGCGGTCGTCTCCATTTAAGCGATCGATTTCAGCAAGCAAACGCTCCTCAGTAATCGTTTCAGGAAGTTCAATTAGCTCTGAATAGATTCCTACTTGCTCACAGCCTTTTTCTTTTCCTTTTACATAAGAACGAGATGCTGGATCTTCTCCAACTAAAATAACTGCTAATCCTGGTACAATCCCTTGCTCTTTTAACTTCACAACTTTTTCTTTTAATTGTGCTCGTTTTTTCTCCGCAACTTCATTTCCTTTGATGATTACTGCTACCATTTTAAGTTTCCCCCTTAAAGAAATTACAGTGTATCTTTTATATTAGATAAAACGCCGTTAATAAAACGACGAGATTCCTCATCCCCAAATGTTTTTGCGATTTCAATTGCTTCGTTAATTGTTACATTGTGCGGAATTTCTTCCATGTATTTCATCTCACACACAGCTACACGTAAAATACTGCGATCAACAATACTAATACGCTCAAGCTTCCACTTTTTTAAATTTTGACGAATTGCTGCGTCAATTTCTTCTTTGTTGTCTACAAATCCTACAACAAGTGATTCTAGAAACTCATTTGTTTCTTCGCCTTCATCTAGCGTATTTTCCACCGCTACTTTCGGTTCTAATTCACCTGTAATATCCATTTGGTATAATGCTTGCATTGCTCTTTCTCTAGCCGTCCTACGTTTCATTGTAACTCTCCTTTATACTTCAAGTCTTTCCTTATGTTTTGTTATATTATTATAATTTATAAGCCGTCAATTCACTTACTCTTGCAGTTTTCATTGATTTTCCAACCTTATAATACAATGATAATAACACAATTTATCGTTTCACACACGGGGTACAAGGCTGAAAAATAATAAAAAGATTAACTTCAAGTTCCATATCTTATCACAATGTACGTTTTTTGGAAAAATGAAACATACCGTTTTATTTTTCTTTTTTTTTGAAATAGTATAATAATTAGAGGGTTTTAATTTGTGAAGAAATGAAACGATAAAAAAGATGCCTATTTTACTAGGCACCTTTTTCCACTCTTACACTGGTTCGATTTCTGTTTTTTGTGTTTCGAATGTTACGCCAACGATGTGAACGTTCACTTCTTTTGGCTCAAGTCCTGTCATTGTAAAGAGTGCTTGGCGAATATTGTCTTGAATTTTTTGTGCAACAACCGGAATCGCTACACCAAAATACATCACAACATAAAGGTCAACAATAATATCTTCGTTTGCTAATTCAACCTTTACACCTTTACCATGATTTTTCTTACCTAACTTCTCAACAACATCTGTAGCAAAATTACCACGCATTGCCGCTACACCTTCTACTTCAGCAGCTGCAATACCTGCAATTACTTCGATTACTTCTGGTGCAATTTCTACTTTTCCAAGAGTTGTATCTTGACCCATATCTAACATATGTTCAGCCATGAAAAAAACCTCCTTTAATGTATCACTGCGTCACAAGTTCATGCTCTTCCAAAAATTTCGTGTTAAACTCACCTTTTACAAAATCAGGATGCTCTAGCAATTGCAAATGGAACGGGATTGTTGTATGTACGCCTTCAATGACAAACTCACTGAGCGCTCGCTTCATTTTTGCAATTGCCTCTTCACGTGTTTTTCCGTGAACAATTAATTTAGCAACCATCGAATCATAGAAAGGTGGTATTGAATATCCCGGATATACAGCTGAATCGACGCGAATACCAAATCCGCCTGGTGGTAAGTACATTTCTACTTTACCTGGAGATGGCATAAATTTTTTGGCAGGGTTTTCCGCATTAATTCGACATTCCATTGCCCAACCATTAAATTGTACTTCTTCTTGCTGTAACGATAACTTTTCTCCAGAAGCAACAAGAATTTGTTCTTTAATTAAATCCATCCCTGTTACCATTTCAGTAACTGGATGTTCAACTTGGATTCTCGTATTCATCTCCATGAAATAAAAGCTTTTCGTTTTATATTCATAAATAAACTCAACCGTACCAGCACCTGTATAATCAACCGCTACCGCCGCTTTAACTGCTGCCTCACCCATTTGCTTGCGAATATTCTCATCAAGTGCAGGTGATGGACTTTCTTCTAATAGTTTCTGCAGACGGCGCTGAATTGTACAATCACGCTCTCCTAAATGAATGGCATTTCCATGTGTATCTGCCATTATTTGAATCTCAACATGGCGGAAATCTTCAACGTACTTCTCCAAGTATACACCAGGGTTCCCAAAAGCGGTACTGGCTTCTTGCTGTGTAATTTGAATTCCTTTTACAAGCTCTTCTTCATGGCGCGCAACACGAATACCTTTTCCGCCGCCACCTGCAGTCGCTTTAATGATAACTGGATATCCAAGTTGATTAGCAAGCTCGATCGCTTCTTCGGTATTTTTAATAATCCCTTGTGAACCTGGTACAATCGGAACCCCTGCTTCTTTCATTGTATCACGTGCAACGTCTTTTGTGCCCATCTTTGAAATGGCTTCTGGGCTTGGACCGATAAAAATCAAGTTACACTCACGGCATAATTCTGCAAAATCTGCATTCTCTGCTAAAAATCCATATCCCGGATGAATTGCATCACAACCTGTTAATTTCGCAACACTAATAATGTTCGTCAAATTTAAATAGCTTTCTTTTGAAATCGTTGGTCCAACACAATACGCTTCATCTGCAATTTGCACATGAAGTGACTCTTTGTCTGCTTCTGAATAAATTGCAACTGTTTCAATATCCATTTCTTTACAAGCACGAATAATTCGTACAGCAATTTCCCCACGATTGGCTATTAATACTTTTTTTATCATCACAAAGACTCCCTTATTACGCTTTTACAAGAAATAGCGGTTGTCCATACTCAACAAGCTGTCCGTTATTAACAAGAATCTCAACAATTTCGCCCTCTACATCTGCGTCAATTTCGTTAAATAATTTCATAGCTTCAACAATACATACGATAGAATCTTTCGATACTCTGTCCCCAACACTTACATATTGAGGTGTATCAGGCGAAGAAGAGGAATAAAATGTCCCTACCATCGGTGATGTGATTTTATGTAGGTTTTCATCTTGAACAACTTTCTTCTCTTCTTGTTTTGGCGCTTCTACTTGCGCTGCCGCTACTGCTGTTTCTACTTCGACAGATGCTGCTGGCTGTACTACCTGTTTCGTCACCGGTGCTTGCACAGTAACTACTTCATTACCACGTTTTTTCATTTTGATTGTTGTACCGTCTTTTTTGTATTCAAATTCATCAATATTAGAGCTATCAATTAATTTAATTAATTCACGAACTTCTTGAATTTTAAACATGTAAAATCCACTCCCATACTCTTGTTTGTCCCGTTTTTACAGATTGGCATCAAACTGATTTACTGTAAAAATACGATGTATTCTATTAGAAAATTTATTCCTATGACATTTACTAATAGAAATATTTACTATTCCCATCTTACGCTAAATTTTTTAAACATTCCAATTTATATTTCTTTATTATAAATCGAAACTCCTGTAAAAATATTATTCCACCAAAAAATTATTACCTAGTAATAATACCAAGTTTCACACAAAATTGGCAAGACCACTTCCTAAAAAACATTCTTTACTTTTTCAAAACTGCAAAGTGTAAAAACGTAATTCCCTCAGCATTCTTCATTTTATCCACGGTAAAAAAACATATTTTTACCAAATATTATTTTTTTGTTTACGCGCCGTTCATTCTTCCTTCATAAAAGAATAGTATGTTCAAAGTGTAGCAAATTTATTGTAGTGAGGTGCGGACATATGATATGGCTCATCCTGTTCTTGCCTGCCGTAGTGATTTGGACATTGGTCCTCTTCATTCACGTCAAATCTGGAAAAACTAATCACCATCATCACGAACCATTAATCTTTTACTCACAGCGTATTTCCCCGTTTCCAATTGAAAATACTAAATACAACTGCAAAGATGAAATAGAAAAAAGCTATCGAAAACGATAGCTTTTTTCTATTATTCTTTTATCTAATTTGAAGCAGCAACACCTATTATAATTTCAATTTATTTTACTGATGGATCAAATTTCACACCTACATCTTTTGAACCACCTTCACTTCTTACGAGCTGAATAATTTTATTCGCTTCTTTTTGTGAATGCTTTGCCGATTTAACTGTTACTTTAATGTCTGTTCCATCAGCTCTTACAAGAGCATCCTTATATCCGCCTTGAGATTTAATCACTGTCTCAAGTAATTGTTGCTTCGTTTCCATCGTAGTGATTGCATCAAGATTATCTTTCGCTTTACTCTTTTCTTCTGCTGAAGATTTTGATGACTTCATTACATTTTGTAACTTTTCTTTCTCTACACTACGCTGATCTTCCATTTGCATACGTAGCGCTGTAAAATTCTCATCGCTTGATTGAACTGTTACGCTAGCCTCTTTTTTACTTGTTTCTTTTTTGTCATTCTCTTTCTTGTCTGTTTCTTTATTTGTAGTTTCCTTGCTTGTATTTTCTTTTGTTGTCTCTTTATTTGTAGTTTCTTTCGTTGTTTCTTTTGTAACTGCTTTATCAACACCTTGCTTTTCTTGTCCCATCTTTTCACCCGTTGCCGGTGCTGCTGTATTCATTTTATCAGGAGTTGTTACGTAATAAACAGATAGTACAACCACTAAACTTAACATCGTTAATAGCCAAACCGTTTGTTTTTTTAACACTTTATTTCCTCCCTATCAATTTTTCGGTGATACTGAAACGCGATGAGCTGGTACATCTAATAATCGCGTCACAGCTTCTTTTACCATTGCTTTTATTTGTATATTATCCACTCCCTTTGCTACGACCAGAACACCTCGTACTTTCGGTTTCTCTGTTCGCAAAACAATTGGAGTTTCTTTATCACCTTCACGTATAATGACTGTCTTTTCATCAAGAGACTCGTCTTCTACTTCCCTTTTCCCGCCTGCTTTATCAGTTTCACCTGTCGTTTGTGAACGTTTTACTGTATTTTTCTCGAGTATTTTTTCTTCAGATGAATCTAAGTTCACTTTAATAGTTACATCTTTTACTCCGGCTATCTCTTCTAAAGAAGCTTTCAATTCTTGTTCATACGCTTTTTCGTATTTTTCTACATTTGACATATTATCATTGTTTTTTTGACCGAAAGTTGGTACATCTTTATCTTGGCTTTGACTTGTCTTTTCTTTAAACACAGGCACTTCTTCTTTTTTAGGTGATAAGAAATTACTAGAAAACATAAGCGCAATCCCAAGTATGAGTAGGACAAGCAAAAACTTAGGTGTTACCTTTTTCCCCTTCTCATTACTTTCTTTTCCATCCCCATTTAATAGGTTTCGAAAAAATGAGAACCTCGAATTTTTATCTTTATTGTCCATTTACGCTACCTGTCCTCCCTTCCATCTGAACTTGGATTTGTTTATCCTCTAGTTGCCACCTGCTTGAAAAGAAATCTTTCATTTCTACATTCGTTTCTTCTATTTTTTTTGGAGGTTCTTTCATATTAATTTCAATTGGCTTTACTGTTTCGATTGCATCATTTTTACTACGTTCTTTTTCTTTCAACGTCACAACAACAGATTGAATATCTTTCGCTGACTTTACTTCTTCTGCATGTTCCACTGCGACTATTTGTATTTCAGAGACTGTCATACCATACTTTTTCTCAAACTCTTTTCCTACGTCTTTTTTCATTTTGGTAGCCATCTCTTCTAAACTATATGCACGTGTTAGAGCTTGTATTTCTTTTTTCTTCGAATCTATCGAATTTTTTACAGATCCATCTGCTACGTACTTTTCCTCATTGAAATTTGCGATAACTTCATTTACATCTGTTTGTAACAACTTAAATAGAGGCGTTAAAATTAATACGACTAACAATAGACTTACAACGAATTTAACGTACTTTTGCAAATTTGAATTTGGAAGAATAAGATGAAGCATTGTCGCTAAGAGTAAAAAAACGATAATATTTCTAATCCACTCTGTAACAAATTGCATACTCTTCACCTCCTACCGCATCATGAGAGTAATGTTCCCGGCAGCAATAATAATTGTGATACTTAAAAAGAACATAAATGATACGATAGCTAAGCAAGCAAATACGTAAATGATACTTCGTCCAATGATATCTAAACATTGAATAATTGCTCCTCCGCCTACTGGTTGCAATACTGCTGCTGCGAATTTATAAATAAACGCGATACAAAAAATTTGAATCGCTGGGAAAGCGACAATTAAGCATAAAATAACGAGCCCGATAATTCCGACTGTGTTTTTTAATAATCCAGATGCACTAATAACAGTATCCGCCGCCTCAGTAAACATCCTTCCTACTACAGGAATGAAATTTCCTGTTACAAATTTAGCCGTTTTCACAGCTATACCATCAGCAACGGCTGACGCAGTTCCCTGTACAGATAATACCCCTAAAAAAACCGTCAAAAAGATACCAATAATCCCAACACTAACGTTTTGCAAAAGCTTGGACAATTTCGTAACTTTATATTGATCACTCATCGTGCTTACAATACTTAATATAGTTGCAAGTAATAAAAGTGGTAGAACGATATAGTTCATAAGAAGCCCACTCGTATTCATTAAGAAAATGATGATTGGATGAAAAAATGATACAGAAACAACACCGCCGCCTGTTGCTACGAGTGCAAGTAAAATTGGTAATAACGCTAGTATAAAATCTACCATTGTTTGTATCGTCTCTCTTGCATATGTCATAACGACATAAAAACTATTTAAAGCGAAAATAATAAGTACCATGTATACGACTGCATCAGCGATTTTACTCACGCTACTCTTTGAAAAAGCCGATTGCAACGATTGCAACAATGCACTGAAAATCGTGAGCATAATGAGCGTTCCGAGTAACTTTCCATTTGCAACAAGCTCATGAAATAAATATTTTAGTAGACCTATCATCCACTCTTTTATGGAGAACTCTTTTTCTCCCTTTACAAACTCCATAAAGCTTCCTTTTTGACTCTCTGGTAAATAGCCTCCATACTTTGTAACAAGCCCGTCCCAAAATTGCTTCACATCTTCAATTCCGAGCTTATCCAATTGTTGATCAACGACGTTTGTTTCTATAGGAGAAGCTTGTACAACAATCGGTAAAGAAAAGAAAAGGAAGCAAGCAAATAATAGCTTAGCTCCAAACTTCCTCAACATTCACTCCCCCTTATCCCGTAGGTAAAAAACCGAGAATTGTTTCAATTACAACCGTCAAAATAGGAATTGCCATGACGAGAATTAAGATTTTCCCAGCTAATTCAATTTTCGAAGCGATTGCACCTTGACCAGCATCCTTTGTAATTTGCGCACCAAACTCAGCGATATAAGCAATTCCTATAATTTTCAATAACGTTTCTACATATACGTTGCTAACCTTCGCTTCACTCGCCACTCTCTCAATCATTTGTAAAATAGAATGAATTTGATCGATTAAGAGAAGAAACATCATGCTACCAATGAACACAATAAATAACGATGTAATACTAGACTTATGCTGATTTAAAACAGCCGCTAAAAATGTAGCAACGAGGCCTAATCCGACAATTTGTATAATTTCGATTCGAACCGCCTCCTTTACTGGAAGAGAAAGACACTTTTAATCTTGTCGAATAGAGTATTAATTAAAAATGCAACATGAAACAAAATAACGACAAAACCGACAAGGATAACCCAATTTGCAATATCCTCTCGCTTTAATTCTTTTAGTACAGTATGAATGAAAGCTAAAACAATGCCGATTCCGGCGATTTGAAATATTAATCCAACATCAATGGACATCGCCTTTCTCCCCCCTATAGCAGTAAAATTACGATAAGTAGCCCTGCTAGTACCCCTAAACTCTTTATCATTTTTTCATATTGTAGTTGTAATGCTTTCGCTTCTCCTTCTTCTCTCTCCAAATGTGTAATACATAAGCGAATATGTTTTTGCTGTGATTCACGATCATGTTGTCCAAGTGTTTCACCAAATTGTTGTAAGATTTCATACTCGGTTTGTTTAAACGCCGTTAACGTCCAGTTCTCCTTCAAACTATCAATCCAAGCTTCTCTAACTGTTTGCTCCCCGTCCTCTAGCCGTTTCGAAAAGCTTTGAAATATCCAATTTAACGGCTTCGGCATTTGTTTGACTAAACGCTCTGCAGCCTCAGATAACGGCGTGTGTCCATACATAATTTCAGCTTCTAATGATTGCAATGCTGCCTTCAATAACCTAAGTTGCCGCGGTCTCTCACTGTACCTTTTAGCGTATGAAAATCCGAAAAAAGTGCTAACAGCAACTATTAATACCGCACCAAATATTTTCACCATACGCCTTGAACCTTTCTATGGGATAATACTGGTTTTCCATCTCTATCTTTCACTTGCATAACTGTTCCTGGCCCTCTCGCTTTTGATAATTCCACAAACCTATCAAATACACCAAGTTCCAGCACCGCCTGTAACGATGGACGTTTCACAACATCATCATAAGAAAATCCATGTGCACTTATAAAAAGCTGAACACCTGCATGTACCGCCTCCATAATCGCTTCACTATCTTCTTTACGTCCAATTTCATCTACGATTAATATGTCTGGGCTCATAGAACGAATCATCATCATCATTCCTTCAGCTTTTGGACAAGCGTCTAATACATCTACTCGCACGCCAAAGTCATATTGCGGGATTCCTTTCACACAGCCCGCAATTTCTGATCGTTCATCAACAATCCCCACTTTACATGAAGGAATTTTCGAAGCACTTACACCTTGACTCATACAGCGTGCTACATCTCTTAAAAGTGTTGTTTTCCCCGTTTGCGGTGGGCCAATTACCATCGTGTTTAACCATCGCGATTCATAAAGATATGGCAGAAGCGGCTCAGCAATCCCTATTTTTTGACGGGCAATACGAATATTAAAAGAAGAGACATCTCGAATCATTTTCACTGCGCTTTTTTCTGTAATGACTTTTCCAGCTAGGCCAATTCTATGTCCTCCTCGTAGTGTCACATATCCACGTTTCAATTCCTCTTCCATCGTATAAATTGAGAATTGACTTAACTTATTCAATAAATGGATTGCATCTTCCGCTGTAGCGATATAGTCATAGAAAAACACTTCTCCATGTGCAATACACTCTAGTGGCCTTCCAATTCGAACGCGAATTTCCTCTAGAGTATCGTATTGTTTACAGCCTTCAACTAACTGTCTCATCGCTTTCGGTAAAACTTCTAATACTTCTTTCATAAGCTTCTCCCCACTATACTCGACTTACTATTTCAACAACGCGATAAAAATGCAGCCAATTCCAAGCGCTAGAAAAAAGAGTTTCAAGAAAGAAATCTCACTTGCTACACTCGCTATGCCAATTGTCATTGTTAAAATTAATACGGTCGGTCCAACAAACGCCAACATACCATTTATAAACAATGCTTTCTTCGCATCATTCACGTAAAGCATAAGCAGAGCGGCGAATATTTCCGCGCTTCCTGAAAACAACCGAAGTAATCCCATAACAAGCACGGATGTTTCCATTGCCGCTAGCCACTGTTTCATTCTCCCACCTTCTCCCATAACAGTTACTACTTCCTTATTCTGAAAAAGAATATATTTGTACAACCATATGCAGAGGTTGTCTATTTCAGAAGTAAAAACATAATTTTTCTCTATCGACTTAACCTAAAACTGAATATTCTAATTAATTTATGGTATATTTAATAGAAAAGGAGCATAGATGATGAAGCAAGTTACTTTATTACCGCTCGATTTACGATATGCAAATGTGATTTTTGAGCTATCAAGCAATCCACATGTAAAAAATGCATTAGGGCTAAAAGTAGAATCAGTGGAAGATACAAAAACATTCATTCTTTTTGCAATTGAAGAGGAACGAAAAAAGCACTCCTTATCAAGAGTGATTGTAAATGAAGAAAATGAAATAATTGGCCTCACCACACTTAAACATATTAATTATGAGAAAAAGCAATCTCACATTGGCAGTTGGATCGGCTATCCATACTGGGGAAAAGGATATAACGAGGCCGCTAAAAAAGAAATCTTTAAAGTTGCTTTCTTAGACTTACAACTCACATACGTATTCGCTGGTGCCAAAACGACTAACATTCGCTCTTTAAAGGCGCAAGAGAAACTATCTTACATTTCATTACATGTGGAAAAACAATTTCCAGACGTACACGCTGCACTTGAGAAAGAAGTAAAGTCACCTTGCTCACTACATGTCGTATCACGCAAGAATTTTTCAAATTGGCTGGACGTACAAAATGAGGGGGGAAAATATGAAAGCATTAAAAATTAGTTTAACAATTGTAGTAGAATTAGCTATTATTTATCTTTTTTCAAAAATGGTCGGCTGGTCATTTTTGGAGAGCTTTTTCCTTGGCAGTCTAGCAATATTTGCAATTACGTGGTTAATTATTATGAGTAACTTTAGAAATAACAATATGGATCATGTAACGAATAAAACTTTTACCGGTATTGAAACTGGTGAAATACGCCCGTTTCAAATTGTTTTGACTCCATATATTATGGGTACCCTTTCACTCGTCACAGTTAGTTTTGTTATAACTGCAATTTACTATCTGCCCTATTTCCTATAAAAAAAGCACTCGTGATAATCACGAGTGCTTTTCTACTATGCACGAGAAACGTATTTACCTTCACCAGTGTTGATGATAAGCATTTCGCCTTCGTTAATGAAGATTGGTACTTGTACAACAAGACCAGTTTCTAATTTAGCTGGTTTTGTTACGTTAGAAGCTGTGTCACCTTTAATACCAGGTTCTGTTTCTGACACTGTTAATTCAACTGTGTTCGGAAGCTCAACACCAAGTACTTCATCTTGGTATGTCATAATAGATACTCCCATGTTTTCTTTTAAGAATTTTAATTCGCGCTCGATTTGGTTTTCGCCAAGTTCGATTTGCTCATAAGTTTCGTTATCCATAAATACGTGAGACTCACCGCTCGCGTATAAGTATTGCATACGACGGTTTTCGATGTGTGCTTTTTCTACTTTTTCACCTGCACGGAATGTTTTCTCTTGAACAGATCCTGTGCGAAGGTTACGTAGTTTAGAGCGAACGAATGCAGCACCTTTACCTGGCTTTACGTGTTGGAAATCCATTACTTGCCAAAGGGCATTGTCCACTGAAATTGTTAAACCTGTACGAAAATCGTTTACTGAAATCATGTAAAAAAATCCTCCTGTGTATTACAAAATAATAAGTTCTTTTGGTGATTTCGTTATTACTTCATTGCCTTCACTTGTTACAATGATATCATCTTCAATACGTACCCCGCCAACACCTGGAATATAAATACCTGGTTCTACTGTTACAGCCATACCTGGTTCAAGTACTGTATCAGAACGGAACGCTAAACCTGGTGCTTCATGGATTTCAAGACCGATTCCATGACCAGTAGAGTGTCCGAAGTATTCACCATATCCTTTTTCCGTTATGTAATCACGCGTTAATGCATCAGCCTCACGACCCGTTAAACCAGCTTTAATACCGTTCACACCACGTAGTTGTGCTTCTAAAACGATATTATAAATTTCTTTTAATTTATCAGATGGTTCACCGACTGCAATCGTACGAGTAATATCAGAGCAATATCCTTTGTAATAAGCGCCGAAGTCTAATGTAACGAAATCTCCTTTTTCTATCACTTTTTCAGATGCCACGCCGTGCGGTAATGCCGAACGAAGACCTGAAGCAACGATAATATCAAACGAAGAAGATGTTGCTCCTTGTTTTCTCATGAAAAATTCAAGTTCATTTGACACTTCAATTTCAGATACTCCCGGGCGAATGAATGATAGAATATGCTCAAAGGCAGCATCTGCAATCTGTGCAGCTTCCTTTAATATCTTAATCTCTGAATCAGTCTTTATCAAGCGTAACTTTTCTACAAGCCCAGAAGTTGGGATGAATTCAGCTTCGATCGCTTCATTATGCGTTACGTAAGAGCTATATGTAAGAGTATCTTGCTCAAATCCTAGCTTTTGAATTCCAAGTTCTTTAACTTGTTTCGCAACTTCATCAAGAATTAATCCTGGATGCTGCACTATTTCGTATCCAACCGCTTGCTTACTAGCTTGCTCTACATAACGGAAATCTGTAATAAATAGAGCACGCTCTTTTGAAATTAGTACAACACCAGCTGTTCCTGTGAAATTCGCCATATATCTACGGCTATGTTCATTCGTTAATACGATACCGTCAATACCAGCCTCATCAAACGCACTTCTTAATCTCTCGATCTTTTCCATTACTTTATGCCTCCCTCAATTTCTCCATTAATGCAAATAACGCTAACTTATAGCCATAAAAACCAAATCCAACAATTTGTCCCGCACAAACAGCCGCCGTCACAGATTCGTGACGGAACGATTCACGCTGGTGAATGTTAGAAATATGTACTTCAATAACAGGAATCGAAATGCTCGCAATTGCATCTCGAATCGCATAGCTATAATGCGTAAATGCTCCAGGATTTAAAATGATCCCTTCATATATATCTTCAGCCTCATGAAGACGATCGATAATAGCACCTTCATGATTCGATTGGAAACATTCTAACTCCACTCCCATTTTCTCTGCTTCGTGTTTCATATCTGTTTCAAGCGTCGCTAACGTTCCTTTTCCGTATACATTTACTTCCCTAACGCCAAGGCGATTTAGGTTAGGACCATTTACGAGGAGTAACTTTTTCATTTTCTTAAAACTCCTTAATATTAAAAAATGTCTATACGACATTTTAACATAGGAATCACTTATTTGAATAGTTTGTCTTCTCGACCCCTTCTCCTCTATTTGTATTATTCGATTCGAATGCTACAGAATACGAAATAAAAACACCATATAATATAAAGATACATATTGTCGTTACAATTGTTTCTTTCGGTAAATGGAGTGCACTTTTAATAACAGGTGCCATTAGCCCCATCCCCAAAAATAATAATGCCCACCAAAACAAACCGTATAGTACGCCAGGGAATACTCCTTCAAACTTTTTAAAAAGGGCTTTATAGAGAAATGCCACTAAAATTGAAAGAAGTCCCATACAAACGATACCTAGTACATTTCCCCAAACCCCTTCTTTCCAATCTCCAAATGCAAACGGTAAAAGTAAATAGTTAGGTCCAGCTTCTGTAAATGAGAATATATGAAGGAAATACCATATACCTCCCCAAAATAAGCCACCAAATAAACCAATTTGTACAAAGTTTCTTATTGTTGATTGTTCTTGATTCACATTGACACCTCCGCTCACTAGTATGCCCGAAACTATTTTGAGGCATGTTTAAATCCTGCAAAATTTGTCTATAAAAAGAATAAGAAATGTCCGACTCTCGTAACATTTTCCCTTGTCATCTGCCTGTATTTGTCGATAAAATAAAGGAAACTCGGTGATTGTCTTATTTCAAGATGACAAAACCAAGTATGACAATTGCCTCTTTTTCTACATAAGAGAGAAACAAATACAGGTTGGTGTTAACATGGCAGAAGAATCAAAACAAATATATGGCGGGCAGGCAGTCATAGAAGGAGTTATGTTTGGCGGTAGAGAATATACTGTTACAGCGGTTCGTCGTAAAGATAAATCGATTGAATTTTATCGTTTACCACGCGTTCGTAATAAAGCATTATCTCTACTAAAGAAAATTCCATTTTTACGAGGTATTGCCGCTATTGTGGATGCAAGTGCGAATGGAGCGAAACATTTAAACTTTGCTTCAGAACGATTTGATGTCCACCCAGAAGAAGATGAACAACTTGCAAATAAAAAAGAAGAACAATCAAAATTAACGATGGTATTAGGAGTTGCAGCAGTTGGCGTTTTATCGTTCATATTTGGTAAAGTAATTTTCACAGCAGTTCCTGCACTTTTAGCTGAATTAACGAGACCGATTTTCCCATCTCATACAGGGCAAATCATTGTCGAAAGTGTCATTAAGCTCATGCTATTATTGAGCTATATATACTTCATTTCTTTAACCCCACTTATTAAGCGGGTATTTCAGTACCACGGTGCGGAACATAAAGTAATCAATGCTTATGAGAATAATCTTCCACTGACTGTAGAAAATGTTCAAAAGCAAACTCGCCTCCATTATCGCTGTGGGAGTAGCTTTATTATATTTACAGTCATTATTGGAATGTTTGTCTATTTCCTCGTCCCTACAGATCCGCTTTGGGCAAGGGTAGTAAACCGAATTTTATTAATTCCAGTTGTTCTCGGTATTTCTTTTGAAGTATTACAATTTACCAATCGATTACGAGATGTCCCTGTTTTACGAGTACTTGGATATCCAGGATTATGGCTGCAACTATTAACAACGAAAGAACCAACAGATGATCAAGCGGAAGTTGCAATCGCATCGTTTGAAGAATTATTACGTTTAGAAAACAAACAATAATTATTTAAAAATGGTGTTCAACTCCTTTCCTCATCGTTAATATACTAATTTTAATATATGTTTTTAGGAGGTGTCCCTTATGAACGGTCGTTCGTTTACATTCGCTATATTTGTGCTTATTATCGGATTGGCAATATTCGGCCTTGTTTCATCTGTTATTACAAATCCAATGGAAGTATTGAAAAACATTGGTATCATGTTAGCTGTCGTCGGTATCTTTTACTTACTCTACAAAATGTTTACAAACTCTAGTGGTTCTGCAAATTCGCAAAGCTCATATAAGCGTGCAGCGAAACAATCGAACCGCAAACACGGGAAACAAAATGTAGCACCCCTAAGCAATTCTTTCTTGAAACGAAATGCTTCTGATGACAAGGGGAAAAAGGGTAATTCTCCATCGTTGAAAAGAAAAAGAAAACAATCTCATTTAACTGTCATTGAAGGTAAAAAAAACAAAAAGAAAGACCGTGCTTCCTTTTAGGAAATACGGTCTTTTTTTATCCCGGTTGGTGCGGGGCTAATAATCAGTGGAAGATGCGAAAAACCCTACTGATTAAAGTTTCACTTTATATGTTGAAGCACTTCTTTCAAACTTTTCTCTTTCATACTTTCGATACGAAGGTGATGGTTTTCAAATTGCAAATTTCTTGTCACATCATTAGGTACGACGACACACTTTAATCCTGCTGCCACCGCTGCTTTCAATCCATTCAATGAATCTTCAAATACAACAGCTTCTGATGGTTCAATTTCTAATTCTTCTATCGTAACTTTATAAAGAGCTGGATCTGGTTTTACCTTCTCTACATCTTCTCGCGTTTTAATCACTTCAAAATAATCTCTAATTTGTAGCTCTTCTAAAAAACGAACGACCCACTCCCTAGATGAACTAGAGGCTAATGCGATTTTCAATCCAAGTTCTTTCGCTTCTTCTAAATATTCTTTTACCCCGTCACGCGCTTTTGGTATTTTCATTTTCTCTTTATGTAAAGTTGTTACTTTTCCCTTTAATGCATGCTCGTTAAATTTTTCTTTTAATTGCTCTTTTAAATATGCATAAAGCACTTCATCTGTCGTTCCAATACATTTTGCAAATTCCCCTAAAGGTAACTCGCCGCCGTATTCACGAACAGCATCTCTGAAAGAGTGAAACCATATTGTTTCTGTGTCCACAATTAATCCATCAAAATCAAAAATAATTGCTTTCATTATTCTCCCGTCCTTTTCGATTGAAATAAAAAAGGAAACGCCACACGTTCCCCTTAATTACTTTTCTCTTCATTTGCTTTTTGAACACCACGAAGTGTTTTTACTCGAACTTCATCTTGTTCAAAGTATTGTACTAAATCACCGATACGGTCAATTGATTCCCAACTTAAATGATGTTCAATTCCTTCTACATCATTATAAATTTTGCTTTCATCCACACCGATAATGCGCATAAACTGTTCTAACAATTCATGACGATATACGAGACGTTCTCCGATTTTTTTACCTTTTGATGTTAATACAAGCCCTCTATATTTTTCATAAATTAGATATTCGTCTTTGTCTAATTTTTGTACCATTTTTGTTACAGAGGATGGATGTACACTAAGCGCTTCAGCAATATCAGATACACGGGCATAACCCTTTTCATCAATCAACAAATAAATTTGTTCAATATAATCTTCCATACTAGGGGTAGGCATCGGTTTCCTCCATCCGATTTCATTTTGCTTATTCCGTACGAAGCAATCAATAAAATGATACACCAGAAAGAATAACGTGACAAGGTGGAAACGAGCCTAAATATATAAAACAAAAAAAGAATCCAGATTCCCCTTATGTAAAATATTGAATTTCTGCATCGGGAAAATACTCATATATATAACCTCGTATTGTTTCTTCTAATACTTCCACATCATCCTTTTGATATACATATTTCCCAATACCGTATCGTCCCCATTTATATTTCCGCTTCTCTTCATCCATTTCAAGTTTCGTATTCGGATAACGTTCTTGAATGACTTTTTTGGCTGGTTTCGTAAAACGATGTTGAATTAATTCGAACGTTAAATTTGGTATCGTCATGTCTTTTAACGCATTGTACAATCGTTCAAACAATTCACGGTACCCTTCTTCCCACCCTTCATGCATATAAATTGGCGCAACAATAAAACCAAGAGGATAATTAGCCCCCGCTACTTTACGAGCAGCCTCAATTCGCTCTTCAAATGGCGATGTCCCTGGTTCAAAATTTTTAATAACATAACGTGAATTAATACTAAATCGAAAACGCGTTTTCCCATTATGCTTTGCATCTAATAAATGATCAACATGCGAATATTTGGTAACGAAGCGTAAACGTCCATGTTCACTTTCTCCGATAAACTCTATCGCCCGCTTTAATGCATGTGTCAAATGATCAATTCCAACGATGTCTGATGTACACGCCGCTTCAAATCTTGTTATTTCAGGGGCCCTTTCATCCATATATTGCTTTGCCTTCTCAAAGATTTCATCTAGATTCACATACACCCTTACGTAAGGTTTACTCCCAAGTGTCGTTTGCAAATAACAATAATGACAATGTCCCATACACCCTGTTGCAAGCGGAATTGCATATTCAGCTGAAGGTTTTGATGTATCGAACTTTAACGTCTTCCTCACCCCAACGACAAGTGTTGCTTTTGCATTACGATACTTTTGCAATTCATTTTCCCCTGGAAAATTTCTAATTTGATTGTGTGATGTCGTTTCACGGATTTCTAATCCCATCTTCGTAAACTTCTCATAAAGCTCTTTTCCAAGCGGATATTCGAGTGCCCTCGGTTCAAAGTAAACGAGTTTTGGCATAAATGGTTTCATGTGCTTCCCTCCTCTCATTAGTATGGGAAGCACATGAAAATTAACACAGATTAAAGTTTTCCACTTCAGTAACTTGCGTTGCAAGTTACTGAATGTTATAATTTGGATAACAGCTACCTTGCAACGCAAGTTACCTGGATAAAAGGTGGTGAAATCATGCACAGCCAAATGTTAAAAGGTGTACTAGAAGGTTGCATTCTATATATCATTTCACAAGAAGAAGTGTACGGATATGAACTAAGTACAAAATTAAATAAACACGGCTTTACATTCGTAAGTGAAGGAAGCATCTATCCTTTATTGTTACGCATGCAAAAAGAGAAACTTATTGAAGGTACATTAAAGACTTCCTCTCTTGGACCGAAGCGAAAATATTATCACGTAACTGATAAGGGATTAGAACAACTTGAAGAATTTAAAAAAAGTTGGGGAATGGTTTCAACGACGGTAAACAACTTATTACAAGGGGAGTGATAGGGATGAAAGCGAAAGACATGGTTGAATTGAACAATAAAAAACGCGAACTTCTAACACCTGAAAACGAAGCTGCTTACGGTGATATGCTAGTATATCTTCGGTTATCTAACGTACCCGAACAAAAATTAGAAGAACTTTTATTAGAAATATTAGATCATCTCATCGAAGCACAAGCAGAAAATAAAAATGCTTATGATATTTTCGGAAATGATTTACGATCTTACTGCGATGAACTTATATCAGCTTTACCAACCCAAACAAAGCTAGAACAAACTTCTTTAATCGGTTTTGTTATTAGCTTACTTCTTGCTATACAGTTTGGAATAGATGCACTTGTTTCGACTTTCATTTTAATCTTCGGGAAGAATATCGAACAGTTAAGCCCAGCTTTTAGCATCCCTGGAACCACTTTGTTCGTTTCACTTATTATACTAGGCATACTTTTCATTTTATATTTATTAAAGCGCTATTCCTTTGATCAAAAGATGAATTGGAAAAGAAGGATTCTATTTGGATTTGCATTTGCTACTCCATTTTGTTCAGCTGTATTTTTAAATGTCTATTTTAAAAAACAACCTTATCTCATTTATCATCTAACCTTTTGGCAAAACGCTTTAATCGCTATTCTATTTTATATTTTATATAAATTACTATACAAAAAATCAAATTTTTAACAGCCCTTCAAACGGCTGTTTTTCTTCTGTATAATTTTACAAATTGAAAAATTTCATAAAGAAAATAAGAAAAATGCAAAATAATTAAAGTTAATTGTTGACGTGATGCTTTTATTATCGGTATCATAAATCTTCGTGAGCAATTATTTTTCGTTATACGATTTTTTTATTATTACTGAATTTTTGAGAGGAGAAATTAGATGTCAGTTAAGAAGAAAACGCAAGTACGCACCGGCAAAATGGTACGTGAACTAATGTTAGCAGACGAAGATGTAAATGCTTCGCTAATTATGGTATACAGTGAAAACGGTGTAAACGCAGAAATTAAAATCGAGGGCTTAACGCCGAAATGTAACGAAGAATTATTTTTGAGCGGAAACGTGGATTGGAACAAGAGTGTTATTTATAAAATTGTTGATTTCACTGGGAACGCTGAGGTTGGTAAAGTTACATTAACAGCGATGAACAAAAATAATGTTTCTCTAGAAGTTGAACGCGTTATGTGGAGCAAAGAAAATAAAGAAGCTGCTGAGCAAGAAGAAACAGTTGTAGAAGCTACTCCGAAAAAAGAAGTAGTTGTAGAAGCTCCAAAAGCAGTTACACCTGCTCCAAAGCCTATTACGCGAGTAGAAACACCTGCTGCATCTAAACCTACTCCGGTACCAACGCCGAAGTCAGTAAGTGTTGAAGCAGCTATAGAACTATCTACTCCAGCACCTGTGAAAAAAGCAGTACCTACTCCAGTTACAAAGCAAGAGACAGCACCGGTTACTCCTATAAAACCGAAGCAACCTGCTTTGACTGAAACAAATACAAAACTACAAGAAAATTATGTTAAACTTGTGAAAAAGACAATTGAAGTTTGTCAAGATTACGAGCTTGGCATCGACATAGATGATTCTATTGAAGGATTAAAAAAAGAGCTACAAAGCCAAGGTATTAGCGTTACATTCGACAAAGAAATTATGGACGTTGTAAATCGCCTTCGTTCTTTACAAGATAAAGGAATCAAAGTAGAAAAAGTACTTAATTTACTATAAAAATAAGGAGATGGCGGTCGCCATCTCCTTATTTTTTATAATTCCATTCATTACTTTCATACTTCTCTTTTGCTAAAGTTTGAACTTCATGAAGCTGTTCTTCTGTTAGTTCATACGGCACAAGCTCTATATCTAAACCTTTTTCAAATCCAGTTTCAAACGCTTTAATTAACTGTTCAATCGTAAATGTGCGGTCTGTTAATTCATTAATCGCTACCGCTTTAGAAGAAAACATGTTTTTCATACGCTCTTTTACTCGCTCATTTGGGAATAAAAATAGGTCGTATAACTCATCTAAATCTATTTCTAACGGAATAGAACCGTGTTGTAAGATAACACCTTTTTGACGTGTTTGGGCACTACCCGCGATTTTTCTTCCTTCAACTACAATCTCATACCAAGATGGCGCATCAAAACATACTCCTGAACGCGGATTTTTTAAATTCTCACGATCCGCTTCTGTTTTCGGAACTGCATAATACGCTTCTAATCCTAATGCCTTAAAACCGTCCAATAAGCCTTGCGAAATAATTCGGTATGCTTCTGTAACTGTTTTTGGCATATTCGGATGATCTTCAGACACAATAACACTGTACGTTAATTCTTTGTCATGTAGTACACCCCTGCCGCCTGTTTGACGACGAACGAATCCATATTTTTTTTCGTTAACTACATCCATATTTATATCTTTTTCAACACGCTGGAAATACCCGACTGTTAATGTTGGTACTTCCCATTCGTAAAAACGAATTGTTGGTGGCATTTTCTTTTCACTTTGCCAATTTAATAAACATTCATCTAACGCCATATTAAATGCTGGTGAACATTGACCAGAGTTAATATAACACCATTTTTCTTTTCCCATCCTGCACCTCATATAACCAATTATTTTTCACATTCTCTAGTCTACCAAATTCGACAAAATTTGTGAAAGAATACGAAATTTCTTCTTATATACAAATGAATCTGTTGCATAAATACATACGGGCATTATAATATTGAAAGTAGGATAAGAAAAAAGGAGCGATAGAATCGTGTCAACAAACTTGATTATTATACTAGCCGCAATTGCAGCATTCATCGGCTACACTGTATGGATGTATTTCTATCAGAAAAAATTAATTAAAACACTTTCAGAAGAAGAATTTCGCGCTGGCTACCGTAAAGCACAGCTTATCGATATTCGCGAAGCGGATGAATTTAACGCGGGACATATTTTAGGTGCGCGTAACATTCCATTATCACAAATTCGCCTTCGCCACAAAGAACTTCGCCAAGATCAACCGGTTTATTTATATTGCCAAAGCGGATTCCGTACAGGTCGTGCAGCTCAATACTTAAAAAAACAAGGCTACACAGATTTCTACCAATTAAAAGGTGGATTTAAATCTTGGTCAGGCAAAATTAAAAAGAAATAACATACAAAAACTAGCTGCACGATACAGCTAGTTTTTTATTCCATATTGTTCGCAATGTACAGTAGATTTTGTTTAATCACATCTTCATCTTTCTCATCTACATTACGATATAATAGCTGATATTCAATCCCCTTCTCTTTCCATATAAGCGTAGCAAATTCGTCCCCTCGCTCGTAATCATCCTTATTTTTAAAATAAGCAGGTGCTCCATTATTCAATTTCATTTGTTCTTGAAATCGATTTTCTTCTACGAGGTATGGAAAACTGTAAGAAAAGTTGGCCACTGTTAATTCTATATAATCGTGCCTTCCTTTCTCTTGTTGCTTATATTTAATCGTTAAGACAGCATTCTTCTTTCCCATCGTTCTTACCTCTCCCTGCACATCACTCGTAATGTCATAAGGTAAAAACGTTGGAACTTTAAACTTTGCCGGAAAATATTTTGGAAGTTCCTTTAGCGGAATCGGATCAGTAACACGGTCCTTAGCCCCTCCTGTTGTTCCTACAAATGTTTTTTCTTCTTGCATCGTTTGCTGAAATGAACATGAGCTAAGTATTACACTAGAAAACACGAAACAAATGATTCCTTTTTTCAATTTGTTTCCGCCCTTTCATACCGCTCTCTTAACGAGTGAAGCGTTTATACTCTCTACTATTCGCTTCGTTATCAAACGCCTCCTCCGAAAACTTTCCACGTTATTCTCACACATTCTGACAAAAATTCTTTGCAGACATACAAAAAAGACCCCACTATTCTTACGCCCAAATAAAAAGGTTACGCGAACAACAGAAGTCATGCTTATAACATAGATTGTGAAAAGCTTTTCAGGTCAAGATTTTTTTCATTCTTATTATTTTCCCCTTATAATTAAGGAAAGAGGTGATACATATGGCCAATATAAAACAAATTGCAAAAACTGCTGGTGTATCTATATCAACTGTTTCTCGTGTCCTTAATAATCATCCTTACGTAAAAGAGGAAAAACGTAAGCGTGTTTTAGATGCAGTTGAAGAATTGAACTATGCAAAAAATATAAATGCTATCCATTTAATAAAGGGTAAAACATATACAATTGGCGTTATGCTACCTTTTATTAATCTTCCGTACTTTAGCACGATCATTGAAGGAATCGGAAACGAAGCGTTAGCAGCTGGATATCATATTAATTTATGCCAAACGAATTACGATAGTATTGAAGAAATTCGCGTTCTTGAAATGATGAAAATGAAACAATTTGACGGGATGATTATTTGCTCTCGCACGAGTTCATGGGAACAAATTGAACCGTTCGCAAAATTTGCCCCTATTATTTCATGTGAAAAAATGAACCATCCCCTCATTTCATCTGTCTATGTAGATCATTACGAAGGATTCCGCCTTGGTACTTCCTATTTACTCAGTAAAGGTCATGAAAAAATCGGCATTTGTTTAGCAAGAAAAACAAGTGTTAATTCAATCGAGCGTGAAAAAGCTTTCGCCGATACTCTTCGTCACGAAGGAAAAACAGTACACCCTGATTGGATTTTCCATCAATGTTATACGATGCAGGACGGGGCAAAAATACTTCATCGTATTTTAAACATGAAAAATCGTCCAACCGCTATTTTCACAGCGAACGATCAAGTAGCTGCTGGTTTATTAACAGAGGCAAAAAAACATGGCATTCGCATACCTGAAGACCTCGCTATCCTGGGATTTGATAACCATGAAATTTCAAAAGCATTAGAAATTACAACTATTGAGCATCCCGGGCTCACAATGGGATCACGTGCTTTTTCTTTATTTCATAAACAGATACAAAACGAACACATTATTGGAAACTCAGAAGAACTTTCATTCCATTTAATTGAGCGAAAAACAGTCTAGAAAAGAGTGCCAACCATAGCACTCTTTTTTCAGTTCTTCACCTATTGACTTTATATTTTTTATCTCATATAATGAACCTAACGAACGGTAGGTAGGGGATGAAAATGACAGCAAACCGCATTAAAGCTGTAGCACTTTCTCATTTCGCACGCTACGGCTACGAAGGAACTTCATTAGCAAATATTGCTCAAGAAGTTGGGATTAAAAAACCATCGATTTACGCACACTTTAAAGGAAAAGAAGAGCTATATTTTACATGCTTAGAATCCGCTCTTCAAAAAGATTTACAAAGCTTCACTGACGATATCGAAAATTTTTCAAAATCGTCTACTGAAGAATTGCTAGTAAATCTGTTAAAAGGTTATGCAAAACGATTTGGTGAAAGTGAAGAATCAATGTTTTGGTTACGAACTTCTTATTTTCCGCCGGATGCTTTTCGCGAACAAATTATTGATAAAGCGAATGTACACATTGAAAATGTCGGAAAACTTTTATTCCCTGTGTTTAAAAGAGCAAGCGAACAAGACGAACTGCATAACATTGAAGTAAAAGATGCTTTGGAGGCTTTTTTATGCTTACTTGACGGCCTTATGGTTGAACTACTATACGCAGGTTTAAATCGTTTTGAGACACGTTTAGAAGCTTCTTGGAAAGTATTTTGGCGCGGCCTTTCAAACTGACGGATTGCTCCTTTGCAATGCGTCGTTTTTAAGCCCTTTACCTAACGACTGGTAGGAAGGAGAAATGACATATGGCATGGATTTATGTAATCATAGCTGGTATTATTGAAATCTTTTGGGTTATTGGACTTAAAAAAGCGGAGGCACCACTTGAGTGGGCTGGTGTTGCTCTATTAATTACAATTAGTTTCGTCTTATTATTTAGAGCATATAAAGATTTACCTGTCGGCACTGTATACGCAGTCTTTACAGGAATTGGAGCTGGTGGAATCGTTCTTACAGAGATTTTCATCTTCGGAGAACCTTTCTCTATCGTAAAAGTATTATTAATCGGTTTAATCTTCTTCGGAGTAATTGGTTTAAAACGAGTAACAGAAGAAAAAGAAGCGAAGGAGGCCGCATAAAATGGCTTGGGTATTTTTAATTCTAGCTGGTATTTGTGAAATTGTTGGTGTACTCTTTATGAAAGTAGCCACTGAAAAGAAAGGCTGGGCACCAAAAGTTATTTTAATCGCTAACTTTGGCGTAAGCTTCTTCTTCTTATCTCTTGCAATGAACACATTACCGATGGGAACTGCTTACGCAATTTGGACTGGAATCGGAACTGCCGGAAGTGCACTTCTCGGTATTCTTATTTTCCGCGAGTCAGCGGATTGGCGTCGCCTTGCCTTCTTAAGCTGCATTCTGTGCGGCGCTGTTGGCTTAAAATTATTAGGCTAACGTGAGGTGAATGTCATGTGGAAAGAAAAAGGAAAACAAATGTTAGCATGGATTACACTTGGAATTGTCATTCTATTACAAATCAGTTTTCATATAATAGAATGGTTGTTTCATAAAGTAGTATCCATTCTTACATTCCTTCCTAGCATGGCACTTGAAATTGCATCTATTGCTTGGTCAATTATTGCCTCCATTGCAATCGTCATTATATGGAGTATCGCCAAACTATGGAATGAATTATTTAAAAAGGACAGTACTTCTGAAAAAGAGTAACTGTCCTTTTTTATATTCATTCAGACTTTCTGTAGAAATTTGATGCGATAAGACAAAGGAGACCAGCTATGACAATACTTATACCAATCCCTTTATGCAAATTAGGAAATGGTGATGGGATATCTGAGTAAAAATTTGCTAATATGAGACCAATTGAAAATCAAAATACCCCTATTCTATATAACCATTTTCTTTTGTTCATCATTCTCCCCCCTAAAATTTTTCATACACTCCTTTCTTTTGGACATACTACCTAAAAAAGGAGTGGGTTATATGCAAAATTCTATACATAAGCAGATCCTATTTTTATTTTTCCTCTTTCTCATTTTCGTTATCGTTTTCAGCTTTATATTACATACTCCGAAAGATGTGCCTAATAGCCTTTCTGTTTATAAACTTTTGCTCTCGTATTGCCGTTATTGAAGAAGGTGCCTTTTACGAGGCACCTTTTAAAATTCTCTCTTCTCATACAATTTCACTGAAACGAAGATAGATACTATGAACATGCAAATTGAACTAACGAATAACACGCTGTTGTATAGTTGAATTTGTTCCAGGTTGATTTCAAAGAACATAGTACCAATTGCTGTCGGTGCTATTAGTATAAAAATCGTAATAAAAATAGCTTTTTTATATGCTAACCAAAACGATATTGGTAAAACAAAACTTAAATACACTAAAATAAAGCTAATACTAGCAACCATTGTCGTTTCAATAAATTCAAATAGGTTAACCCCATTCTTCATTCCCATCGTGAAACAACCGACCGTTACGCTTATAAAAAGAATAATAATTGCTACTATATATTTCGCAAATACAATTTGTTTTCTCAATATTGGTAAACTATTTACTATAACTTCACTCTCATTTTTACTATCTACTTCAAATGTTTTTACTGTTGCCCCAATTGTAATAATTACTGACATAATTATGAATAGATTTTCCGTATCTGTTAAAGCCATATAAAAGAGAATAGGATAGAGTATGTACCAAATTAAAAATTTCCATTGAATGATGAAATCTTTTAAAATTAATTGCTTGATCATGTTTTACACCTCCTAGTATGAAAAGAGCCTCTTCTATAACTCTGCCTCCTGAAACATTTTCATTGAGAGAAACATTGATATGACTATACTTACTAACACTCCGATACCAAGAACACTCATTGCTAGTGTAGCCTCTTGAGAGTGGAGTACTTTTAACATAATTATTTCATCACCAAAAATATTGCACATAAGGCCAATCATACCCATTAAAGGAAAAATCATAATCACATTCAAGACAGTAATAGCTTTATATCCTCCAACGTAATTAGCAGGTATCGTTACAACACAATAGATCAAAGTAGCTACTATTGCCGAAAATATTGCATATCCAGGAATAGCTATGTCTCTGTTCAATAAAATATTTCCTAATATTACGACTATAAAAGTTGTACTCAAACCAGCCATAATAAATAATGAGCTTGAAATATATTTAGCTATAACTATCTCCTTTCTCGTTATAGGCAAACTCACTAATACTTTTTCTGCTTTACTTTTCTCGTCATAATAAAAAGAAATATATATAATCGTACTACATGTTATAAATAATCCTATTGCAATCCCCATTGGTTGGACGGGATTCCTAAAAACAGAGAAAATAGGTATTAAAAAATATAAAGGAAACATCTTCTTATGTAAGAAAAACTCCTTCAAAATCAACTGTTGCATATGAATTCCCCTCTCTACAAATCACGTGCTCCATAAATTTTAATTGTAAGAAACATAGAAGCGATATAGACACTAGCTAATATAATTCCTCCAACTATAAATACACCGATATGCACTGGATTCATAATCCACTCAATGAATGAAGGTGTTGTTTCATCCAATCCATCTCCTATGAATATCCAAGCAATTCCACCAACTACCATTGATGCTCCTGACACTATACTTCGTGCTATCTTTGACCTTGTAACATAATAACTAGGAAAGAATGTTACAACAAAAAATACGGCGTAAACAGCTCCATTTATTACTTCATACCATGGAATTTCAATGTATAGATTAGGATGATATGCACCGATATCACCAATGACCACAATACCTCTTATAAGAAAAACAACTAGCATAGTAGAGATCATGCCACCTACAATGAATATTGCACTGGAAATATATCTAGCAATAATGATATCCTTTCGACTTACCGGTAAACTATTTATAATAATGTCACTTTTATTCCTTTCATCCATAAAGATTAACGTCATAACGGAGGAAAGAGTTATAAATAGACAACTCATCGGAACTAACAATTCACCACTTGGATCTAACATAAATAACACAAGGGGCACAATAAGATTCACTAACCAAGTTACCCGAAAAAAGAACAAATCTTTATATATGAGCTGACGCATAAGCACCTCTCCCTTTCGCGGTGTAAACGATAATATCATCTAATGTAGGCTTTTCTATTACAACCTCATTTCCAAACCAATCGATAATTGCTTGTTTATCCTTCGCTAAACCTTCGAAACCAAACTTATTTTTTCGTAATCCAACAAATAGCTCTTTTCCTTCTTGATCTAATAAATCATTACTTCCCTTTACGATTACGTAGTTTTCCATTAATTCATCTTTCTCACCAGTAAATATTATTTCTCCGTCATTAATGAACGTAATATAATCTGCGATGCGTTCTAAGTCAGTTGTAATGTGCGTTGAGAATAATACGGATACTTCATCCTCCATTACAATTTCTTGCAAAATATCAAGTAATTCACTTCGAACAACTGGATCCAATCCTGCTGTTGGTTCATCCATAATAATGAATTCCGCATGGTGTGAAAGTGCGATTGCAATCGCAAATTTCATTTTCATCCCTTTGGATAACTCTTTAATTTTTTTAGACTTTGGAACTTGTAATCTCTGCATATACGATTGATACTGCTTTTCGTCCCACTTTTTATATAACGGTGCAATAATCCGTTTCATTTGCTCACACGTTAAATCTTCGTAATAATGATTTTCATCATATACAAAACCGATATTTTGTTTTATTTCCTTTTCGGCTTTCTTATTGTCCTTACCAAAAATTTTTATATCACCGCTCTCTTTTCTGATTAAATTCATAATCATTTTGATCGTCGTACTTTTCCCAGCTCCATTCGGTCCGATAAATCCCATAATATATCCTCGTGGTAATGTAAAACTTACATTTTTCACTGCAAAATCTTGATAACTTTTACAAACGTTTTTTAGCTCTAACATCCCTTATTCCCCCTCATATAAACACGCAATCATCTGCTGTAAATCTTCAAGTGAAAGCTGCAACGCTTTACTTTCATTCACAATCTCTTCCGCTTTACTTTCCAATAGACGTAGCCGCTGTTCTTTTAGTAGTTCATTATTTTTACGTGAAACATAAGTCCCCTTCCCAGCAACAGTTTCTATATATCCTTCTTTTTCAAGCTCCTCGTACGCACGCTTCGTTGTAATTACACTAACTTGTAATTCCTTCGCTAAGCTACGAATAGACGGTAATTGGTCTCCACCCTTTAAACCACCATTTAAAATAAGCTGGCTTAATTGTTTTCTTATTTGCACATAAATAGGGTCTTGGGAAGAATTCGAAATAATAATATTCATGTTTTCCTCCAGTTTGTGTATATACTGTGTATACCTTATATATACAGTATATACACACCATCCTATTTTTGACAAGAAAAAAAGACCAACATTTTCCTGTTGGTCTTTCGTATATGTATCACTTTTCAAAGCGATCTAACATTTCGTCTCTCATTCCGAAACTAACAACCGCAATTCCTACATACATAAAAAGAAGGAATGCTGGATGAACTGTATTGTACCAGCTGCTATCAACAATTAAATAAATCGTTAACGCCACAACAAGAACAAACGCTAAAATAAACATATAAAAGTGTCGTGTATTACCCATGATAAACTCCTCTCTTCTCTCTTCACCATTCAACAGTATATTGTATCGAATAATTCGATATGACTCAAGGTTAACTTTCTGTTATGTAATCAAGTTCTACCTTTACAATGTCCTCACACGCTATTGAAATGATTGTTCCTTGTTTATCAATCGCTGTCACTTCTCTATTATCCATTACACGGTGCGCTACTCTTTCTAACACTTTCCCTTGGTCTCGGTAACAAAATTCTTTTACATCTTTAATTGTTTCTCCATTTTCTAAATGGTATACCATTCTATAACATCGATATCCCACGCTTCCACCCCCGTCTTGCTCGTTTTTTCACATATACATAAAAATGAGTAATTTCTACCTCATCACATCTTCTTAATTTCAATAAAATTCTAACAAAAATAAATACTTTTATCAAACCGACTTTTTCAACAAAATCACCTATAAAACCGCATTTTTACAGCAATATGAAACAAAAAATATAAATTTTCAACATTTTTTCATTCTAGCCACACCAATTTTGCAAAAAAAAAGAACCCGCATGTAGCGAGTTCTTTTTTTTTCCAATCACACTTGTACAGGTGCTAGCTTTTCATAACGTAAAACTGGTTTACGAGCAGCCAATGTTTCATCTAAACGTTTTATTACTGTTGTATGTGGTGCTTCTTGTACAACTTCTGGATTTTCTTCTACCTCTTTAGCAATTTGAATCATCTTATCAATGAAACCATCTAATGTTTCTTTTGATTCTGTTTCTGTTGGCTCAATCATAATACATTCTTCCACATTTAATGGGAAGTAAATTGTTGGTGGATGGTAACCGAAATCAAGCAGACGTTTTGCAATATCTAATGTACGTACACCAAGTTTCTTTTGACGACGACCTGACAATACGAATTCATGCTTGCAATGTCTATCGAACGGAAGATCATAGAATGGTGCTAATCTTCTCATCATATAGTTCGCATTTAATACAGCATACTCAGTTACTGCACGCAAGCCATCTGGGCCCATAGAACGAATATATGTGTATGCACGAACGTTAATTCCGAAGTTACCATAGAATGGTTTCACTCGCCCAATTGCTTCTGGACGATCATAGTTAAAGTGATAGCCATTTTCCGTTTTCTCTAAAATCGGCTTTGGTAAGTACGGAATTAAATCAGCTTTCACACCTACTGGACCAGAACCTGGACCACCGCCGCCATGCGGGCCTGTAAATGTTTTATGAAGGTTTAAATGCACAACGTCAAATCCCATATCTCCTGGGCGTGCTTGGCTTAATACCGCATTTAAGTTTGCACCATCATAGTATAATTTACCGCCTGCGTTATGGACGATTTCTGCCATTTCTAAAATATTTTCTTCGAATAGGCCTAATGTATTTGGATTTGTTAACATAAGTGCTGCTGTTTCTTCGTTTACAACACGTTTTAAATCATCTAAGTCAACAAGACCATGTTCATTTGATTTCACCGTAATTGTTTCAAAACCAGCTACTGTTGCAGACGCCGGGTTTGTTCCGTGAGCAGAGTCAGGAACAATTACTTTCGTACGGTTAAAGTCACCGTTCGCTTCATGATATGCACGAATCAACATTAATCCTGTCCATTCTCCGTGTGCACCAGCTGCTGGTTGTAACGTAACAGTATCCATACCTGTAATTTCAATTAAATGTTCTTGTAAGTCATACATTAATTCCATTGCACCTTGCACTGTTTTTTCATCTTGAAGTGGATGAATATTTGCAAAGCCTGCGAAACGAGCTACGTTTTCATTAATTTTCGGATTATATTTCATCGTACAAGACCCAAGTGGATAGAATCCAGAATCCACACCGTGGTTACGGTTTGAAAGCGCTGTGTAATGGCGCATAATATCAAGTTCAGATACTTCTGGAAGCTCTGCATCTTCTACTCGAATATAATCACTCTCAAACACATCTTCTAATTTTACTTCTTCTACATCTAATTTGGGTAAGCTATATCCTACGCGTCCTTCTTTAGTCACTTCAAAAATAAGTGCTTGGTCTTGGTTCTTCATTGGATAGCCCCCATTTCGTTTACAAGTGTGTCAATTTCCTCTTTTGTACGAAGCTCTGTTACCGCTACAAGCATATGGTCTTCATGCTCTTTATAATCACGGCCTAGGTCGTAACCACCGATAATATTCTTTTGTATTAATACATCATTTATTTCTTTAACTGGACGTTTACAATCTACAACAAATTCATTAAAGAATGGTCCAGCGAACGTTACTGTGAAACCTTTCGCTTCAAATTGACGTTTTGCATATTGTGCTTTAGAAATGTTTTGACGTGCCATTTCTTTTACACCTTGTTTGCCAAGTGCCGTCATTGCAACAGAAGCTGCTAATGCATTTAACGCTTGGTTTGAACAAATGTTAGACGTCGCTTTATCACGACGAATATGCTGTTCACGTGCTTGTAACGTTAATACAAATCCACGTTTACCATCTGAATCTACAGTTTGTCCGACAAGACGTCCTGGAATTTTACGCATAAATGCTTTCGTTGTTGCAAAGTAACCACAGTGCGGTCCACCAAACTGCGTTGGGATACCGAATGGTTGTGCATCACCGATTACAACATCAGCACCGAATTTTCCTGGCGGTGTTAATGCGCCTAATGATAATGGATTTGAAGAAACGATAAATAATGATTTTTGTTGATGAACGATTTTTTCGATATCAGCTAACTTTTCCACTTGTCCGAAGAAGTTTGGATATTGAACGATTACACAAGCAACTGTATCATCTACTTCACTTTGTAATACTTCTAAATCTGTTACACCGTTTTTATGATCAATTTCAACAACTTCAAGATTTTGACCTTTTGCATATGTTTCAAGTACCGCTCTTGATTCTGGATGAACTGCCGCTGAAACAAGAATTTTCTTTTTACGAGTATGACCAGCTGCTAGCATTGCCGCTTCAGCTAAAGCTGTACCTCCGTCATACATAGAAGAGTTTGCTACATCCATTCCTGTTAATTCACAAATCATTGTTTGGAATTCAAAAATTGCTTGTAATTCCCCTTGTGAAATTTCTGGTTGGTATGGTGTGTAAGCTGTATAAAACTCTGAACGAGAAATAACATGATCAACAATTACTGGAGCGTAATGATCGTATACACCTGCTCCTAAGAAAGAAGCATATTCTTTTAAGTTCGCATTTTTGCTAGCCATTTGAGATAGCTCTTTTAAAAGCTCTGGCTCTGATTTTGCTTCTTTAATTTTTAAATCCCCTTTAAAACGAACACTCTCTGGAATATCAGAGAATAACTCATCAATCGTTTGAACGCCGATTGTTTGTAACATTTCTTTTTTGTCTTCTTCTGTCATTGGAAGATAACGATGCAACATGAAATCTACCCCTCTCCCCGTTACTTTGAACGTTTATAAAATGGTGTTGGAACAACTACTGCTTTGACGCGTTTATTACGAATTTCAATTTCTACTTCTGTATCAACTGCTGCGTATTTTACATCAATTAGTGCTAAACCAATGCTTTTCTTTAACGTTGGAGATTGTGTACCACTCGTTACTTCCCCGATTTTTTCTTCTCCTATAAATACAGGGTAATGCGTACGAGGAATACCGCGTTCGATTACTTCGATGCCGACTAATTTACGAGATGCACCGTTTTCTTTTTGCTCTTTTAACGTTTCTTTTCCAAAGAAATCTGCTTCTTTATTTGGTTTTACCGCAAAGCCAATTCCCGCTTCAATCGGTGTAATATCTTTTGATAACTCTTGTCCGTATAACGGAAGTGTTGCTTCGAAGCGAAGTGTATCACGAGCACCTAAGCCACATGGTTTTAAGCCCTCTTCTGCTCCCACTTCAAGAAGTTTCTCCCAAAGTTTTGCTGCATCTTCACTCTTACAGTAAATTTCGAATCCATCTTCACCTGTGTAACCTGTACGAGATACAAGTGCAGGAATTCCATCTACAAGAATATTATTTTTAAATTTAAAGAACTTAATTTCTTTCAAATCTTCTGACACAACTTTTTGTAAAATGCCTTCTGCTTTTGGTCCTTGAATTGCAAGCTGCGCAACTTCACTAGAAACATTGACTACTTTCGCATCGCCAATTACATGGCTAGCTAACCATTCGTAATCTTTCTCGATATTTGATGCATTGATTACTAATAAATAGTCTTCTTCACCACGTTTGTAGATTAATAAATCATCTACTGTGCCACCATTTTCATAGCACATAGCTGTATATTGTGCGCCCCCTACCTTTAAGGTAGATACGTCATTTGTAACAACACGTTGTAAAAATGCTAAACTATCTACACCTTTTACCTCTACTTCTCCCATATGAGATACATCGAACAAACCTGCTCCTGTACGTACAGCTTCATGTTCCTCTTTAATGCTTGAAAATTGAACTGGTAATTCCCAACCACCGAAGTCGACTGTTTTCCCACCATACTTCGCGTATACATCAAATAACGGTGTACGTTGTAATGTAATCATGCTCTTTCCCCCTTATGCTCTGACAAATCAATAAAAGTTGCTTCCCATATCTAAACATTTTCATTCTGAAAAGATAAGGTTATACGGAATCTCAGTATATTTTTTTATGAAAGCGTAAATAAAAAGTTACTTTCTTGGATAAAATACGAAAGATTCCACACATTTCACACCATTATCCTAACATTATTCGCTATATTTCATCAATATTCTAGCATAAAAAATAATTTAGAATTTTTCATTCTTAATCTTATTAAATACAAATTTTGAAATTTAGCCCTTTATCATTGCCTATTCTTTAACTTTTAGTAATTGTGATAGCGCCTTATTACGAGGCTTATAATAAAGATTTTTTAAATAATCACTTTAGTTTATAAAAGGTGGGAGAGTCTTAATGAATGTCGATATTTCCGTAGATCGAACGTGGCAAAACAATTTTTTAAAAAGAATTGATGAAGATGGTCCTTGGACAAATTGGGATTTATATCATTTAGCTTATAAAACAGAGAAATCGTTACTCGTCCCTACTTTTGATGGATTGCAAGCACCGAAACATTTATCACATTTCACGCCGCTTCCACATCAATTAGAGGTCGCTCAAAATGTCATTGAACAAATGAATGGTAAAGCGATTCTAGCAGACGAAGTCGGACTTGGAAAAACGATTGAAGCTGGACTTATTTTAAAAGAATATATGGTTCGAGGACTTGTAAAAAAGGTACTCATTCTCGTTCCAGCTTCTCTCGTATCTCAGTGGGCGTATGAACTAAACACAAAATTTTTTATTCCTGCGGTCGCTCAAAAGAAAAGTTATTCTTGGGAACAAGCTGATGTCATCGTTTCATCAATCGATACTGCGAAACGTTCACCGCATCGCGATATCGTTTTAAACCTAGAGTATGACCTTATTATTATCGATGAAGCACATAAACTAAAAAATAATAAAACAAAAAACTATGAATTTGCACAGCGATTAAAAAAGAAGTTTTGTTTATTACTAACTGCAACTCCTGTTCAAAATAAAATCGATGAAATCTTCAACCTCGTTTCTTTATTAAAACCAGGTCATTTAGGCAATCAATCTAATTTTGAAGAATATTACGCTTCCAAAAATCGTTCCACTGAATCCGATGAAGATTTAAAAGCTCTTATCAATAAAGTAATGGTTCGAAATAGACGCAATAACACTGGCATTGATTGGCCGAAGAGGCATGTACGAACAATCTTCGTTGAATTCAATGAAGAAGAACAAGCTTTGTATAATGAAATTGAAAATTGGCGTGGACAAGATGCCGTCACATCTGCTTTCTCATCCTTAACTTTAAAACGGGAAGCATGTAGTAGTCGTGAAGCTGTTTACTATTCATTAAAAAAACATGTAGAAAAAAGACAGAAAGAAAATGAGCACTACATAAAGGACCCACATATTGATGTGCTGATGGACAAAATTAATCATATTCCGTTCAACTCCAAAGCAAATAAAGCACTAGAGCTTATAAAAGAAGTTGACGATAAAGTCATTATCTTCACTGAATATAGAGCTTCACAAATGTATTTACAATGGTTCTTACAACAACATGGCATTTCCTCTGTTCCATTTCGCGGTGGATTTAAGCGCGGGAAGAAAGATTGGATGAAGGAGCTTTTCCAAAATCATGCCCAAGTATTAATTGCGACCGAAGCTGGTGGTGAAGGAATTAACTTACAATTTTGTAGCCATATGATTAATTACGACTTACCGTGGAATCCAATGCGACTCGAGCAAAGGATTGGACGTATTCACCGTCTTGGACAAAAAAATGATGTTCACATTTATAACTTAGCAACAAAGCACACTGTTGAAGAGCACATTTTAAAACTACTATATGAAAAAATTAATTTATTTGAACGTGTAATCGGTGAACTCGATGAAATTTTAACGAGAATCAACATGAAAAATATTGATGCGCATATTCAAGAAATTTTCGCGCAGTCAAAAAGCGAAGGTGAAATTCGAATCAAGATGGAAAATTTAACATCTATTATCGATTTTGCGAAGCGCAATGAAGCAGAGGTGCAGGACTATGCAGCAAAATGAAATTCATAATTACTTATATAACTTTTTTGAGGCGAATAACTGCGAAATTTTAGAACGTTCCCCTCACCTATTAGACGTGCAGTTAACAATTGAAATGGATAAATTATTAATGAACCGCCCTTTCTATTGGCACTATCTTGAAAAAACAGGAGGCGTTCCGAACCCGATGCGCCTTACTCTTATTACAAATCCGGAAAACGAAGAAAACGACGGTGAACTTATTCATTACGGTTCACCCCGTTTGCATCAAATATTTGAAACAACAAAAGAACTAGGTTCATACATACGTTTATATGAGGAAGTGAAACATAGCGGGGCAACTCATACTCCCCTTCATCCTTGGCTTGGTGTAAATATAAAAGTATCTTATCAATGCGACCGAAAAAAAGACATACTTCATTCCATCGGTATTCATCTTATTTCCGGGACAATGATTGCAAACTTTCATGACACTTTAGCAGAGATCAAACTCACACCGAAAATACCTGACTTTTGTTTTACCCTCTCACCTATCATTAAGCCACAAAGTGGCTTACAACGTATAGAGGATGCTTTAAAAAGTATAATCGCTGAAGATGACCACACGTGGGCAAAAGAAGCGAGAGTGCGTTGGAATCACGATTTAGACCTTTTAAATCGATTTTACGAAGATAGCGATGAACTTCCAGAAAGCTATGAAATTGAAAAGCAAGCATTACAAGAACAATACGAACCACGCATTACAATACAAATTATAAACGGTGGTCTCTTTTATGTTACCGCAAATCATTTTCTATCTTAAAGAAAGCTCCTTCAGATTGATATGATCCCCTTATAGTAGACAGGAAAAAGAAAGCACATTAACCTGTTTACTATGGAGGGGATTTTTTCATGGGAAAAATTAGAGTCACTTACGATGTAGAATTTAAGAAACAAGCTATAGATTTATACTTAAAAGAAGGCATGAGCTATAAAACCATTGCGAAAGAATTAGGTATTCATCACTCGGTTGTAAGTCGTTGGGTGAAACACTTTGAAGCTGAAGGAATCAAAGGACTAGAAG
>NZ_JBFUIV010000013.1:0-155836 GCF_056401715.1 Bacillus sp. P4_E1
TTTCTTCTAGTCCTTTGATTCCTTCAGCTTCAAAGTGTTTCACCCAACGACTTACAACCGAGTGATGAATACCTAATTCTTTCGCAATGGTTTTATAGCTCATGCCTTCTTTTAAGTATAAATCTATAGCTTGTTTCTTAAATTCTACATCGTAAGTGACTCTAATTTTTCCCATGAAAAAATCCCCTCCATAGTAAACAGGTTAATGTGCTTTCTTTTTCCTGTCTACTATAAGGGGATCATATCAATATGAGAAGCCTCTTTTTTATTCGTTCTGATAGGTTAAAAGGAAACTATCTTTTTTTCACGAATGTAACCTATGAACATAACTAGGAGGGATAAATATGTACCAAACTATTGAAGGTTTTCTACAATCATGGACATACGAGGCTGAGTCTACTCAGAAGATGCTCGATGCATTAACCGATGAATCTTTATCACAAGAAATTGCACCTGGGCACTGGACTTTAGGGAGAGTCGCTTGGCATATCGTTACAGCACTTCCTGTTATGCTATCAGGGACAGGGCTTAAGTTTGAAGGAGAAACGAAAGATTATCCTGTACCAACTTCAGCAAAAACAATTGCAGATGGGTATCGCAAAGTGAATACGGCTTTTATTGAAGCACTTCAAAGTGAGTGGACTGATAAAGACTTAGCTACTATTAATAACTTCTTTGGTCGTCCTATGCCGAATTCTATATTTTTAATGACACTCATCAATCATCAAAATCACCACCGCGGACAGATGACTGTTTTAATGCGTCAAGCTGGCTTAACAGTCCCTGGCGTTTATGGTCCTGCAAAAGAAGAATGGGCTGCTACTGGAATGGAAGCTCCCCAAATGTAACGACAGAAAAAGACAAGGTGTTTATGCACCTTGTCTTTTTCTGTAACTTGTTTCATGTGAAACTATTTTCTACTAAATGGTATTTTATGAGAAAATACGTTAAGATAAATTCATATTAATTGGAGGGAACTAAATTGAATACAAAAAACAAAAAAATAACAATAAGAACTCTCTTACTAACTTCTATCATTGGAGTTATCGGTGTATCTCTTTATTTCACAAGTTATGGTACCCCTTGGGGAAAACAAACAGCAATCGCTGAATCAAAAGAGTATATTACAAAATACTTTGATCTAGATGCAAAAGTCAAAAATACTTCTTACGATTCTAAAATGAATAGCTATGCAATCGCCTTTGAAACAATTGAAGATGGAGAATTTACTATCGAATATAAAGGTCCTAATAACTTTAACATTTCTCCAGGAGTGCAAGAATATTTAAGCAAACACTATAAATTTACAGAGTAGTAACGAAGCATACATATACAAAAAAGAGTTGGTATAACGCCAACTCTTTTTTACGTATTCTTGTCATACTGTTATATCTTCCTTCTCTATATTTTTAATTCCGTAATATGCAATCGCAGCTCCAATCGCAGCAAGTGCTAGTTGAAGGGGAAGAAAAGTTGCTGTAGAAAACATAGGAGTGTTATTAATTGCAATTGATACAACAATCAGAGATGAAACAATTGTAGTTGGCACCGAACGTTTACGCATTCCGAAATATAGAGGGATTAAACTTATTCCCGCAGTTGCAATGGCTAAAGGAACAAGGTTTATCCCTTCTTGCTTCAATTGATCTATTGTGAATGAATTAGGAAGAATTGAAAAATAGCTATCTATCCCAAAGAAAACTCCTACTACTAAAATGTTAGATAAAATAACTGTTATAAATGTTACTATCGCTATAATGGCCAACTTACTACTCATCATTTTCCTCCGATTAATAGGATAAGAAAACATAAGTAGGATTGTTTTGTTTTTATATTCACTAATTATTAACCTTGCGATTAATACACTACCAAAAATAATAAATGTTGCTCTTACTAATGTACTAGCCGTTAATAACATCATCTGCGGATCCCTTATTTCCGGATCACCTTCTACTTGAGCAACGATGCTCGTAAAGATCATTAATGCCAGTATAGCGATATTTGCAATAATCGCTCCCCTTACATACCATCCAAGCTTAAACTTCTTCATTTCTAGCTTCATAAGATGTAGCATAATAGTCCTCCTTTCATTTACATTTTAATCGATATAAATCGCTCCTGTTTTACTTAAAATCTTCACTTCGTTTTTTGCATCACCAATGGTTCCCGCTTTTATTTTTTCTGTATTTTTATTTTTCTTAAGTCCATTTACATTCACCATTACGTCAGACGAATTACTTTTGGCCGTAAGTTTTAAAGATGTCGGAACACCTTTATACCGTACGCCAATATCTCCTGATTTTGTTTCTACAAATAACGATTTTCCTTCTTTCATATCTTTCAGTAATACTTCACCGGATGTTGAAGTGATGTTTATATTTGAGTTACTTACATTTGTTATATAGTTATCACCAGTCGTAGACTTTATATTTAATTCTTGTACTGAACTATCTTTTACAGCTAACTCTCCACTTTGCGATATGAATTCACCTTTCTCGGCTGATAGTCCTACAACCATTTCATCTCCAGACTCACTTTTTGTCACGATATTTTTCACTTCTATATCGCTTATTTTCACATCACCCGATTTATTATTTAATACAATTTTATCTATTTCTTTCTTCGGAATAGCTATAGATATACTATTTTTCTTCCTAAATGTAAAACCATTAAAAAATTTGGTCACCTTTTGTTTTTGCTTAATCACAACTTTATTACCGTCATTTTCTATTTTGACGGGATCTATCTCTTTATCTACTTGTTGACCTTGGGCGAAAACTACTATTTTATTAGAGTCTGTACTTTTAAATTCAATATCCCAGTTTTCATTGTCTACTTCTATTTCTTTTATATTATTTATCTCAAAAGACTTTTCTTTCTTAAAATCTTTCCCCTGAAACACCTTAAAACCAAAAACTACACTAGCAATTGTAATAAGTAAAATTGCAATTACTATTATTTTTTTCACTATTCATACCCCAATTCGTTGTTGTTTTAAGCTTACTTCACACCACATCAATCTTGTCGATTTTACGATATGAAAGATAACTAATGAAAATCCCTAATAAACAGAGCACTATTGGGATACCGATAAAATTAAACATACTTACTTGACCGTTTCCAGAACCAACGTTACTACTAATTAGCATCCCAATTATTACTGCAGAAGTAATTGTTGTCGGTGTCGATTTCTTTCTCATCCCAAAAAATAAAGGAATTAAACTTATACCAGATATCATAAATGCACTTATAAAAGTAGTTGGAACGATAGCTATTATTTCACCTATCGTAGCTGGCGTTTCAATCAGTCCCATCATTGGACTCACAAAATATACGAGTAAACTAATACTGAAAGTAGCGATAATCGTGCTCACAAAACAAAAACAAAAAACAATTGTTAATTTCGCCCTCATTAGCATTTTTCTTTGCAGTGGGTACATAAACAATAGTTGTATTGTTTTGTTCTTATACTCATCAATTATTAAACGTGATAAAATGACCGAACTAAAAATAATGAATGTTATCCTAATAACAGTGTTTATTAAAACCATTTGTTGCGTGAAGTCAGAGAATAGCCCATCTACCTCGTCTTTCGCTCCCAACGCCATGAGGTTTACTACGGTGAAAATTGCTATAATACAAATTGCTACACTTTTAAAATAACTAGATAATTGATGTTTCTTCCATTCAAGCTTCATTAATTTAAACATGTAAACCATGCCTCCATTCCTTATATAACTGCCTCTACGCTACTAACATTCTAATTCCAGCAGTAACTACGCTTAACATTCCTATCACTAATAAAATTAAAATCCATTTCCGCTCAGGTTTTCTATAATATAAAATCCCACTTATGAACATTACGATCAATCCACTTACTATATTCACTAACAACCCATTAAGCATGAATGCCCTCTCCATCCATTACATTTAAGAAATACTCCTCTAAAGAACTATGTTTCTTATTAATACTTTCAATTTCTACATCGTTCATAATGAGTGCTTTTGAAATGGCTTGCTGCGTCGCCTTCAATTCATACACACGAATCATGGTTCCACTCATTATTTTGTAGTTTTTTATACCAAGTTTATCTTCTAAAATATAAGCTGCACGTTTCACATCAGGAACAGTGATTTCAATGTACTCTGTTTGCTTTCCGTTAATACTCTTCATTGAAACTTCTTTTATTAGTTTTCCATTTTGAATTACACCAATTGTATCCGCCATTTGTTCCATCTCGCCTAAAATATGACTAGAGACTAATAACGTAATACCGTATTCTTTGCAGAGCATCTTAAATAAATCTCGTAACTCTTTAATACCAATTGGATCTAAACCATTAATCGGTTCATCTAAAATGAGTAGTTCTGGCTTTGTCATGATCGCCCTTGCAATACCAAGTCGTTGCTTCATCCCTAATGAAAAATCTTTTACTTTTTTATCATCTATACCGTGCAGTTTTACTAAATTTAAAGCATGATCAATTGCGTTTTTATCGTAATACCCCATATATTCACAATGTAATTCTAAGTTTTCCTTCGCCGTTAATTTATCATAAAAGATTGGATATTCGATAATTGTCCCCATTCTTTTTAATACTTCATAAGATGTGTCTGTTAACTTCTCACCGAAAATTTCAATATCACCGCTCGTCGGTTTTATTAAATTTGTGATCATCTTCATAATCGTTGTTTTACCTGCACCATTCGGTCCTAAGAAACCGTATATCTCACCTTTTTTCACATGCATGTTAACACTAGAAATAACTTCTTTCCCTTTAAACACTTTCGTTAACTGATTCGTTTTTAATATATATGTCATGTCACTGTCTCCTTTCGCACTACTTTATATTTCTATAATAGACAACGGAAATCTCTTTTTTCTTACCCGTTCCTTACAAATTCCTTACGCTGAAAAAAAAGCTTGTAGAATCTACTTCTCTACAAGCTAAAACAGCATCTTTGTTAATACAACTGTAAAAATTGTTTTTTCATACGGCTTACTAGAAAGATGTATTTCTCCGTCCATCGCTTCCACAAGCCTTTTCGTAATCGTTAACCCTAAACCGCTTCCTTGGTACAATCTATTTCTTGAATCTTCAAGTGTGTACATACGCTCAAACACTTTATCAATGTGAGATTCATCAATTCCTTTTCCTGTATCCCATACATCTATATACACACTCGTTTCATCATCTCTTAACGTCATACCAAGTGTCTTTCCATCGTCACCATATGTAATCGCATTTGATATTAAATTATTCAATACTCTACCTAATACTTCTACATTTCCAAGTGCATATATATTTCTTTCTGGTATATCAATATGAACTTGAAACCCTTTCGTCGTCACTAAATCATAAAAAGATAAAATCTTCTCGCGGCAAACTTCATTCATATTTACTTTTGTCATCTCAATTGCTTTGTCACCGGATTCTAATTTTGCTAAATCAAAAAACTTATGAATCAGTTCCATCACTTCTAGTGTTTTTACATGCACCTTTTCGAGTAATATTTGCTTCTCTTCCTCATTTATCGTTTTATCCTTATTTAACATTTCGGTATATCCAAGAATAACTGTTAGTGGTGTTTTCAAATCATGTGAAATATTTGAAAGCATTTTTCTCATCGAAATTTCCACTTTCGCATGATCTGCATTCGTTTTCTGTTTTGCATCTAATAAATGATTAATCCCCACTAATAAATTTCGCAATTCTAGATCATCTGTCATAATTAATAGCTTCTCACCAGTTTGTTCTTTTACAATTCGATTTAACTTCTCATACGTGTAGCGTAAATTCCTACTACTATTTTTCCTAATTTTATATTGCACGTAAATAACGATAAGCAATATAATAATCACCACTGTTAAAAATACAACCATACTACATCACTTCCAACTTATAGCCGATGCCCCATAATGTTTTAATATATTCTGGATTAGATGGATCACTTTCAATTTTCTCACGTAATCTTCTCATATGAACATTAATAACATTATCATCACCATAATATTCTTCATTCCAAACAAGCGTATATATTTGTGCTTTCGTAAAAACACGATTTTGATTCTTCACGAATAGCTTTAAAATCTCAAATTCTTTTAAAGTAAGTTTAAGCTGTCTTCCCTTTTTCTCCACAGTAAAATTAATTGGGTCAATTATTAAATCACCAATCTGAATCGCCTCATCTTTTGATTCCACAGCTGAATACTTTGTAGACCTCCGAATACCCGCTTTTACACGTGCAGCTAGTTCAATCATAGAAAACGGCTTACAAATGTAATCATCTGCTCCAAGTCCTAATCCAACAGCTTTATCAACATCTGTATCTTTTGCCGACATCATTAAAATCGGAACTGCACTCTTCTCACGAATAATACGTACAACCTCTAAGCCATCTAGCTTTGGCATCATAATGTCGAGGATAATCAAATCAAATGAACCTTTTAAATATGTGTTCACGCCCTCTTCTCCATCAGATGCGATTGTAACTTGAAATCCTTCTTTTATTAAATACTTTTCCACCATCTCTTGAATTGAAATATCATCTTCAACTAATAAAATATGATGTGACATATGTCTATCCCCTTTTTTACAAACATTAACATTTCAATTGTATCGTAACGAATGAATACTGTGAAGAATTATATGAATTTTCAAACCAACTTCCCTTCCTTCCATAACAATGATATGATGAAATTCACTACGATTGTTCATAATTAACTTTATATAAAGGAGACTTATCATGTCAGAAAACAAAAAAGTAAGCTTAGCTGATTTAATGCGCGAACAACTTGCGAAGAAAAAGCAAGGAAATGGAAACGGCTCAAATAATGGAAGTCAAAGTCAAGAAACGAAAAAATTACAAAACCAACAAACGAAGAAAACAAACAACCAACGTAGACGTACAGGTGTATAAATGAACGGGCAAAAACGATCTAACATTTCATCAGGTCTTGAAGTTGATATTGTATTAAAACAAGATCAACGTACAGGTAAGCTAACAAGAGGAATTGTAAAAGATATTTTAACGAACTCACCTTCACATCCGCACGGCATTAAAGTAAGATTGCAAGACGGACAGGTTGGCAGAGTACAAAATATTATTCAATAAGAAAAGGAGCTCATTTAAACTTGAGCTCCTTTTCTTATTTTCATTAACCTTTAATTTTTTCGATGAAAACTACTTTTAAATAGTCTCCCTCTTTAAATTGATCAATTGTACGGAAATCTTCTGGTAAAGAATGTTCTTCTAATATTTTATATTTACCGTTCATTTCTTTAAATGCTGTATCGATAAAGCCATTAAACTTTTTCATATCGAATGCGCTACAATTTGTAGAAGCAACGATAATACCGTTATTTTCTGTAATCGCAATTGTTTCTTTTAATAAGTTTTTATAATCTTTCGCCGCACTGAACGTATATTTTTTCGAGCGTGCAAAGCTTGGGGGATCAAGTACAACCATATCAAATTTCATCTTTTTCTTAGCTGCATATTTGAAATATAGAAATACATCTTCTACAATAATATCTTGTGCTTCATAATCAATTTCATTTACACTAAACTGCTCAATCGTTTTACTTAAACTACGATTTGCAAGGTCCACACTCGTTGTTTTACTCGCTCCGCCAAGCGCTGCAAATACAGAGAAAGCCCCAGTATAAGAGAACATATTTAAAACCGTTCTTCCTTTTGCATATTTATCACGAATTTGTTTTCGAACGTTACGCTGATCTAAAAACACACCAACCATCGCCCCGTCATTTAAATATACAGCAAAGTTTACACCGTTCTCTTTTACGATAAGTGGGAACTCACCGCGCTCTCCTGCGACGAAATCATCACCTTCAATGTATTTCCCTTTCGTATCAAAACGCTTTTTCTCATAAATCCCTTTGAAATTTGCTACTTTTTGAAGTGCTGCTATAATCTCATCGCGGAAAGTATAAACCCCTTCACTATACCAACTTATTACGTAATAGCCGTCATAATAATCGATGATTAAACCACCAAGGCCATCGCCCTCACCATTCAGGGCACGAAATGCTGTTGTATCATTTGATTTATAAAAATCTTTTCGTTTATGTAAAGCAGATTTGATTTTACTTTCAAAGAAAGGTTGATTAATTTGCTCTTTCTCTTTTCTCGTTAAAATCCATCCATATCCTTTATTTTGTTTTCCATAATAGCCTTTTCCGATGAATTGGTTCTTCTCATCTACTACGTTGATGATTGTTCCTTCTTCACGTACATCATTTAAATTTTGAATAGCATCTTTTAAAATAAGTGGATATCCACTTTTAATTTCTTTTATAAACTTCGGTTTTATTTTTATAGTTACTTCAGATCGCATGTAATGTCTTCCTTTCCATTTGAATGCTTTCTAATTAGTAGGAAGCAATGTAAAAAACGAGGCTGAAAAAAGCCTCGTTTCACTATACCATATTATTGCTTTGCTAGTACAACTAGCTCATCTCCTGGTATAACCGCTATATATTTATACAATGTTGAAAAAGTAAGACTACCATCATCTTGACGAATAAATAATATTACATCCTCTGAATCGCTCTCTTCTTTATTAATTTTGTGTTCTTCCTCAACTTGTATCGTTTTAAATGTATAACCCTCTTCAATTTTTCTATCTAACTCTTCATAAATTTCATTTTGACCAAACAGTAAATGAGCTTTTTTCGAAAGAGAGATGCGTTCTTGCTCAATCTTTTCCACATCATGAATCGGAAGTAAAAATGTATTATGATGTCCAAACTGCGGTACATATGTGTTTGCGACTAATACATTGTAAGAATCCGTATCTGTAACTGAAATTAAGTATTCATACTGATTCATATCTACTTCAAATTGCAACTGCTCTGAGAGTACTTGGCCGTTATATGTATTAAGCCCTTTCACCTTTGCGCATTGCAAATGTTCTTCCGATACATCTACGATTAAGCTCGGAATCCCCATCTCTTTACAATGCATAGCGAATGCAGTTGAGAATGTACTAGCTCCTGAAATTAAAATACCTGGTGGCTGTGTATTGGCTAATCCTAATTTTTTTGCTAAAAATCCAATTGAAAATCCATGAGCACAAACGGTCGTAATTACGAGTGCAAATGTAAGTGCTGTTAATATAGAAGCATCTTTATACCCTTCTTGTAATAACTCCGTCGCAAAGTAACTTGAAACCGTTAATGCAACAATACCTCGCGGCGCAATCCAACCAACTAGCGCCCTTTCTGATTTTGTTAACTCTGTTCCGATTGTCGATACCCAAATTGATAAAGGACGAACAACAAATATCATCATAAGTACGAAGCTAATAATAGGCCAGCTAAAAATCTCCATAATCGTCGTTCTTGGAAGTGATGCTGTTAAGATGATGAAAACAGTCGATGTTAATAGTACGGAAATATTTTCGTTAAAATGACGAATATCACCGATAGAAGAAATATATTTCTTCATCCGTGCAAGTGTAATCCCCATTACTGTTACGGCTAGCATACCTGTTTCATGCATGACTTCATCTGCAATGCCGAAGCATAGTAATACCGTAACGAGCAAAATCGGTGCCTTTAAATATTCTGGTACTTTCCCTTTTAAAATCATATAACTCATAAAAATACTAAACGCATACCCAAGTACCATTGCAAATAACGAACCTGCAAAGAAATATAGTAACGTATGTAAGTGTACATTTTCTTTCGTTAAGAAATTTACAATTTGAAAGGCGAATACAGCAAGTAATGCTCCAAACGGATCAACGATAATCCCTTCCCACTTTAAAATTGCAGCTGTCCTTGGCTTTAATCGTGCTTGGCGTAACAACGGAATAATTACAGTTGGACCTGTCACAATAAAAAGTCCTCCAATAATAAATGCAACCGCCCAATCTAATCCAGCGACGTAATGGGCTGCAAGTGAGCCAGCAATCCAAGCAATAAACGCACCAAACGTAACAATACGAAATACTGGTTTTTGATAGTCCCCTCAGTTCACGTACATCTAAACTTAAACTACCCTCAAACAATATAATGGCAACAGAAAGTGATACGAGTGGACTAAAAACATCTCCAAGCACCTCTTTTGGATTAATAATACCGAAAACTGGACCAATTAATAATCCGGCAACTGCCATAACAACAATAGCAGGGAGCTGGAAGCGCCATGCAGTCCATTGTGAGGCGATGCCTAGTGTAATAATAATAACGATACTAAGTAACAGTGATTCGACCATAATACCCTCCTTGTTCATAGTATTGCGAAAGCAAGGTATAAACCATACTTTGCTTGTGTATATTTCTTATTTTGTTTTATTTTAATAATATATAACTTCATTAACTATATGGTCAAATTATTTATATAATAGTAAATTCATCCTTAATTCTACATTTATATGAAAATTACTATTGACAATGATAATGATTTTCATTATCATTTAATGTATATGAGTTCTTGAAAATAAAGGCTACACATTTATAGGAGGAATAAACATGATTATTGTTACAAATACAACTAAAATTACAAAGGGAAATGGCCATAAATTAATTGAGCGTTTTAATAAAGTAGGTAAAGTCGAAACAATGTCAGGATTTTTAGGATTAGAAGTTCTTTTAACGCACAATACAGTTGATTATGATGAAGTAACAATTAGCACTCGCTGGAATGCAAAAGAAGATTTCCAAGGTTGGACAAAGAGCTCAGCATTTAAAGATGCTCACTCACATCAAGGCGGGATGCCAGACTATATTCTTGATAATAAAATTGCTTACTATGATGTAAAAGTTGTACGTATGCCAATGGCTGCAGCACAGTAAGCATATTTCTTTTTTAAAGTATAGAATATGAAGAGTGTTACCACTTCTCATATTCTATACTTTTTTTATTTAATGTCTTTTTACTAGTTTCGCATGTACTACTAATCTTCCCGCTTCTGGATCAAGTGCATAGTCACACGTCGAAAGTGTTACGATTTGATCACTTTCTGTCACTTTTGTATCCGTTTTGTACAGCGATTTTTCTTGAATTTTCTCCAAAAATGATGTGTATTCCGTATCACTACTAAAATCCGTTTCAATGTAATAAAAATCAGTTGTTGTTGTATACACCGAAAACACTTCAAGATCATATCCTTCAAATAATGTATCGTAATATAATTTACGATGCGACATGAAGAAATCTTCATCCAACATTTTCTTTAAACTTCCAAACATAGAACCATCTTTCATACGGTGACCATATAAAATAGTATTTCGATTTTGCGATTTCACATCATTACGATAGTCCATAAAAATGCTTCCTGCTCTCATATCTTCACCTTTATAATTTCGAAATAAATAGTAATCATTGTCTTTTGCTTGAACGATTGGATAATTAATTTGTGTATCATCCATCGTAATCCATCCAACTATTTCTTGGTTAATTTGCTGCAGAACTTTGAACTGTTTACGCACTTCCCCGTCTTGTGATTGCTCTTCCATCGGACTTTTTTCATAAATGTTTTGTGCTTCGGCCATTACTTTACGATTTTCATAGTAATCCATGAAAATATCACCTAATTCATATACTGAATAGAAAAAGGTACCTAAAAAAACAACTGTAAGTATTCGTTGAAAAAAAGAATTCTTCTTCCTTTCTTTTTTGCTACTCAAATTATCACCTCAAAACGGATTGTTCGCATGTTTAAATACCCATTGGAACCATATACAATCCTGTATCTTCATCTTGCTTTACAACGACATCTACACCGTATATCGTCTTTATCATACTTTCTGTCACAACATCATTCGGCTTGCCTTTTGTAACAATTTCGCCGTCTTTCATAACAATGATATGATCACTATAGCGAATCGCCTGATTAATATCGTGTAATACCATAACGATTGTCAATCCTTGTGCTTCATTTAATTCTTTTACTAACTCTAATATTTCAAGTTGATAATAAATATCTAAATATGTTGTCGGTTCATCTAAAAAGAGCATTGGCGTCTTCTGAGCTAACGTCATGGCAATCCAAACACGCTGTCTTTCTCCACCAGATAAAGCATGAATTTCCTTATCACGTTTACTTAGCAAATTCGTACATGCTAAAGCCCTTTCTATTGCTTCTCTATCTTCATCAGTTTGCGAAGAAAATATATTTTTATGAGGCATACGGCCAAAGCTTGTTAATTTCTCTACCGTCATATCTGCCGGTGCTTCATTTTGTTGATGGACAACGGCTAACTTTCTAGCAAACTCTTTCGGTTTATATTGGCTAATTGCCTTCCCATCAAGTATTACCTCTCCACTACGAGGATCGTGATTTCTTGACATCACACCAAGTAATGTTGATTTCCCGCAACCGTTTGGTCCAATAATTGTTGTAATTTTACCAATCTCTATTTCACTACTAACCGACTTTAATCGATCCGTTACATTATCGTACGAAAAGGTTACATTTTTAATTTCCATGAACTTTATCACTCTTTCTAAGCAAGAATATTAAGAATGGGCCACCAATAACTGCCATAATCGTCGCTGCTGGAATTTCGTTAGGTGGCACAATTAACCTTCCAATCGTATCCGCCATCAAAATTAATAACGCCCCTGCAAGAGCAGAAAATGGAATTAATGCTTTATGGTCTGAACCAACTAGTTGTCTTGAAATGTGCGGAACGAGTAATCCTACGAAAGCGATAACACCTGCAATTGCTGTTGATACTGCCGCTAAGAGTACTGCAATGGCAGAAATAATAAGACGAACTCTCGTCACGTGCAAGCCTAAGTTTTTTGCAGTCTTATCTTGTAGAGATAATAAGTTACACCAAGCTCCGACAAACAGTGCAAGAATAAGACCAATTGTTCCATAAGTAACCATTATTTCTACATCGCCCCACGTCTTCATCGTTATATTAGAAGTCGTCGTTTGCTTAATACTCTTAATGAAGTATCCACAAATCGTAATGAACGATTCATTTAATCCAGTGAACATCGCATTAATGGCAATACCAATTAAAATAATGCGAAGCGGACTTAATCCTGATTTCCATGAAAACGAATAAACGAGATAACACGCAAACGCACCACCTAGAAAGGCGAATACCGGCGTCCAGAAAAAGAATTGCGGGAATAGCGTAATAATAACAAGTGTCATAAAACTTGCTCCTGAAGATATCCCGATTACCCCAGCATCAGCAAGTGGATTTTTCATGACAGCTTGGAAGAGCACGCCCGAAACAGCAAGAGCTGCTCCAGTAAATAGTGCAATAATAATACGTGGGAAACGTAAATCTTTAATCACTTCAACATCTTCATTTGCCCCTGTAAATATTCCTTGTACAAGGTCAATAATACCTACTTCTAAACTACCTTTCGTCGCTGACAACAAAGTCATAATGATGAGTAATACAGTAACAATAAAGAAACTCCATAATTTTTTATTCATGCTAATCTTCCTTTATATTAAAATGCATCACGGATACATCATTTTTTTCAATTCATCTAGCGCTTCAGTCGCTGCTAAATTTCCTGTCGTTCCAAATAAACGCTCTTCTAAATCGTAAACACGATTATTTTTAACTGCAGCGAAGTGTTTCCAAATATCATTTGTTTTAAATTCTTTATCAAACATTTTTACAACTTCATCAGGCATACCATGTGCCGCTCGTAAAATAATGTCTGGATCAGCTTTTTTTAAATACTCTGTATTAGAAGCTAAATACTCTACTTGTTCACCTTGTACAATGTTTTTACCACCTAATTGTTTCACTAAATCTCCAATATAAGAATGCTCTGTTGCTACTAAATAACTCCCCGGTACACCTAATAAAATAAGCACTGTCGGTTCTTTCTTTCCCTTTACTGCTTTTTGAATCTCTGCAACCTTGTTATCTAACTTAGTTACAACTGCTTCAGCCTGCTTTTCACGTCCATATTGCTTACCTAAATTACTAATGGAATTTTGCATATTTTTTAAACTTGTTAGATCTAAAAAGTTTGCTTTCATACCTACACCATCAAAAACTGGCTTTAATTCATATTCAAGTGTTGTCACTGATAATACTTCTGACGGCTTTAATGATTTTACCTTTTCCATATCAGGACTCATCGGATTCCCAACTTCAGGTAAACCTTTATATCTCTTTGGTAAATCTTTAGTACTTGTTGGTACACCAATTAAATCTACTTCTAACGCATCCATAATTTCAGTAACAGCAACTGTCGTTGCGACAATCCTCTCTTTACCCTCACTCTTTACCTGCTTCGCTGTTTCTTTTTTGGGCGCCTGGCATCCAGCTATACTTACTAATAAAATGATAGCCATTAGTACACTTACAATTTTCTTCACTCTTAATCACCACTCCTTTCCAAACAATATGAAACAAGTCTTGATGCATGCAAACATGCATCAAGACTCCAAAAATTACAATCTACCTGCTCTATATTTACGAACTAGTAAAGCAAGTGACCCAAGCAATAGCACCATGTTTAAACCTAGTTGTGCTGTATCTGCCGTTTTTGAGTTTTTCTCTTTTTTCGAATCATTTTTTTGATCTTCTTTTTTCTTCTTATCATCTGCATTTCGGTTAAAATCAGGATTATCTACTTTTTTTACATTATCTACTTTCGGCGTAATCACTGGATTGTTCGGATCATTTTTCGGATCTTTTTTTGGATCCTCTTTAATCGTTCCTAACGCACCAATATTATTTGTATCAAATTGAATTTGGACATCGTAGAAGTGGTGGTAGTTCATCTCATCAATGTCTACTTTCACTTTTGCATTTAATTTTTTAAATAAATCTTCTACTTCAAATTGTACTACTCGCGTATTTGCATTTTTATCTTCACTTACTACTTTTGCATCAGCAAAAAGACTATTGTTTTCTGTTTGGAATTTCGTAATCCACGCACTATTTTTCAGCGTCATCTCAATGTACTTTTTACCATCTTTAACGATTAATTTTGCTGGATTTACAGTATAGTCATGCATCTTTGAAAGTTCTTCTGTTTTGTTTTTTAACACTTTAAATGTAATATCATATTGACCATCTACTAAATTTTTCGGATCAACTATTACTTTCGGTGTATTATTTCCACCTTGATTGTCATTTCCGCCTTGGTTATCGTTTCCACCTTGGTTATCGTTTCCACCTTGGTTATCATTTCCGCCTTGGTTGTCGTTTCCGCCTTGGTTGTCGTTTCCACCTTGGTTCCCTAAAGCTTTGATACTATCTTGATCAAATACAAATTGAACATCGTAGAAATGGTGATAATTCATTGAATCAATATCTACTTTTACTTTTGCATTTAATTTTTTAGACAAATCATTTACTTCTACTTCTACTACTCTTGTATTTTGCTCTTTATTTTCACTTAATACTTTTGCATTAACGAACGAGCCATTCTTCTCAAAATCAAACTTTGTAATCCATGTACTATTTGTTAATGTAAACGATACATATTTCTTACCATCTTTTACTTTCAATACACCTGGGCTTTTTGTGTATGTATTCATCATTGATATTTCATCTGTTTGATCTTTTAATACTTTAAAGCCAATGCTGTATTCACCGTCTTTAAGAGCGTTTGGATCAATTGTTGTATTATTGCCTTGGTTGTTGTTTCCACCTTGGTTGTCGTTTCCACCTTGGTTGTTGTTTCCGCCTTGGTTGTCGTTTCCGCCTTGGTTGTCGTTTCCACCTTGGTTATCATTTCCACCTTGGTTGTCGTTTCCGCCTTGGTTGTCGTTTCCGCCTTGGTTGTCGTTTCCACCTTGGTTATCATTTCCGCCTTGGTTGTCGTTTCCGCCTTGGTTGTCGTTTCCGCCTTGGTTATCTAACGGTTTAATGCTATCTTTATCAAATGCAAATTGAATATCATAGAAATGATGATAATTCATTGAATCGATATCGACTTTTACTTTTGCGTTCAATTTTTTCGATAAATCTGCTACTTCCACTTCCACTACACGCGTATCAGCTTTCGTATCTTCACTCAATACACTCGCATCAACAAACGAACCATTTTTATCAAATTCAAACTTTGTAATCCAAGCGCTATTCGTTAATGTGAATGATACATATTTTTTACCATCTTTCACTTTTAACACGCCTGGACTCTTTGTATACGTGTTCATCATTGAAATTTCTTCTGTTTGATCTTTTAAAGCTTTGAAATTGATACTGTATTCACCATCTTTAATTGTTTCAGCATCTGGTTTTTCTACTTCCGGTTTCTCTACTTCTGGCTTCTCTACTTCTGGTTTCTCTACTTCTGGTTTCTCTTCATTTTTAATTTGTTCAAGCTTATCTTGTTCAAATAAAAGTTGCACATCATGTGTTTGCTTATAGTTTCTTGATGCCATTTCGATAAATACTTTTGTATTTAGTTTTTTAGATAAGTCGTTTACTTCAAACTCTACTACTCTTGTATCTTTTTCTTTATCTTCACTCACTACTTTTGCATCAACAAACGCACCATCTTTTTCCGTTTGGAAATTTTTAATTAATGAGCTACTTTTTAGTGTTACAATTGCTTTTTTCTTACCATTTTCTACTTTTAATACCCCTGGATTTACCATGTAAGTATTCATCTTAGATTCTTCATCTGTTTGATCTTTTAACACTTTAAACGGAACGCTGTACTCACCATCTTTAATTGTTTCAGTATCTGGTTTTTCTACTTCCGGTTGTTTCTCTTCATTTTTAATTTGTTCAAGTTTATCTTGTTCAAATAAAAGTTGTACATTATGTGTTTGCTTGTAACCTTGTGATGCCACTTCAATAAATACTTTTGTATTTAGTTTTTTAGATAAATCGTCTACTTCAAATTCTACTACTCTTGTATCTTTTTCTTTATCTTCACTCACTACTTTTGCATCAGCAAATGCGCCATCTTTTTCCGTTTGAAAATTTTTAATTAATGAGCTATTTTTTAACGTTACAATTGCTTTTTTCTTACCGTTTTCTACTTTTAATACCCCTGGATTTACCATGTAAGTATTCATCTTAGATTCTTCATCTGTTTGATCTTTTAACACTTTAAATGGAATGCTGTACTCTCCATCTTTAATTGTGTTAGAATTTGGTTGTTGATCTGGGTCAGGCTTTTGGTCGGGCTTCTGACTCGGATCCGGATTTTCATTTGGATCTGGCTTATTAGCTGGGTCCTCTTTTTCATTTGGTTGTTCTACATGAATCGGTGTAATACTATTTTGATCAAATGCAATACGCACATCATAGTCATGATGATAATTTAAAAAATCAATGTCTACTTTTACTTTCGCATTTAATACCTTCTCTACATCGTCCACATCGAATTCTACGACTCTTGTATCTTTTTCTTGATCTTCACTAATTACATTTGTCGCAACAAACTGACCACTTTTTTCCGTTTCAAACTTTGTAATCCATGAACTATGTTCTAACGTAAAGGATACTTTCTTTTTCCCATTCTTCACTTTTAAAGTTCCTGGACTTACAGAGTATTGATTCATCATAGATTCTTCATCTGATGTGTCTTTAAGAACTTTGAAACCGATTGAGTATTCACCGTCAGCTAGTTGACTAGCAGCTTGAACTGCAAGTGGTTGTAGCGTTGATACGAATGTGAAAATCGTTAGAAACATTGCAACAACAATTTTAAAATACCTGTTCAATAGAATGACTCTCCTTTTTAAAAAATTTCCAATTATTTAATGCTGTTCCCATCAAATACAAAACGAATATCATATGAAGCGTTATAATTAATAATTGGGATGTTAATTTTCACCTTTCCTTTTAGTTTTTCTGACAAGTCAGCTACTTCAAATTCTACTACTCTAGTATTCTCTTTTTTGTTTTCACTTAAGACTGTTGTTTCTAAAAATTGACCATCTTTTTCTACTTGGAAACTTTTAATAGAAACACTATCTTTCACTTTCAATGAAACGTATTGTTTTCCATTTTTAACTGTTAATGTTGCTGGACTTTCAAAATAACTATTCATTCTAGATGATTCATCTTTATCGCCTTTCCATACAGTAAAAGCAATATTATATTTTCCATCAGCTAGTTGTGTAGCAGCTTTTGCATCTTGTAACCCTAGTGTTGCTATAAACGTAAGTAAGACAGCAAATACGGCAATAATCATTTTAAATTGTTTAAACATATATTCATCGCCCTTCCAAAGATTTATTTACCTAACTTCACTTTACGAACTAAGAAAACACCTGAAATAAGAAGTAATGCTGCAAATAATCCGATACGTGCCTCATCACTTGTTTTTGGGTTATCTGTTTTTTCAGCTTTCCCACTTTCATTTGTTCCTTTATTTACATCTTTGTTTGTTTCTTTGCTCTCTTCTTTCTTCACTTCTTCTTTTACTTGTGTATTTTTTTGAGTTTGATCTTCATTTTTTGTTGCAGCAGTTGCCTTATTCTCTCCACCTACTGCTTTTACATTTGCATCAAACGCAAAGCGAATTGTGTAGTTATGGTCATAATTTACGTTCGGTACAACAACATGAATTTTTACAGCTGCTGGTTTAGATAAGTCGTCTATTTTAAACTCTACAGTTCTTTTATCTGCAGATTCATCTTTACTAACAACTTTTGCATCAACAAAGTTCCCGTTCTCTGGTGCTTTAAATTCTGTAATCCAAGCACTATGATTCATAGGAATTTGTACTCTCATCTCACCATTTTTTACAATTAACTTAGCTGGTTTTTCAAAATAATCATTTGCCATTGAAGCTGAATCATTTTCTGCTTTTTGTATGACATAGTTAATATCGTAAGTACCGTCAGCTACATTTGCCGAAGCTTGTCCGAATGGCACTACGAGAAAAGCTAGCATACATACGAATGTCATAATAAAAGCGGGTAATACCGAAAACTTTCTCATTTACCTTACTGCCTCCTTGTTTTTCTTTTTTGAAAATGATAATTATTCTCAATATATAAGAAAAAAAATAATCTTTCTATCTCTATTTTATAACGAGTAACACTATGTAGTTAGAAATATATTGATTATCATTCTCATTGATAGACAAAAAAATAATCCCACCAATTTTTCCTATAAGAATAAACATAAAACTCTTTCATCATTTTATTGATTATCATTCTCAACGAATTTCAAAAAAAATAAACCGCCTAATTCTATCGTTTTATCACCTCTTCTTACAAAAATGATATAGTCATAGAAAACCTCTTCCCTTCCAATATTTCCACAACTAAGTCAATCTTAGCCTACTGGTAATTTTTTTGTCAACTATATTACGTATAAAATTTTTAATATCTGAATTCTTCTATATATAATTTTTCTACAAAAAAAGAGGCTTTCTTTAAAAGAAAGCCTCTTTCCCTTATTTTTCTACAGCAATTTCTTGCTTTTGAAATAAAGAAACTACATATCCAATTGCAATTCCAATGATACCCGGAACTAACCAACCAATCCCTACACTATATAATGGAATTTTATCTAAAATAGGAGCAAGGGCCGCTACTTGAAGATTGGCATTATGCAATCCATCAAAGAAGCTAATTGCAAATGCGCCTACAATACCGCCTACATACATAGCTAATGGAAGACGAATATAGTTTTCAACAAGTGATAATACGATCAGTACGATACCAATTGGGTAAATTGCAATTAAGATTGGTAATGCTAATGCGTTTAACTGAGTTAAACCAAGATTTGCTACCATAAATGCTAATAAAGAGAAAATGAAAATGACTTTTTGATAAGAAAGCTTTGGTAATAACGAAGAAAAATATTCTCCACAAGCTGCAACAATACCGACAGAAGTTGTTAAGCATGCTGCTGTAATTGCGATCCCTAGTAATAATGTTCCGTAGCTACCAAATAAATGATTCACGACGTTTGTTAAAATAATTCCGCCGTTTGCTCCCATTCCAAGTGAAACACTAGAAGCTCCAAGGTAAGCAAGTGCTAAATAAACAAGAAGTAAGCCAAGTGCTGCAATAAATCCTGCAAAGATTGTTACTTTTGCAATACTGTTCTTATTTGTAATGCCTTTTGCTTTTAAAGCATTGATCACAACATTTCCGAAAACAAGTGCTGCAAGTCCATCTAAAGTTAAATATCCATCAATAAAACCTTTAAAGAGCGGGGCACTATACGCTTCTGTAGGGGCACCAAACTCTCCCATTGGAGTCATAATTGCTTTCGCTACAATAATTGCAATAACAGCTAATAAAATTGGAGTTAACACTTTACCAATGCGCCCCACTAATTTCGATGGGTTTAATGCTAAATAGAAAGTAACTGCAAAGAAAATAAATGTAAAGATAACAAGTGGATACGATTGACCAGCTATCTCACTTGGTAAAAACGGTGCAACACTCATTTCATAAGCAACAGTCCCTGTACGTGGCACACTAACAAATACGCCTAAACATAAATAAATTGCAGTAATGAAAATTAGCGCGAATAGAGGATGTACACGTCCTGCTAATTCATTAATATCTCCCTTTAGAGCTATAACAATAACTCCTAATAAAGGCAGTCCTACACCTGTTACGATAAAGCCAAATAACGCGATCCATACATCTGTTCCAGCACCTTGCCCTAACGCTGGTGGGAAAATCATATTACCGGCACCGAAAAACAGTGCAAATAACATTAAGCTTATTGCAAACATCTCAGAAAACTTTAAAGATGACTTCATTTCTACTACCTCCTAATTATTTTATTGACAAAATATTCTGAATTAAAATCCGTCACATATCCTCTTTCAAGCATACTTCCCCGTAAAAGAACGCAAAAAACACCCGTCCCTAACAAAGGGACGAGTGTTGAAATCGTGGTTCCACCCTTATTCTAATAAAATGAATTTATAACGAAATAAGCTCATTTTATAGCTCGTGTAAATTGATAACGGTTTTATCCGCCAAGAATTACAATGCATCTGCAGTTCACTCTTGAAGTTTAGAGGTGGTAAGTTTGTCTTTCCGTATTAGGAAGCTCACAGCCTAAGGCTTCCCTCTCTGAGAATCGTCAAAAACAACTCATGTCCTCATCATTACTTTTATAAAATATGTTGTCGAAACTTGTTGTTTTTTATTATATGGGCTATTTTTTAAAAAATCAATAGTTTTATTTTTTCTGACAAAAAAATATAGGGAGAAAACTTTCCTCCCTATAACTGCCCTATTAATATTTCTAATTCCTTAGGTGTAATGTCTCGCCATTTTCCAGCTTCAAGCTCATTTAGCTCTATATTCATAATGCGTACTCGCTTTAGCTTTGTTACAGTAAATCCGAAAGCACGACTCATTCTACGAATTTGCCTATTCATTCCTTGCGTTAAAACGATGCGGAATGTAGACTGATTAACTCTCGTCACTTTACATGGCTTCGTCATTCCATCTTTAATCTTTACACCGCTGGACATCTCATCAATAAACCAATCTGTAAACGGCTTATCAACAGCGACAACATATTCTTTCTCATGCTCATGATCACCGTGCAAAATTTGATTCGCAATCGCACCGTCATTCGTTAATAAGATGAGTCCTTCCGATGCTTTATCTAATCGTCCAACAGGAAAGATTCGTTCTGGATAATCGATATAATCAATAATATTATCTTCAATATGTTCGGCTGCTGTACAAGTAATTCCGACTGGTTTATGGAAGGCAATATACACCTTTTCTTTCTCTTCTTTTACAATAACTTGCCCATCAATTGTTACAATATCACCTTCATTAACGAGTGCACCGTGCGTACATACTTCACCGTTAATACAGGCACGTCCTGCTTTAATGAGACGGTCTGTTTCACGTCTTGAGCAGGATTTTGCTTCGCTTATGTATTGGTTGATTTTCATGTTTTGTTCCTTTTCTTATAGATTAAAAGCGTCAATCCATGGCAATATCATTATGCCAAGATTGACGCTCCTTTACTTCGCAAAAACAACTAAATAAATAACCCCAATTACCAAAAATATTCCGCAACAAGCTAACAATACTTTTGCAAGTTTGTCCATAAACATATAATGGTTTCCCCTTTTGTTTGGTTGTTTGCTATTTTAATTCGACAACTGTTACGCCTAGGCCTCCCTCGCCCATGTCACCGTAGCGGTAGGTTTTCACACCGCGATGTTTCTTCAAGTAATCTTGTACACCTTGGCGAAGCGCTCCTGTTCCTTTACCGTGAATAATTGATACACGAGGATAGCTTGCAAGCTGTGCATCGTCTAAATATTTTTCAACGCGCATCATTGCATCTTCATAACGTTCGCCGCGAAGGTCTAGCTCTAACGACACGTGATAATCTCTACCCTTCACACTTGCGACTGCTTTTTTCTCAGTTTGCTTCGGTGTATTAATGTATTCCATATTGGATTCTTTCACTTTCATCTTCAGAATACCAATTTGTACGCTCCACTCTGTATCACTTACTTTTTCAAGCAATTGACCTTTTTGACCGAACGTTAACACTTTTACTTCATCACCTGATCGTAACTGTTGTTTTGGCGCTGTGTTTTTCACGTTTACTTTTTGTTTCTTCACAAGCTCTGGCGCCGCACCTTCTAGACGGCTCTTCGCTTCAATAAGCTCATGGTCTTTCACGTTTATAAGCTGTGCTTTACGCAATTGACGAAGTTCTTGAATAATGCCTTCTGCTTCTTGCTTTGCAGCTTCGACTTTTTCTTCCCCTTCTTTTTGCGCTTTTAATAATTTTTCATCGCGCTCATCGTTAAATTCAATAATTTGACGTTGTAATTCACGATGAAGTTTTTCAGATTGCTTACGATGCTCTTCCGCTTCTTTTCGTTCGCGCTCTGCATTTTTTTGGCTTTCTTCTAGCTTTGCAATCATATTTTCGATTTTGTTCGTATCTGTACTAATATGGTTACGAGCGCGATCAATAACGCGATCAGACAAACCAAGACGCTTCGAAATTTCAAAGGCGTTACTACGTCCTGGTACACCGATTAATAATTTGTACGTTGGGCTTAATGTATTCACATCGAACTCAACGCTCGCATTAATAACTTGCTCACGATTGTATCCATATGCTTTTAATTCTGGGTAATGCGTCGTTGCAACAACGCGAGCACCACGGTTACATACTTCATCTAAAATAGAAATCGCTAGTGCAGCCCCTTCTTGCGGATCTGTCCCAGCACCTAATTCATCAAATAGGACTAAACTTTCAAAATCAGCTTTTTCTAAAATATCTACAATGTTTACCATATGAGAAGAGAATGTACTTAAATTTTGTTCAATCGATTGCTCATCACCGATATCAGCAAAGATGTTTTTAAATACACATATCTCTGATTCATCCATTACTGGGATATGAAGACCAGATTGCGCCATTAAGACACAAATACCGACTGTTTTAAGTGTAACTGTTTTACCACCTGTATTCGGTCCTGTAATAACGATTGTTGTAAAGTCTTTACCAAGCATAATGTTATTTGGCACGATAATTTCCGGATCAATAAGCGGATGGCGTGCTTGTTTTAAATCCATGTAGCGTTCATTATTTACGATTGGCTTCGTCGCTTTAATTCGCTTCGCATAAAGAGCTTTCGCAAAAATAAAATCAAGATTTGCAACTACTTCTACGTTTGATAAAACAATATCAGCTTCCACTGCTACTTCTTCCGTTAACATCATTAAAATGCGTTCTACTTCTTGTTTTTCTTTCACACGTGCTTCTTGAAGTGCGTTATTTAATTCCACGATTACTTGCGGTTCGATAAATAATGTTTGTCCAGAAGCAGATTGATCGTGAACAATACCACCATATACGCCGCGGTATTCTTGTTTTACCGGGATTACGTAGCGTTCGTTACGAATCGTTACAATTGCATCTGATAACATTTTTTGCGCGTTTGAAGAACGCGTCATGTTTTCTAATTTCTCACGAATACGGCTTTCCGCAGTACGAATTTGATTACGAATACCACGCAATTTGTCACTTGCGCTATCGACTACTTCACCGCCGTCACCAATACAATTTGTAATCTTCTTTTCTAAATCATATAAAGACACAATTTGTGCGACATGTGTTTCTAAAATTGGAAGCTCAACACCGTTGTCAATCATATCGTCAATGAAACGTTTCATTTGGCGACTACCGTACATCGTACTTGCGATTTCAATTAATTCATGAGTACTTAACATACTTCCAATTTTCGCACGCTTAATATTTGCACGAATATCAGAAATCCCTCCAAGTGGTACATGTCCTTTTAAACGGATGACTTTCGCTGCCTCATCCGTTGTTTCTTGCAATTCCACAATTTCTTCAAAATCTGTGCTTGGCACTAAATTCTTCACTTTATCACGACCAAGTGAAGATGCTGTATGTTCAAGTAATTGTTCTTTTACTTTATTATATTCTAATACACGCAACGTTCGTTCTAACATGTTGCAGGTCCCCCCTGTATTACTTATTACGTTTAATATAGTCTAATAAACGTTCAATATCCCATGTGTTAATCACGTTATCTTTTTGAATCCAACCTTTACGCGCTGCTGCTACACCTGTTTCCATATCTTCTAACATTTCAAGTGTATGGGCATCCGTATTAATCGCTACTTTTACACCAGCATCTTGTGCTTGTTTTAATAATTTCGCGCTTAAATCTAGACGGTTTGGATTTGCATTTAATTCTAAAACTGTATTTGTTTCTTTTGCGAGCTGGATTAATAAATCTGTATCTACATCGTAACCCTCACGGCGCCCAAGAAGACGTCCTGTCGGATGGGCAATCATTGTGACATGCTTATTCTCAAGTGCAGTGCGAAGACGCTTCATAATCGTTTCACGGTCTTGTGAGAAGCTAGAGTGAATGGCTCCAATGACATAATCTAGTTCTGCTAATACTTCATCGTCAAAATCAAGTGTCGCATCTGGTAAAATGTCCATTTCAATCCCGCGCAAAATTGTAATGTCTGGATACTTTTCATTCATACGTTCAATTTCTTTCGCTTGTTCACGAAGACGCTCTTTCGTTAAACCGTTCGCTACTTTCAAGTATTGCGAGTGATCAGTAATTGCCATAAATTTATATCCACGAGCGCGGCACGCTTGTACCATTTCTTCAATTGAAAAAGCACCGTCACTCCACGTTGTATGCATATGTAAATCACCCTGTATATCAGAGAACTGAATTAAGTTCGGATACTCTTTAATTAATTCAATTTCTTTTCCATCTTCACGCACTTCTGGTGGGATGAATGGAAGGCCAAAGTGGGCGAAGAATGCTTCTTCTGTTTCGAATGTTTTCACTTCACCTGTCTCTAAGATTTCCACACCGTATTCACTAATTTTTTCGCCTCTATCTTTCGCAATTTGGCGCATTTTTACGTTATGGTCTTTTGATCCTGTGAAATGGTGAAGAGTTGTAATAAATTCTTCTGGTTTTACTAAGCGGAAGTCAATTGAAATATCATATTCATATTGAAGACGAACAGATACTTTCGTATCTCCACTTGCAATCACTTCAATCATATTATCAAATTGTAGTAAATGTTCACGCACTACTGCTGGCTCTGTCGTTGCAATGATGAAATCTAAGTCCTTCACTGTCTCACGAACACGGCGTAAACTACCAGCGCGTGAGAAACGAATTATTTCAGCAACATTCGACAATTTCCCCTCTATTTCCCCGGCAATAGGCAATACCATCGCAATTGGTAAACGCTCTGGACGAGAGCCTACTTGATCAATTGCTTCTAATATTTTCTCTTCTGTTTTCTTACCGAATCCAGCTAAAGCTTGTACTTTATTTTCTTCACAAACAGCTTTTAACGTTTCCATATCAACAACACCAAGTTCTTTGTATAACTTGGCCACCTTCTTACCACCAAGGCCTGGTAGTTTTAATAGTGGTAATAAACTGCTTGGTACTTCTTTTTCAAGTTCTTGTAGTACTTCAGATGTTCCCGATTCTATATATTCTTGAATAACTGCTGCTGTTCCTTTTCCGATACCTGGAATCTTTGTGAAATCTTCAATTTCAGAAAGACTACGGTCATCACTTTCTAGTGCTGCCGCCGCTTTACGGAATGCAGATATTTTAAATGGATTCGCGCCCTTTAGTTCCATAAATAGGCCAATTGTCTCTAGTAATTTGATAACTTGTTTTTTATTCACTTTCATCATTTCCCCGCCTTTCTTTCATAGAAAAAAACTTCTCTTTCCGAAAAAAGAGAAGTTACACTCTGCTACCTGTCTGCCATAGTTCCTTCACCTTTTCAGAAAGAATCGGTGTATCGTCTACAATTATTTTGCTAATTGATGATTTTTGTAATGGTGTTTGTATTTGTTCAATTGGAAGAATTGTTCCAACAATAATTAAGACAAACAGAATGATATACACTTCTAAAAAGCCAAGAAGTGCCCCAGCAACCGCATTGACTTGCTTTAAAACTGGGATTTCTGCAAACATATTCAGTAAATTACCAAGTAGTGAAAGTGCGATTTTTGTAATAATAAATAATACAATAAACGCAATTGCTTGATAGAAGACACCCTCAATATTATTCGCATCTATCCATTCTGGAACAGATACATTCTTATCGAATGGATACGGAATAAATTTCGCAAGCGTTGGCGCTAAATCTTTACAGTACCAGTATGCAACGAGGTATGCGATAATAAAGCTTGTTAACTTTACAAGTTGCAAAATAAATCCTCTGCGTAAACCGAGGAAAAATCCCATAACAAGCAATAAAATGATAATAATATCAATCATGTTTATTCCATTCCTTTTTGTGTCATACTTTCTTTCAACTTCTCATGTTCTTCTTTTAATTTTATGTAATCGTGTATGACGTTTACCGCCGTCAATACCGCTAGTCTACTCGTATCAAGCGAAGGATTCTTGGCATTGAGTTCGCGCATTTTATCATCCACAATCGCTGCTACCATGCGGATATGACTTGTACTTTCATCGCCAACAACTGAATACTGTTGGCCATATATTTCTACATTAATTCGACTTTTATTTCCCTTTTGTTGTGACAACTCACCGGCCTCCAATCACGTACAGAATCCTAAAGTTTATCATACCATGAACCATCATAATATGGAAACAGAAAGAACAATCCGATATGATAAAAATAACAACATAAAAAAGGAGCGACCATTTTGTCAAATTCTATCGTAATACAAACAAGTTCTACAGTAATTGAAGACATGAAACAACAATACAAACAAGCACTTAGCCCCAAAATTCCGCAAGGCGGTATCTTTATGGCAAAGGTTCCATCTTGCACAATTACAGCTTATAAATCAGGAAAAGTAATGTTTCAAGGTGGACGTGCTGAAGCAGAGGCTTCTCGTTGGCAAACTGTCTCTCAAACACCAAAATCCGCTGTAAAAAAATCGGTCAATTCGCATCAATATGCACCACCTTCTTCTATTGGTACAATGTCGATTTTAGGGTCCGATGAAGTAGGTACTGGAGATTTCTTTGGACCGATGACAGTTGTTGCTGTATATGTGGATGCGAAGCAAATTCCACTTTTAAAAGAACTCGGTGTAAAAGACTCCAAAAACTTAAATGATGCTCAAATTGCTGAGATTGCAAAACAACTCCTTCACGTTGTTCCTTACAGCTCCCTCGTTCTTCATAATGAAAAATATAACGAGCTATTTGATAAAGGAAACAACCAAGGTAAACTAAAAGCTTTACTACATAACAAAGCCATCACAAACTTATTGGCTAAAATTGCACCTACAACACCTGAGGGTATCTTAATCGACCAATTTACACAGCCTGATACATACTATAAATATTTATCGAAACAAAAACAGGTACAGCGTGAAAATGTTTACTTCGCTACAAAAGGTGAAAGTGTCCATTTAGCAGTAGCCGCCGCTTCCATTTTAGCTCGTTACTCATTCGTAAAACAATTTGACGAACTAAGCAAAAAAGCTGGTATGCAACTTCCGAAAGGTGCTGGTAAACAAGTTGATATTGCCGCTGCTAAATTAATTCAAAAAGTCGGTAAAGAAAGACTACCTGAATTTGTGAAAGTGCATTTTGCTAATACAGAGAAGGCGTTTCGCTTATTAAAAAAATAACTACTTTTTAGTATCGACAGGATATGAATGAACTAAACAAGGCGAAAAGAATTGAATTCTTTTCGCCTTTTATGGATGAAAAATGGATAAATAGAATCTCACACGTTCCTATTTTTGTCGCACTTCTTCGTTATATCGATATATATTTAAATTTAGGACGATATATATTCACTATTCACCTAAAAAAAGAGAGTCTCCATGACTCCCTTTTTATGTTTAACTTCGTTTCTGCTTCTTATTTGATGAAGGTACTTTATAAGAACCCGTTTCATGCGTAGTCGTTCCTTGTCCTTCCACTTCCGGAGAACCTAAGCTTGATCTAGAATGGTCTGTTTTCACTTTCTTACTCATTACAATCACCCCCAAGATTACTTTTCACTTAAGAGTAAAAAACTATTCAGCATAACCATCTGAACATATACTGGCTACTCTTTTATCCTCCTGTCTGTTTTTCACTAATGTCCCATAGACGTTTTGCGGCATCCTTATCCAAGGCAGCTTCAGACATTTTTCCTATTTGCTTATCGGCATAGTAATAACCACTATGATCAGTAAATCCAGTTGATTCTGCTAGCCATATTAGAGTTTCAGCACCTTCCTCGGGTGTACGAGAGAAAGGTTTCATTGCTGCCATAGTTAAGCGAGCAACCAGACCATTGTCCTGGTTAAAATTCGTATCCACTAGCCCTGGATCAAAGCTATAGGCACTAACACTCGTTCCCTCCAACCGCTGTGCCAATTCAGAGGTGAATAAAATGTTAGCCAGTTTTGTTTGCGCATAACGCATTGTGGGACCGCCCATGAACTTCTTAACACCGCGATAAAGTTGTTCTGCATCTAGATCACCGAAGTCAATTCCCTTTTTAGCCATTTTGTGACCGTGAGATGCAGTGGTAATGACACGAGCAGGAGCACTTTCTTTTAAACGCTCCAACAACAAATTAGTGAGTAAGAATGGACCTAAATGGTTTACCGCCCAGGTCATCTCCAAACCGTCCTTCGTAAGCTGCCTTGTTTGAAATAAAGCACCAGCATTATTCACTAATATATCTATTCTCGGACACCTTTCTAAAATATCAGTAGCTACCCGGCGTATAGATTGTTGGGAAGCCATATCAGCTAAAAATATATCTACCACTGCATTCCCATTCGTTACATTTTTAATTTGAGTCATAACATCATTCGCTTTTGCTTCGTTACGTGCAATGATTCCTAGTTTGGCACCGCGTTCTGCAAATACCTTAGCTGCCGCTAATCCAATACCACTTGTTGCACCAGTGATCACTATATACTTGTCACGCAATGTCCACTTTGTATGACTTGGAATTTCTCCCATTGTACAAAAACCCCTTCCCTATAAATGTCGCATTCGTTTTACTTATATATGAAGTGGGAAGGGAACTATGAACAACATCTTTTCCAATCGTGAAATACTTTATAAAATTCGGCTTGTAGTTACACCCTTTCCAATAAAAAAAGCGAGAGGAAATCCTCTCGCTTTTTTATATCTTAAAACTCAGAAGAACCTGGAGTTCTTGGGAATGGAATTACGTCACGGATGTTAGCCATGCCAGTAATGTACATTAGGAAGCGCTCGAAACCTAGACCGAATCCAGCGTGTTTTGTACCGCCGTATTTTCTAAGTTCTAAGTACCACCAGTAGTCCTCTTCGTTCATACCTAATTCTTTAATTCTGTCTACTAAAACGTCCATTCTTTCTTCACGTTGACTTCCGCCGATTAATTCGCCGATGCCAGGAACTAGAAGGTCAGTAGCTGCTACTGTTTTACCATCTTCGTTCATACGCATGTAGAATGCTTTAATGTCTTTCGGATAGTCAGTTACGAATACAGGGCGTTTGAAGATTTCTTCTGATAAGTATCTTTCGTGCTCTGTTTGTAAGTCAATACCCCATTCTACTGGGTATTTGAATTCAGCACCTGATTCTTGAAGTACTTTAATTGCTTCTGTATAAGTGATGCGACCGAAGTCAGAGTTGATTACGTTGTTCATGCGCTCTAGAACTGTTTTATCAACGAAGCTGTTGAAGAAGTCCATTTCTTCTGGTGCATGCTCTAGTACGTATTTCATTGCATATTTCAGCATATCTTCTGTAAGATCCATTACATCGCCTAACTCAGCGAATGCAATCTCAGGCTCAACCATCCAGAACTCAGCTGCGTGGCGAGTTGTGTTTGAGTTTTCTGCACGGAATGTAGGACCGAATGTGTACACATCACGGAATGCTAACGCATAAGCTTCAGCATTAAGCTGTCCACTTACTGTTAAGTTTGTTTCTTTACCGAAGAAGTCTTTTGATTCGTCAACTTGTCCGTCTTCACCTTTAGGTACGTTGTTTAAATCTTGCGTTGTTACGCGGAACATTTCGCCTGCACCTTCTGTATCACTACCAGTGATGATTGGTGTGTGAACATGTACGAATCCACGCTCTTGGAAGAACTGGTGAATCGCAAATGCTGCGATAGAACGCACACGGAACGTTGCAGAGAATGCATTTGTTCTTGGACGTAAGTGAGCGATTGTACGTAAATATTCAAACGTATGACGCTTCTTTTGAAGTGGGTAATCAGAGTCTGATAAGCCCTCGATATCAATTTTTTCTGCTTTAATTTCAAATGGTTGCTTCGCTCCAGGCGTTGCAATTACTTTACCTTCTACTTTAACTGAAGAGCTTAGTGGAAGCTTTGCAATTTCTTTGAAGTTCTCTAATTCTGTATCGAAAACGATTTGAACACCTTTGAAGAAGCTACCGTCGTTTAATTCGATGAAACCAAATGCTTTTGAATCACGTAAGTTACGAATCCAACCCGATACTTGTACTGTTTGATCTGCGTATTTATCTGTATCTCTATACAGACTTTTTACTAATGTGTTTTCCATAGTAAAATTCTCCTTTACTCATATATTTAAATACAAAAAAACCTTTCATCCATAAAGGGACGAAAGGTTAAACTTCGCGGTACCACCCAATTTGTCATAAAGACCAACTTTAACTCGTATGTAATACATACTTCCCGGTTTGTAACAGGCCGGATTCCCGTCTAAGTCTACTCTTGAATACAAGTTTCAATTTCGGTTAGCAACTCCAAGGTGTTCTTCACATATACCGCCTCATCAGGCTCTCACCGTCCCTGACTCGCTTTGGATTATAGTATATACTACTTTTCCTTATCATCGTCTTTCGTTTTGTTAAACTAAAATTAATGTACTACATTCGAGAGAAAGATGCAAGATGCCAGAAAATATATCAGCGATTTTCGCAATATATCGACCGTAACTCCAAATATATCAGCGATTTTTATAATATATCGATCATAACTCCAAATATATCGGCGATTTTTATAATATATCGACTTACCGACATTTTCCGACAATCGTGCCATAAAAAAAATTGCCGGACTTAATCCGGCAATTTTTTATTACTTACGTAACTCCGCACCAAATTTCTCTTCTACCGCTGTTAATACACGGTTATGTGCTTCTGTTACTTCTTCGTCTGTTAATGTACGTTCTGCATCGAAGTAGTTCATAGAGAATGCAAGTGATTTCCTGCCTTCTTCCATTTTTTCACCTTCGTATAAGTCGAATAGTGCTACGTCTTTCAGAAGTTCTCCGCCAGCTTCAGCAATGACTTGCTTCATTTCACCAGCTTTTGTTTCTGTTGTTACTACAACAGCCATATCACGTGTCATAGATGGGAAACGTGGAATTGCTGAGTAGTAAGTTCCCTCAGCGTCTGCACCGAATACTTTTGCAAGAGATAATTCGAATACGAATGTATTTTTCACATCTAATTGTTTTTCTGTTTCCGGGTGCAATTGACCGATGAATCCGATTGCTTCACCATCTAATACGATGTCAGCAGTACGGCCTGGGTGCATACCTTCACGTTTTGCTGGTGCATAAGTGATTTGATTTGCCACGCCAAGTACGTCGAATAATCCTTCTAATACACCTTTAACAACGAAGAAGTCTACAACTTTCTTCTCACCTTGCCATGCATGGTGAAGAGCAAGACCTGTCATAACACCTGCAAGATGTTGTTCTTCTTTCGGAAGTTCTCCTGCTTCTGTTGGTAAGAAGATAGAACCTACTTCATATAATGCAACGCTGTCGTTTTTACGTGCAACATTGTATGAAACTGCTTCTAACAATTGTGGCACTAAGCTTAAACGAAGTTGGCTACGCTCTTCGCTCATTGGAAGCGCAAGATTGACAGGAGCTTTTTCGTTCGGCTCAACCATATATTGTTTCGCTTTGTCAGCGCTTGTTAATGAATATGTGATTGCTTCATATAAACCAGCACCTTCTAGGAAGCGGCGTACTTTACGACGTTTCGTTTGTGCTGATGTTAATTTACCACGTGTCATTGTTCCAGATGGTAATGTAACTGGAATGTGATCATAACCATACAGACGACCTACTTCTTCTACTAAGTCTTCTGAAATTGTAATGTCAGGACGACGTGCTGGTACATTTACATGGAATGTTCCTTCTACTTCTGTGAATGGGAATTTTAAGTTTGTGAACATTGTACCCATTTCACTCGCAGAAATATCTGTACCTAATACACGATTTACTTTTTCAGCTGTAACAGATACTGTACGTTCTTGTACTTGTAAGTTATCAGCTTCTACTACACCTTCAAGTGCTTCTCCACCAGCGTATTTTGCCATTAAAGCAGCTGCATGTTGAATTGCTTCAAATGTACGTGTTGGGTCGATTCCTTTTTCAAAACGTGCACTTGATTCGCTACGAAGACCTAAGTCTTTTGATGTACGACGCACTGTTTGACCTGCAAAGTATGCAGACTCAATTAGAACGTTTACTGTCTCGCTATCAACTTCAGAATCCGCTCCGCCCATTACACCAGCAACAGCTAACGCTTTTGTGCCGTTTGTAATTACAAGATGGTGGCTTTGTAACGTACGTTCTTGAGCATCTAATGTTTGAATCTTTTCGCCTTCTTTTGCAAGACGAACAACGATTTCTTTTGAACCTAATTTATCGTAATCGAATGCATGTAACGGTTGACCGTATTCCATTAAAATGTAGTTTGTAATATCAACTACATTACTAATTGGACGAATGCCAGCTGCCATAAGACGAGTTTGCATCCACATTGGTGATGGACCAATCTTTACGTTCTTCACCATTTTTGCAATATATAATGGGTTTTCTTCTTTCGCTTCTACACTTACAGAAATGTAATCAGAAGTTTTTTCTGCTGTTTCTTGTAAGTCGATAGCTGGAAGTTTTACTTCACGGCCGTAAATAGCAGCTACTTCATATGCAACACCTAACATGTTTAAGCAATCTGCACGGTTTGGTGTTAAACCAAGCTCAAGTACTTCATCATTTAAATTTAAAATTTCAAGTGCATCTGCACCAACTTCAGCATCACTTGGGAAGATGAAGATACCGTCTGCATATTCTTTCGCAACGAATTTCCCATCGATACCAAGCTCTTGAAGAGCACAAACCATACCGTGAGAAGCTTCCCCGCGTAGTTTTGCTTTTTTAATTTTGAAGTTACCAGGAAGTACAGCGCCAACTTTTGCAACTGGTACTTTTAAACCTTTTGCAATGTTAGCAGCTCCACAAATAATTTGAACCGGTTCTTCTTCACCGATATCGATTAAGCATTTGCTTAATTTATCAGCTTCTGGGTGTTTTTCACATTCTAATACGTGACCAACTACAACACCTTTTACACCTTTATTTAATACTTCAACACCTTCTACTTCAATACCACTTTTCGTGATTTTGTCTGCTAGTTCTTGTGCTGTTACATCTTTAATATCTACATACTCTTGTAACCAACGATATGATACGAACATATTTATCCTCTCCTTCCCTTACGCTCGTTTGAACTGCTGTAAGAAACGTACATCATTTGTATAGAAATGACGAATGTCATCTACGCCGTATTTCAACATTGCGATACGCTCTGCGCCCATACCGAATGCGAAACCTTGATATTCTTTTGAATCATAACCAGCCATTTCAAGTACGTTCGGGTGAACCATACCTGCTCCTAAAATTTCGATCCAGCCAGTCCCTTTACAAGTGCCACAACCTTTACCGTGACACATCATACAAGAAATATCCATCTCTACAGACGGCTCTGTGAATGGGAAAAAACTTGGACGAAGACGGATTTCACGATCTTCACCGAACATCTTTTTCACGAATACTTGCAGTGTACCTTTTAAGTCACTCATGCGAATATTTTTATCAATTACAAGACCTTCAATTTGCATGAATTGGTGTGAATGCGTTGCATCATCGTCATCGCGGCGATACACTTTACCAGGACAAATAATTTTAATCGGTCCTTTTTCTTTATTCTTTTCCATCGTACGTGCTTGCACAGAAGATGTATGTGTACGTAGTAACGTTTCTTCTGTAATGTAGAATGTATCTTGCATATCACGCGCTGGGTGATCTTTCGGTAAGTTTAATGCTTCGAAGTTGTAGTAGTCTTTTTCTACTTCTGTGCCTTCAGCTACTTCATAACCCATACCGATGAATACATCTTCAATTTGTTCAACAACTGCTGTTAACGGATGGTGACAACCTGTTTCAACAGGACGACCTGGCAGTGTAACATCAATTGTTTCAGTAGCTAATTTCGCCTCAATTACTGCTTTTTCTAAGTTACCAATTTTGTCTTCTAGACGCGTTTGAATCGCTTCACGTACTTCATTTACTAATGCTCCCATACGTGGACGCTCTTCTGCTGATAATTTTCCCATGCCGCGTAATACTTCTGTAATTGGACCTTTTTTCCCTAAATACGCTACGCGTACGTCGTTTAAGCCCTTTAGCTCTTTCGCTTCTTCAATAAGCTCTAACGCTTTTTGCTTTAGCTCTTTTAAACGTGCTTCCATTTGGAACCCTCCTAATTTTAAAAATAAAAAAACCCCGCTCCCAAAAAGGGACGAGGTAAATTCGCGGTACCACCCTAAATTGACAGAACAAGTCTGCCCACTCATTAGTTATAACGATCAATTCTGACCGGAACGCCTTTACATATAAATGGTCCTGGCGCCAACTCCAGAGGTGAATTCACTTCCATCTACCATAAGAATGCTTTCAGTCTACGGCACTCTCTCCCTATATGGCGATTTTGTAAGCTACTCTTCTCTATCAACGTTTTTCATTAATATACTTTTATTATATGTTCAAAAAAGTTCGATACTCATTTCACCACTTTTTTATGAACATGCACTTCAACTTATTATAAGAAGTTTTTTATCGATTCGCAACTGGGCTTTGTAAATAATACGTTAAAATCCCTGCTGCAACCGCAACATTTAATGATTCTGCCCCGCCGTAAATCGGAATATACAAGTTTTGATCACTTTTCGCAAGAATTTCTTGGCGTACGCCGCTTCCTTCATTCCCTACAATTAATGCAAAACTTCCAGCCGGGGTTACTTCAGCAAATGGAACTCCATTTTCAAGAGCTGTTCCATATACAGGGACGTTATTTTCTTTTAACTTGTCTACCCATTCTTCTAAGTTCCCTTTTACAACCGGTAAGTGGAAAATAGAACCTTGTGTAGATCGTAGTACTTTACTATTATAAACATCAACGCACCCTTCTCCAAGCACAACGGCATGAATACCAGCTGCATCCGCTGTACGAATAATCGTTCCCAAATTACCTGGGTCTTGAAGGCCGTCTAATAAAAGAAATTTCCCATCAGTAAGAGCTACTTCTTTCTCATGTTTCTCACAAACAGCAAATACACCTTGCGTTGTTTCTGTTTCGCGAAGTACTTTTACAATTGCTTCAGGCACAATATACATTTCAACATCATTAACTGTCCAATCTTTCGGAAGATCTGTCTGATCTGAAACGATAAGTTCTGTTACAACTCCTGCCTTTAACGCTTCCTCTACTAAATGGAATCCTTCTACAAAAAATAAAGCTTTGTTATCGCGCTCTTTTTTCGTCTGCAGCTTTTTCCACTGCTTCACACGCGGGTTTTGTACTGAATCAATGTTTTTCATAATATGTATTTCCCTCTCTTCTTGTCTTATCATTATAGCCTATTTTTCATACATATTTACATAAAAAAGAACAAAAACTAACGTCAGTTTCAATTCTGAAGAAGAGGTGAAGATAATGAGTTTTAATTTACGCGGCGCGGTATTAGCGAATGTATCTGGAAATTCACAAGATCAATTACAAGAAACGATTGTCGATGCAATTCAAAGCGGTGAAGAAAAAATGCTTCCAGGTCTTGGCGTTTTATTCGAAGTCATTTGGAAAAATGCTGATGAAAATGAAAAACACGAAATGTTAGGAACACTGGAGCAAGGATTAAAAAAATAAGCAATAAAAGGTCACCTTAGAAAAAAAACTAAGGTGACCTTTTATGTCTATAAAATTTTTCTTCTCCTAAACATTTCTACTTTACTAACGCTACCCCGATGGAGTACAATGTTCAAAATACATTTAAACCGATCGATTTTTCTTCATGTACATCATTAGATAAAAGGAGTGAATGTTTTATGCAACGTATTACGCTTGAACAAGTTTTTAAACATCACATTACACAAAAATATGTAAACCGTTCTGGAATGGTCCACGCGATTGCTGTCGCTTACCATGCGTTTCACTTAGCCAAAAAGCATCACGCCTCAGTCGATGCTGCGACAAAGGCTGGCTTCCTTCATGATATCGGACATCATACGTGGTACACAGGCGGCGAATGGGACTATGACTTGTATAAAAAGAATGATATACATGCGATTAAAGGGGCAGAAAGATCTCATAAATTGCTTATTAGATTAGGAGAACATCCTAAACTAGCAAAAGAAATTTCTATTGCGATTCTTCTTCATACAGATTCTTTCTTAGTACAGCAAGAAATTGAAAGAACATCTCTTCAAAACATTATTAAATGGGCAGACGAAGCAGATGAAGAACCGGGCGGAGCGCACCATTATAGAACGATTTCTTACGAAAAAGCATTGAAAGCTATTCAGCAATTAGACCGATTGGTAGAGCGTGAATTACAAATAGAGCAAAAGAAATTGAATGACAAGGCAGAACATAGTTATCAATGAGAAAGAGGCATCACTATAGGGTGATACCTCTTTTATTATTTTGCGAAAAATACACCTTTGTATGTAATATTTAAATGTTACACCCAAAAGCAAAATACTTTATAATTAAATATACAAATATAGAGAGGTGATTTTACAAATGCAACCCGCTACACAACTTTCTAATGAACAGAAATACTCTATGTCATGGGGACAATTTATTAGCTCCGTTTTATTCGCTTTTTTCGGAACCGGACTTATTACTGTGTTCCTCGCAATGCCCTTAACAATTTATACAGCCGGTCTTACAGATAAAAAACAAATTGCCCTGTATGAATCTATTGCAAATACTGCAAGTATCATATTACAACTAGCCGTGTTGTTATTCTTCATTTTCAAATTCGAACCCGCAAAAAAATTACTACTAAAATCTTTTAACTTTAAAGTACTTAAAGAATGGCGTACATACGTATACTTACTTCTTTTCTTCGCTATAAACATTATACTCAATTACATCTTGTTAAATTATGTGTTCCAAGACGCAACGAAGCAGCAATCTTCCGCACTAAACTTAGACGTTTTTAAGCAGTATCAAATATTATTACTTCTCGGCTTCGCTATACTCACACCAATTTTTGAAGAGCTTATTTTCCGTGGTTTTATACTTCGCTTCTTCTCAGAACGCTTTCCATTTTGGATTGCAGCCATCATAACAAGCTTCTTCTTCGGTATCGCTCATACATACTCACTTGGAGTAATGGTAATTACTTTCTTCATGGGATTATTAATGGCTATTTTATGTAAAAAAACAAAATCCATTATTCCAGCTATGTTATTTCATATTATGAATAATATGTTAGCATTCTTGAGTTAGAAAGAGGTGTCATCACGATACCTCTTTCTACTCTTTTATCACAACTTCAAACTCTTCTTCCGTTAACACTTTTCGATAATTCGTTTTCTTTTCTCCCTCTTCACCAGAAGTTAGGACAGGTGTCAGTACAATTTTCGTTACACTGTCCTCTAGCTTTTCAAAACGCCAATAACTATTTTCCGCTAATGTATGACCTGAAACTGGTTTTAACTCTTTCCCATCTTGATCTTTTGCAGTAAATGTCACATCTAACTTTGTTCCGTTCATCATTTTATAATTTAACTTCGTAGATACAGGAGACACTTTCAAATCTTCCACTTCTATTTTTTGACCATTTTCCAATTTAAAATGTTTATGGATTGGGATTGTTTTCGTTTCAGCTTTTAATTTGTCTCCAGATGCCTTAAAGGAAAAGCCCCATTCTCCTTTTATTGAGGTTTTATCTTTTAACGGCATAAGTCTTCTATATATAATTTGTATATCTAGTTCCCCATCCAATTCCATTGGCTTCATTTGTGAATCTTTCAAATTTGTAGTAGTAAAAAATGTGTATGTATAATCGTTTACTTTTTGATCCCCCCCACCACCACTACCATTTAACTCTTTTCCGTTTATATAAATATTCGGGTGCGGTAAAAAAATACCTCCTAGATTAACACTGCTAGATTTAAACGTACTATTAACAATAATCTGTCCCTCATCTATCATCACTTCATCTAACCTTACTTCTACACCGTTATCATAAACCGTTTGTCCTATTGTCGTTTTATATTCTTTTAAAGGTTCTCCTCTACTGTTTACGTAGTCTTCCATTTTACTTCCGATTAACGGTATATCTGCAATCATCCTTCTCATATCTACAGTCATCATCATGATAAATAATGCCGCAGCCGATGTTACAATAGCCATATTACGTTTCGTATGACCTTTGTTCTTTCTTATCTTTTTGCTAATTCGCTTTTGTATTTTCTTTTTCTCTATATGAGTTAAGTTAACTTCTTTATATTCATTTTCATCAATTTTTATATCATTTAACATTTCATACGGATCTTTCATTTCCTTCACCCCTTTTCTTATTTACTTCATTCGATTATGTAAAAATAATGCCCTTAGCTTCTTCCGTCCTCTCGATAGACGATTGTATATAAAAGAAGTTTTCACTCCCATTTTCTCTGCAATATTTTCTACACTATCTTCTTCCACGTAATGCTTCATAAAGATTTCTTTATCGTTCTTCTTTAAATGATCTAATATATGTTCCATATCATTACTAATTTCATTTTTAGTCGTATCGGTATGCATCGCTATTTCACCTATTTGATCTAACCCTTTTTCATTTACTGTTTTCGCATATTTCCTCGCATAGTCGATAGATTTATATTTTGTAATAGCTGCAATCCAATTTTTTAAAGTATTTTTCTCCTCATCATACTTTTCAATATGATTCCAAATCGCTAATAACACATCATCCATACATTCCTCTTGCACATCTTGAAAAGAGGCTAAATGCTTCTGAATAATACTTTTTATAAGTCCGCCGTACCGGTCGATAATAAAATATAATGCTTTTTCGTTCCTTTTCCGTAGTTGCATTGCAACGTTCTCTTCTGTAATTTTCATATGTCCCCTCCTCTCTAACGTTCTCTACATCTATTAATTCGTATCGTTGCTTCTCATTTCTATCAATTTATACATATTTATTAATAATATCCAAAATAAACCTCATGTAGTAAAATATAACTTAATTCACTTGAAGGAGTTTACATATGTTCAGTATTATTTGGATACTTTTTACGCCACTTCTCTTACTATGCGGGATTGCTGGTGGTATTTTTTTAATGGTAACAGGAATTAAATATCGGAAATTACTTGTTATCTTAATGGGGATTATTTGCTTTTCATTCGTTATAATGCCTTTTATTTTTTTGAACAAAGGGATCAATGGAGAGACCGTTCTCCACATTCCACCTGTCCTATATTGGATACTTTTCTCTCTAGCTGGTTTATTAGCAGGATTGAATGGGGTACGTTCAAAAATTAAGAGTATACGCAACATGGGATTCATTATTTTCTCAATAGGACTGTTTGCAGCTATTTGCTATCAACTCATGTCCATGCCTGATTCATCTTTTATTCGTTAAGGGGTTATTACATATGGAATCTACCAACTTATTTATTTGGCTTATCTTAGCCCCTATTTTGTTATTATGTGAAGGCATCGTTGGCATTTTTTTAATTGCTGCCGGAATGAAATATCGAAAATCATTTATCGTTATAGCTGGTTTAATTAGCATATCGCTTATCGTTGTTCCTATCATTTGTATAGGTTTTGGAATAGATTTAGAGGGGATGGTTCCAATTTCAGGAACTTTATATTGGTGTTTCTTCTCTTTAGCTGGACTATTAGCTATTATAAGTGGAAGACAAATATCCAGCATTCGTGCTATGGGAACAATTTTGTTTATAACAGGGCTGTGCTCCGTAGCTGGTTATCATTTTTTATATCTAACTCTTTAAAAGACAAAAAAGCAGGGAAATTAATTCCCTGCTTTTCTATTTGGTTTATTGCCTGATGGTAAGAAGAACGATAACACCCAAGCAATACCTGCGAGTATTGTTGCAATTAAGAAGGCATCGTTAATACCGTTAATTGCAGATAGCTTTGAAATTTGTCCGAATAATAGTTGTGTACTCATCGCATCTCCTGCTTGAGCTGATCCGGCTAATGCCGCTAAGCTTTGGCCCATACCGTGTACTTTATCAACTAAAATCGGGTTTGACGTTGTTAACATATTGCCGTAATCCGCTACGTGAGCAGTAGTTTGTTGCGTCATAAGCGTGATTAATATCGCTGTTCCAATTGAACCAGCTACTTGTCTTGACGTATTTTGCGTTGCTGTACCGTGAGAAATTAATTTCATCGGCAGTGCATTCATACCAGCTGTCATAATTGGCATCATAATGAATGACATACCAATTGAGCGTATAATATAATCCGTCATAATAACGCTATACGGTGTATCCATCGATAACGTTGTAAATTTATATGTCGCAAATGTTGTAATGGCTAATCCGACAATTGCTAACGGACGAATACCATACTTATCAAATAGTTTACCTGCAACTGGTCCCATGATCCCCATAATTAATGATCCTGGAAGTAATAATAAACCAGATTCCATCGGTGTAAAACCGCGAATGTTTTGCAAGTATACTGGAAGTAATAACATACCTCCGAATAAGGCCATCGTTACAATCGCGTTAATTACTAATGTGAAAGTGAACGTCGGATATTTAAACACTTGTAAATCAAGCATTTTATTGTCTGTTGTTAACTCTCTCCAAATAAATACAGCTAAACCAATGACACCGATGATAAGTGTTATAACAACTTCTGCACTAGTCCAGCCATTATTTCCAGCTTCACTAAATCCGTACAGTAAGCTACCTAGTCCAATACTTGAACTAATAACACCGAATACATCTAACTTTGTTTTGGACACTGGCTGAGCTAGTGTAAAGAATTTAAAAGATAAGAACGTAATAATTAAACCGATAACAAACATCCCATAGAACATTAAGTTCCAGCTATAGTTTTCAATTACCCAACCTGTTACAGTTGGTCCGATAGCTGGTGCTAAAATCATCGCTACCCCAAGTAACCCCATAGCTGCTCCGCGTTTATTAGGCGGGAATAATGTCATGAAGATATTCATACCAACTGGCATTAAAATACCTGCACCAACCGCTTGAACAACACGGCCTGTCATCATCATTGTAAAGTTTCCTGATGTAGCACAAATGATAGATCCTACAGTGAAGAATAACATTGCTGCTATGAATAATTTACGATACGTAAATCGTGAAACTAAAAATGCACTGATTGGTACTAAAATCCCGTTTACAAGCATGAAGCCTGTAATTAACCATTGTGCTGTTGAAGTTGATACGTTAAATTCATTCATTAATGGAGGCAGTGCAACATTAATGATCGTTTGGTTTAAAATAGAAACGAACATACCGAGAATTAATACAGCTACAACTGCCTTTACATTCACATTCTCTACCGGCAATTGTCTCTTCAGCATTTCTTTTTCCTGTTTTACTTGCTCTTGCTTCCCTGTTTCTAATTCCACTACGTTAGAAGCTTCTGTTTCTTGTTTTTGTTCAAGTTCTTTCTCTACTGTTTCTGCTTGACTTACTTCTATCTTACTTACGGCTGGGACTTGTTCTTCTCCCACATTCGTTTTTTTCTTTCGTAAAAGACGATTTACAAGGAAGAAGACGATTATACAAAATAGTGCATATCCTACAATTGCAATTGAGGACATCTCATCTCCCCCTTACTTATGAATACGAACTGACACATTCATTCCAGGAACAATATTTACTGATTTACTATGATCTAAAGAAACTTTAACTGGTACAACTTGCTTTACTTTCGTATAGTTCGCTGTTGCGTTACTTGATGGTAACATCGAGAATGTATTCGCTGTTGTTAATCCAACTTGTTCTACTTTTCCCGTTAACGTTGTATCTGGGTATGCGTCTACATACACATCTACTGTTTGGCCTTTTTGAACATCATCAATATTTGTTTCTTCAATATTTGCTGTTACCCATAAATTGCTCATATCAAATGCATAAGCAATTGGGCTACCTGCCCCAACGAACGCATTAGTTGTTGCATTTGATTGTACAACTGTTGCATTTTGCGGAATTGTTACATCTACTGTTTGCTCACCATTTGCTCCTGCTACAGTAACCGCACCTAATTTATCGTTCTCATTGTAATTTTTTCCGACTTCAGCTTTCCAGTCTGTTAATTTACCTGCTACTGGTGATGCAATTGGGATTACTTTCCCGTCAATCTTTGCATTTTCTGTTTTTAAATAGTTTTCCGCTTGATTGTAATAGTAATAACCGCCAATACCGCCGCCAACTAATACAATTAATGTGATAATGTTGATAATTACCATTCTTCGAAACTGATTCATTGCATTCCTCTCCTTATATCGCATATAATTTTTTTCTAAACTATTTATATCCTTAGTGTTTATATTGTTTAATTGTTAATTATATTAACCTTTAAACAAAAAAAGCACACCTTTTACGACGCAAACTATGTTTTGTCTGCATCCTAGCGGTGCTGATTTCTAAAGGACTATCGTTTATAATTATAAATAATTATCCCGAATCTACAACCAACAATTTAAACCTATATGTTGTTTAAACAACATTACACTATACATGTGTTGTTTAAGGTTAAAAAATTAAACGAGGTGAAGTAAAAATGTCTATTAAAAATACAAATGATCCACGTGTAAAACGAACGAGACAACTCATACAGGATGCTTTTGTCGCTTTAGTAGGCGAAAAGGGCTTCGAAAATGTAACTGTGCAACATATCGCGGAACGCGCTCCTGTAAATCGTGCTACATTTTATAGCCATTACCATGATAAATATGATTTATTAGAAAAAAGCATAGAAGAAATGTTAGAAAAACTAGCTGCAGTAATTAAACCACAAAATCGAAATAAAGAAGATTTTCAGCTCACTTTTGATTCACCGCATCCAACTTTTTTAGCTTTGTTTGAGCATATCGCAGACAATACTAATTTCTATAACGTTATGCTCGGCGATAAGGCAGCTGGAAACTATTCTTATAAAATGATGAAAACAATTCAAACACATTTAACATTAAGCCTATCTATTTCCCAGCCAGATGATGAAGACCTTATGGTCCCTCGTGATATTCTTATTAGTTATGTTACAGGCGCTCATATCGGAATGATTATGTCATGGTTAAAAAGAGGCATGATTTATACCCCACATTTCATGGCAATGCAATTAACTCGCTTAATTATTTTAGGAGCTCATACTGCAGCAGGATTAGAAAGACCGTTTTAAAAATGAAAAAAGCGAAGGAGGTTATCCTTCGCTTTTTTCTATTAATTAAATGTAATGTTATGTACAGCCTCTTTATCAAGACGTTTAATAACTTCTACAATTAACTTCACTGCGTTTTCATAATCATCACGATGTAACATCGCTGCATGAGAATGAATGTAGCGTGTCGCAATCGTAATTGCCATAGATGGGATACCATTTACAGAAATGTGAATTGCTCCTGCGTCCGTTCCCCCGCCCGCTACAGAATCATACTGATATGGAATTTGTAATTCATCCGCAACATCAACAACGAAATCACGTAAACCTGTATGACCAATAACAGAAGCATCATATAGAATGATCTGCGGACCATCACCCATTTTACTTTGTGCTTCTTTTGCCGTTACACCTGGTGTATCACCAGCAATACCTACATCTACTGCGAATGCGATATCTGGCTTAATATAGTTTGCAGATGTTTTCGCACCACGAAGACCAACTTCTTCTTGTACAGTCCCAACGCCGTATACAACGTTTGGATGCTTTTCATCTTTTAATTGTTTTAATACGTCAATTGCAATTGCACAACCAATTCGGTTATCCCATGCTTTTGCAAGTAACATCTTTTCATTCTTCATCACTTGGAATTCGAAGTACGGTACAACTTGATCTCCTGGTCGGATGCCCCACTCCATCGCTTCTTCTTGGCTAGAAGCACCAATATCGATGAACATGTCTTTAATTTCAACTGGCTTTTTACGAGCTTCTGGAGGTAAAATGTGCGGTGGTTTTGAACCAATTACACCTGTTACATCTCCTTTACGCGTTACAATCGTTACGCGCTGTGCAAGCATAACCTGCGACCACCAGCCACCCACCGTTTGGAAACGAAGGAAGCCTTTGTCATCAATTTGCGTAATCATAAATCCGACTTCATCTAAATGACCTGCAACCATAATTTTCGGGCCGTTTTCTTCCCCAACTTTTTTCGCAACTAAACTTCCTAAATTGTCAGTAGAAAGTTCATCTGCAAACGGCTCAATATATTTCTTCATTACTTCACGTGGTTCGCGCTCGTTACCCGCAATACCGCGTGCGTCTGTTAATTCTTTTAGCATTGTCAATGTCTCGTCTAATTTTATCATTGCCAACACCCTCCTTTTTCTTCAGTCACTTTATTATACAAAAGGAAATTGAAATATTCAAAAATTAAATTAGTATCCTTGTGTTTGACGCTGATGATTTACTTCATTTTTATCTAAATATGCTTTTTCAATTTCATCTTGTTCAAATTCAAGCGCTTGTCCAAGGCGAAGATAGCTTGTAAATAGTTCAATATAGTTCGTAATAGAAGGTTGATCTGTAAAACGAATTACTTTCGCATATGTGTCTAAGAAAATTTCCACTTGTGTTTTATTCGTTTGCGCACATTTATAGAATAAGAAGTTTTTATCAATTCCTAAATCGATTCCGATTGATAAAATAAAATGTAAACCATCTACGTATTCTTCTAATATTACTTCACGTTCTGAAGCTGGTTTATTGCTCCAATATTTAAAACAACGTGTTTCATTTGCAAGTTCTCCAATTTCTACAAGAAGAGCTAACATTTTTTCTTTTAACAATTTTTTCGGTTGTAAGTCATGTTCTTTCACAATACGGTCATCTAATTCTTTTTGTAATTTAAATAGTTGTAGTAAGTCCATTCTATTGTCCTCCTCCAACATCGCATTTTCCGCAACAATGTTGTTTCATCTCAAAGTTCATTATTATTTTTCGTTTCTTATTAACAAGTCAGCTACCTACATCTTTATAAAGATAGCTTGTCCTTAATTTGCAAATACGTTTCAATCATCACTCATATATTGTTCACTTGATGAAAGCTCCATATCATCTTTCCATTATAGCAGTGTCGTTTCTGCTAGGAAAGATGCACTTCTCACGAATGAGTTCAAATAAAGTGAAACTTTAATAAGTGGGGGGTTTTGTTCATCCCTACTTATTATTAGCCTTCACCAATCGAGCTTTTACGGGCAGTTGATCTCCCACCTAACTTCTTTGCTCCAGCTGAATTTTGAGGTGGGAGTTTTACTGCCCGCAAATAGAGGGATAAAAAAAGTCAGGAGGATTCTCCTGACTTTATATATTCTTTTATATCGCTATGGCTTTTATATTGATTTTGTCATATCGATAACGACACATCCGTTAATCTTTCCTACTTTCATGTAAAAGTCTCCTCGTTATCGTTACAAAAATTCTTACAAGCACATCTTAATATACTTGAGCAAGAAATAACGATAATAAGTGGAGGATTTTACAATAAATGCAACTAAAAAAACCTTAGAAGAAAATCTTCTAAGGTTTTAAACAATTAGTTAATGTTGTTTTTTGCAACTGTTGCTAATTCAGCGAAAGCTTTTTCGTCATGAACAGCTAAGTCAGCAAGCATCTTGCGGTTAACTTCGATGCCAGCATTTTTTAAACCGTGCATTAAGCGGCTGTAAGAAAGACCATTCATACGAGCTGCTGCGTTGATACGTGTAATCCATAATTTACGGAAGTCACGTTTCTTTTGACGACGGTCACGGAATGCATACATTAGAGATTTCATAACCTGTTGGTTAGCAACCTTAAATAATGTACTCTTAGAACCGTAGTAACCTTTTGCTAATTTTATAACTTTTTTACGACGTTGACGAGTAACTGTACCACCTTTTACTCTTGGCATAATATTACCTCCTAGTTTGTTCTATATATCAGCCGAACTTATTTTAAGTTGTCAAGCATTTGACGAATGCGTTTGAAGTCACCAGCGCTAACTACACCAGCTTTACGTAGTTTACGTTTAGCTTTTGTAGATTTGTTAGCGAATAAATGGCTTGTGTAAGCGTGAGAACGCTTCAGTTTACCAGATCCAGTCTTTTTGAAACGCTTTGCAGCGCCGCGATGAGTTTTTTGTTTAGGCATAGGTATTTCCTCCTCTATCTATTACTTATCGTTTTTCGGTGCTAAAACTAAGAACATACTACGTCCTTCCATTTTAGGCTTAGATTCAATTGTACTAACTTCAGCACAAGCTTCTGAGAAGCGATCTAAAACACGTTGACCGATTTCTTTATGAGTAATGGCACGTCCTTTAAAGCGAATTGACGCTTTAACCTTGTCGCCTTTCTCTAAAAACTTGACAGCATTACGAAGTTTTGTGTTAAAGTCATGTTCATCAATTGTTGGACTTAAACGAACTTCTTTCATGCTAATTACTTTTTGATTTTTGCGCTGTTCTTTTTCTTTCTTCTGTTGCTCAAAGCGGAATTTACCGTAGTCCATAATGCGGCATACTGGTGGTTTCGCATTTGGAGCAACCAATACTAAATCAAGATTAAGACCTGCAGCTAAGTCTAAAGCGTCATTACGAGACTTGATTCCAAGTTGATCGCCGTTTGCGCCAACTAAGCGTACTTCACGTGCACGAATTTGCTCGTTAATCATCATATCCTTGCTAATAGTAAGCCACCTCCAAGGTTTTCTTAGAATACGTTTTGCAATTGTAGAACCCGAACAAAAAAAGTGCGGGCACACGGCACCCACACTTGTAATATCTTTAGTAAGAAATACATTTACCTGCTAACTGCGAATGCGTCCATCAGGTGAGAAGCGGGTGCTTCTACTTGTCAAAACCATATTCTATTATCCTTGATGAGTTTATCATAGGACATGACGTCTGTCAAGAAGACGCGATGTGTTTTACTAACAACAAGAAATATTGTAACAAACAACCAGCATACTTGCAATACTTTTTTATGATAAGTATTGTTTGGTTATTTTTTCTAGATTTTCTTTTTTATAATACATAAAAAAGCCGCGGTATACCGCGGCTCTTTCTTATCGTTTTCCTTCTACTTTAATCATGTCAACAAACGCATCTAATGCGATTGTTTCTGATTTTTGTTCACCATATTTACGTACGTTAACGCCATTTTCAGTAACTTCATTGTCACCTACTACAAGCATGTACGGAATCTTTTGCATTTGTGCTTCACGGATTTTGTAACCAATTTTCTCTTCACGAGTGTCTAATTCAACACGGATACCAGCACGTCGTAATTCATCTTGTACTTTCTTCGCATAGTCTAAATGTACTTGCGGAGAAACTGGAATTACTTGCGCCTGAACTGGAGCTAACCAAGTTGGGAATGCGCCTTTGTATTCTTCAATTAAGAAGGCTACGAAACGTTCCATAGTTGATACAACACCACGGTGAATTACAACTGGACGATGTTGTTTACCGTCTTCACCAACGTAAGTTAATTCAAAGCGTTCTGGAAGTAAGAAGTCTAATTGTACAGTTGAAAGTGTTTCGTCTTTTCCAAGAGCAGTACGAACTTGAACGTCAAGTTTCGGACCATAGAATGCCGCTTCACCTTCAGCTTCATAGTAATCAAGACCCATTTCATCCATAGCTTCTTTTAACATACCTTGTGCTTTTTCCCACATCTCATCATCAGCATAATACTTTTTAGTATCTGCTGGGTCACGATAAGATAGACGGAATGAATAGTTTTCTAAACCGAAATCTTTGTACACTTCTAACGTTAAGTTTACAACACGTTTTAATTCTTCTTTAATTTGATCTGGACGAACGAAAATGTGCGCATCATTTAAAGTCATTCCGCGTACACGTTGTAATCCAGATAATGCTCCAGACATTTCATAGCGGTGCATTGTTCCAAGTTCCGCAATACGGATTGGTAATTCACGGTAGCTGTGAATATCATTTTTATAAACCATCATATGGTGAGGGCAGTTCATTGGACGAAGAACTAACTCTTCATTATCCATTTCCATTGATGGGAACATGCCATCACGGTAATGGTTCCAGTGACCAGAAGTTTCATAAAGCTCTCTACTTCCTAATACTGGAGTGTATACGTGATCATAGCCTAAGCTTGCTTCTTTATCAACGATGTAACGCTCGATAATACGGCGAATTGTTGCACCTTTTGGTAACCAAAGTGGTAAACCTTGTCCTACTTTTTGGCTATTAGTAAATAGTTTTAACTCTTTACCTAATTTACGGTGATCGCGCTCTTTCGCTTCTTCAAGCATACGTAAGTGCTCATCTAATTCTGCTTTCTTAACGAATCCAGTACCGTAAATACGTTGTAACATTTTATTATTGCTATCGCCGCGCCAGTAAGCACCAGCAACACTTAATAATTTAAACACTTTAATCTTCCCTGTAGATGGAAGGTGAACACCACGGCAAAGGTCGAAGAATTCGCCTTGCTCATAGATTGAAATAATTGCATCTTCTGGAAGATCGTTAATTAAATCTAATTTTAACTCATCGCCGATTTCTTCAAAGCGACGAAGTGCTTCTGCACGTGGCACTTCATGACGAACGATTTCTAAGTTTTCGTTCACGATTTTTTGCATTTCTTTTTCGATTTTTTTGAAGTCTTCAACTGTAATTGCTTCTTCCATATCAATATCGTAGTAGAAGCCATTTTCGATTACTGGACCAATGCCAAGCTCAAGCTTAACATCTTTATATAAACGTTTTAACGCTTGTGCTAAAAGGTGAGCTGTTGAGTGGCGTAAAATATATAAGCCATCTTCAGAATCTAATGTAATAATAGAAACTGCACCATCTTCTTCGATTGGTGTAACAAGATCGATCATCTCATCGTTTAATTTTCCAGCCACAGCTTTTTTCTTTAAGCCTGGGCTAATAGAAGCTGCGATTTCTTCAGTTGTTACTCCTTTTGGAAACTCCTTCACAGCTCCATCAGGGAAAGTAATTTTAACTACATCTGCCATCACTGGTCACTCCTCTTTTTTTTCAAAATAAAAAACACTCATCCCATAAAAAGGGACGAGTGTTGAATTCGTGGTTCCACCCTTGTTCCAATTAACCTTATTGTTAATTGCTCAAGTTCAACATAACGGTGTTGTCCGTTAGCAATTACTAGAAAAACTTTCACTGCTAAAGTTTAGAGGTGGTAAGTAATTATCCCGTACTAGGAAGCTCACACCCTAAGGCTTCCCTCTCTGAAAATCGTAGAAAACTACCCATGTCCTCATCATGACATTTCAATATATTTCATTTATGTAGGTAATTATATGCTCAAAAACTTAGAAAATCAAGGGCGTTACCTTTATTTTTTAAATTTTTCACATTGCGCTCAAATTCATGTAATCCATGTAGTTGCACTCGTTCCTGAAATACATTTCGCAAAGTAATAATCATATTATGATCTTGTTCTTTCGTATATAAATAAATCTTTTTCGGCGAAATAGAAAGAAGTGGTGCAATTACTTTCGTATCGATATATACATCCTGTTTCTTTAATAATTCTTCATCTATATATTGAACCAATTTCTCCTGTTTTAAACGCCTACCTTTATCATCATAGAAAATAAAACTTTCATCAAAAATAAGATGTACACAGGACAAACGTGATTTCCGGCTACTTACTTGTTGGCGAAGTGTCTCAATGAATATTTGGTATTCCTGCTCCATCTTATACTCATCAATTGCAACTTCAGCAAGCTTAGTTACCATTTCCCTATATGTACGAAGACGAAAACGAACGTATGATGAAAACGAGAATGAGAGCGGATCACAAAGCCAATCATTCAAAGACGACGCAATATAAGATTCAAATTTTTGACGTGTTAAATCACTAGCTACTCCTTTTCTTCTTTCCTTTAAAATCTCATGTGCCATATGCAATATTTGATGACACTCTTCTTGTTCTTCATAAAAAAACTTTTCCTTTAAAATGGTATGAATCCATTCATTTTGTTTCACATTCATAATGAAATATAGTAATACTGGCAATAAAATCTTTTCAATATAATTTGATTCACATAATGGTATATGAATAACAACCTTTTGTTCGTTTAAATATACACTTGTTTCCTTATATAAGGATTCTGTTCTTTTCGTTAGTTGTCTGTATACGTACACAGCATCATTTTTTTCTTCGAAGCAAATTTCAATCACTTTTGTCCCCCCTTTTATCCCCGCTCTAAAGGATTGCATCTATACGTTACAAATCCTATAAGAGTCCGATCTATGGAAGTTCACTCTTAGTAGAAACCTATCTCCCATTGTTAGAACATCCACTCGATATGGCTTGCTAATTTTATATATATTAAGGGAGGGAGAAAAAAATGATACAAGCTACTCTGAAAAAATGATTAAAATAAAGTGAAACTTTAATCAGTGGAGGTTTTGTCCATCGTTCACTGATTATTAGCCCGCACCAATCGGGCTTTTACGGGCAGCAGCAGGGCTCCCACCTAACTTCTTTGCTTTACAGCCGAATTTTGAGGTGGGAGTCTTACTGCCCGCCAATAGCGGGATAAAAAAGAGCAAGCTTCTCAGCTCGCTCTTTACTTATTACGACGATTCTTCCCGCCAATTGGGATTGGCTTCGCTAAATATTTAATTCGTTCCATAATACGGGCCGCTTTCATCTCTTCTGCTTCACCGCGCTGTGTATACGTTAAATGATGTTCCAACTGTTTGAAATCAAAGTTAGATGTAAAGAACGTCGGTAAGTTTTCCAACATACGGAATTGCAAGATTGCACCGAGTACATCATCACGTACAAAACTTGACATCGCTTCTGCCCCGATATCATCTAACATTAATACTTGTACACGTTTGACAGCATCAATCTTTCCGCTAATCGAATTATCTTGAATCGAACTTTTGATTTCACGTAAAAATTCAGGGAAGTATACGAGCATCGAACTAATTTTCTTTCGCGCAAGCTCATTTGCAATTGCCCCTAAAAGATACGTTTTCCCTACACCAAATTTACCGTACAAATATAAACCTTGTGCTTTTTTACCTGGTTCGTATGTGTTTAAAAATTCATTCGTTGCACCTATTGCATCAATACGTGCGTCTAAATCTGAAGGGTCTAAATTTTCCATAGTTGCCTGCAAAATGTCAACTGGCATATATACACTTTGAACGAGTTTTTCATATTTTTTTCTCTCATCATATGCTACTTTTCTAATACAACGATCGTATTGAATATCAATCATCTTACCTTGAATGACGAGCTTCGGCTCATATCCTTGTAGCATATTTTTACATGACCCTAAATCTGGACAATCCGCACACCCTACACTTTGTCCAATATATTCATATAACTTCACAAGACTTCGTTCAATCATAGAAGTCGTTACTTCACCTTTATGTTCGTCTATAAATTCTTTCACACGAGGGTGCGCCATCACTTCTGCCTTTAAGACTTCATATCTATTTTTAAAGTTTTTATTTTCCATTAATTTCGTAAATGAATTTTGAATATGCTCCATTTTCTCACCTCAAAGAGCGTTCATTTTCTTTTATTAATCACGCTTATATTTTTTCAATACTTCTTCTAATCGTTTCCGTTCATCTTCTAACGTACTTGCATCTTTTTTCGCACTTACGTCATTTTTTACAGGTTCTTTCTCTTCTTCTTTCGACTCTTCTTTAAGCCAATCTGGTACCATTTCTTTTCGCACTGTTTTCTTCGCTGTACGACCTTTTTTCTTCGTCTCAGCCCACTCTTGATATTGACGATTCTCTTCTTTCGCTAGCGCCATCGCCTCGCCTACTGTACCGACCTTTTTTCGCGCCCAATGTCCAGCAATCTTCTCGACATACGTTTTAGCAAGCTTCATATCTGAGCGTAGCATAACGTAATAAATAAGTACATTCACAACCCCTGGCGTTAACTTTTGATTTATCATTACATCCTCAACGATTTGCAAGTCCGCTTTCGTCGCCTCTGCACCGCCTGAAATCTCTTTCAATAGTTGTTTTGGCGAGATTTCCTCTAACTGTTTCATTAGCATCTCTTCTTGCGTAGATGGCTCTTTCTCTTTCATTGTACGAGCAGCATGAGGTTGCACTCTTTCACTTAATACAGGTAACGCTTGACCATTTTCGAATTGATACCAATCGCGTGCTCCCTTCCGAAGCCTTTCGATATCAATTGTTTGCACTTCTGTCACTGCGCCAAGAACGATATTTTGCATCGATAACACATCCACACCGTACACATAAGCGAGTGTAATAACACATTCTCTCACTTGATCTGTAATCGCCTTTTTAGGAACAAGGGCTGATAGTCCGTCTACAAATAAAGAGAAATTAAAGAAATCGTTCCAAACTTTCGGAGCATCCCCATTCTCGTTACTTGGCATAATTGTCGTTTTCGGGATACGCAGTTCTTCTTGCGCATATTCAAACTGACCTGGGTTAAACGAATCAAATATATCGTTGAAGGAGCGCGTAACATTTTCATAAGAAGCAAAATCGAATTCTTCTTCTAAGAAATATTGCTTTACTTGGTTGTATTTTGTCCGACTCAAGCGATTATATAAAAAGATACTTAAAACAATATCATCAAAAAACTGCTTCGGAGATAAAGGTGGTTGCAATTCATATATAAACATCCGAATATCTTTTTCTTTCTTAATATATACATTTAAAAGACCAATCGCTTCTAACTTTACTCGTTCCCCATATATTTCAGGAAGTTGCATTTGCATAGTCACCATAAGGGAGTGATGTGTATTCTCTTTCCCAAACACACGATCTTGCTCTAACTCTCCCCATAGTGTCATGTATAAGCTAAAAGCTCTACTACCTATTAACGGCTGATACAACATCGTTAATACTTTCCGGTCGTAATTATGTAACAACCCTTTCGCACTTACTTTATAACGATCAATCGGCAATAGCTCCATCCATGACTGTTTTTCCATTCTTGCTTTTCCTTTCTCTCATCCAATCTAGCCTACATTTCACTCGTTCTATCTTTATTATATAATTTATTAGCGAAAAAGAGCTATTAGCTTCCGCTTCTAGCTCTCTTATCTCGTTTACTTACAGTATATAAAGAGATTCCTTCTATTCTCTCTCTTTTTGCAGTATATCTTTTAATTCTTCAATAAATACATTTAAATCTTTAAATTGACGATACACAGAAGCAAAACGTACGTAAGCAACATCATCAATATCACGAAGTTCTTCCATAACAATTTCACCAATCATATCACTTTTCACTTCTGATATACCTAAGTTACGAAGTTCACGCTCCACACTTTGTGTTACTTCCTCTAACTGCCTTAAAGATACAGGTCTTTTTTCACACGCTTTAATTAAACCGCGTAAAATTTTCTCTTTATTAAACTCTTCTCGTGTTCCTTCTTTTTTAACAACGATAAGAGGTGATTCTTCTACTCTTTCAAATGTCGTAAAGCGACTTAAACAACTTTCACACTCTCTTCTTCTTCGAATAGAGCGCCCCTCGTCTACCGGACGCGAATCTAACACTCTTGTTCCATTATGAAAACAGGATGGACAACGCAATTCATTCACTCCTTTACACTATAATCTTTATTCTTTCGCTACTCACCTACATGTGAAAATATATATACAATATTATATAACTCATTCTTCTATAATGACCACTCTAAGTTATTACATATCGTGATCCTATTTTATATAAACTAAAAAAGAGGTGCATTATACACCTCTTTACATTTTAAATCAATTATGTTCTTTTTTAAAGAGCTTTTGTTTCTCTCTGCTTAATTTCGAAGCTACCAGTGCCTCGAGGAAGCTCGATGCTCTCACGCGTTTTCGCGTTTAAACCTTCTGCAATATATTCTGCAGCAACATTTGGATCAATACGATCCCCACAAGTATAAACATCAATACTTGCGTAACCGTGCTCCGGAAAGCTATGAATTGTTAAATGTGATTCCGAGATAATTACTACTCCACTTACACCTTGTGGTGCAAATTTATGAAAAGCAACCTCACGTACTTCAGCACCAGCTCTTAGCGCTGCATCCACAAATAATTGTTCAATATACGGCATGTCATTAAGCTTGTCGAAATCGCAATCCCAAAGTTCAGCAATCACGTGACGACCCATCGTATCCATAGTATCCATTCTACAGTTCCCCCTTGTAAATTTATTCTAACTGTTCGAATTGAAAACTAATTTGCAATTTGGCTTGCTCCACTACCACGGGGGAAAGTTAGTCCAGAGAGGTCCTAACCCTTTAAGTAGTGACTACGTACCTCAGCTCTTAAGTTTACGAGTGTTAGTATACTTTGTTTATTTTCATTTTGCAACAACAGTTTTTTCGATTTTCTGTCATATTTTCCTCTTTACTTTTCCCTAAAAAAAATTAATGATTCACGAATACAGTAATCTCAACGTTTCGTGGTATGTCCACTATTTAAAAATATACTTATATAATTTTTTTCCTTTTCAGAAAAAAATAAAAAAGAGGGCAAATTTTCACTTGCCCTCTCTCGTTCACTTAAATATGTTGCACATTTTTTTGTTTCGCTAATTCATCAACAACTAACGTTACAAGATCTACAACACGACGAGAGTAGCCCCACTCGTTATCATACCAAGCAAGTACTTTCACTTTACGATCACCCATTACCATTGTAGACAAACCATCAATAATAGCTGAGTGTGTATTTGTATTAAAATCGATAGACACTAAAGGCTCTTCGCAGAATTCTACAATTCCTTTTAATGCACCGTTTGCAACAGTTTTGAACGCTTCATTAATATCTTCAACTGTTACATCACGTTTTACGTCTACTACTAAATCAACAAGAGACACGTTTGGTGTTGGTACACGAAGGGCCATACCATGAAGTTTTCCGTTTAAGTGTGGAAGAACTTTTGCTAGCGCTTTTGCAGCACCCGTCGTTGTTGGAATGATAGACTGTCCGCAAGCACGCGCTCTTCTTAAATCTTTATGTGGGTTATCAATATTTTTTTGGTCATTTGTATAAGCATGAACAGTTGTCATTAAACCGTTTTCAATTCCGAACTGCTCATCTAACACCTTTACAACAGGCGCTAAACAGTTTGTTGTACAAGATGCATTTGAAATAACAGTATGCTTTGTAATATCTAATTGGTCTTCGTTCACACCAACTACGATTGTTACATCTTCATTTTTACCAGGTGCTGTTAAAATAACTTTTTTCGCTCCAGCTTCAACATGAAGAATTGCTTTTTCTTTCGAGTTAAATTTACCAGTTGCTTCAATTACAACTTCAACACCTAGATCTTTCCAAGGCAACTCCTTTGGATCGCGGTTGTTTAAAAGGCGAATCATTTTCCCATCAACTAGTAAGTGATCTTCAAATGCTTCCACTGTTCCGTCAAACTTTCCATGAACTGTATCATATTTAATTAAATGCGCTAACGTTTCTGATGGATAGCTTGCATTTATTGCTACAATTTTGAATGCGCTTTCTTTTATTGCTTGACGAAATACCATTCTCCCGATACGTCCAAATCCATTAATTGCCACACGAGTCATAATATGTTATCCCCCTTGAATGCGTTATACTATTTATCTCCAATCCCAATAATAGTATAACACAAAAAGGAGATATGTCACTAAGCATTTTCATTAATTTCACAATTTTTTAATCAATAATGTTCCATTCTTTCAAAATAGAGGCTAATTGTGTTTTCGTTCCAATAATTGTGCCATCATTATAAATTACTTCATCTGCCTTCTTTACTTTTTCTTCTAATGGCATTTGAGATTGAATACGAGCCGTTGCTTCTTCTTCTGAAAAGTTATTTCGTTTCATTAAACGTTCCAATTGCGTATTCGGTGTGACTGCTACAACTAAAACACGATCAACGAGATTTGTTAATTTACTTTCAAACAAAAGAGGGATATCTAACACAACCGCTTGCATATCTTCTTTTATGTACATCTCCTTTTGTGCATTCATTTCTTCACGCACTGCAGGATGAACAATTTCGTTTAACTGCAATCGTTTTTCTTCATTATAAAAAACAACACTCCCAAGCTTCGGTCGATCAAGCTCTCCATCTTTTTGTAACACTTCCGTTCCGAACACCTCTACAATTTTGTTATATGCCGGTTTTCCTCGTTCTACAACTTCTCGCGCAATAATATCTGCATCAATAACCGGTATACTCATTTCACGAAACATTTCTGATACCGTACTTTTTCCGCTTGCAATGCCTCCTGTTAATCCAATTACTACTGTCATAATAATCCTCCTCACAATATTAAAGGCGCGAAACTAATGTTCCACGCCCATACTTACATTTTCCAAATTCCAATAATAATGAGTAATACCCCAGGCAGGAATGTAAATTTTTGTAACCATTTCATATTTGATAAAATCGTACCGAGCTTCATTCCAATAAATAAAAATAAAGAACTCATAACCGCGACTAATACCGCCATCATCGCGGGTGCATAACCTAATAAAGATGCACCAATTCCAGCACCAAACGAATCTATAGAAAGAGCGATACCGAGAAGTAACGCTTCTCCTGCAGAGATAGTTCCTGATTTATCAAAATCCGCAACTGTCGGCTTCCGCAAAATTTGAATCACTAGCCCGAGTGAAGCAATTTCTAATTTCCAAACCTTCTCCTCTTGCTTCGGTTCTTCTTTTTTATCACTTCGAAAAAATTGATATAATACCCAAATACCTATTCCAATAAGAACAAATCCGCCGATACGCGTTGCGATAACAGGTGAAAATATTTTCGCGATCATATGTCCAATTCCCATGGAAACGAGCATTACAGCTGCTGAACAGATCCCGATAATTATAATTGATCTTAGTGGAATTCTTACGCTCCTTAACCCGTATGTTAGCCCTACACTACAGCTATCTAAGCTTAATGTAAAAGCTAATAAAATAAGAGATAAATAAAGGTACATCGGTAAGCTCCTCCCTTATACATAGCCCTGCTGTATGTATATGACAAATGCCTATCCGATGTTATCTCTTTTCTATATTCTCGGCTGACAAATCGGGCAGTAATGCGTTCCTCTTCCGCCAACAACTGTTTTCTCTAATATCGTACCGCAAGTAACACACGGTTCTCCTTTTTTCCCATATACATTTAGAAGTTCTTGGAACGAACCAATTTGTCCTTGTGAATTAATATACGTTCTAATTGTACTTCCGCCTCGCTTAACAGCTTCGCCCAGCGTTGTAACAATCGCCTCGTAAATTCTTTCTACTTCTTCTTTTGTTAAAGATGCAGCTTCTCGTTCTGGGTGAATTTGAGAACGGAATAACACTTCATCTACATATATATTTCCAAGCCCTACTAAAAGACGCTGATCTAATAATACGACTTTTATTTTACGATTTGTTTTTTGCAATCTTTCTTGTAAATACTGCGGTGTCAATTCAGCATCAAATGGCTCCGGGCCTAAGTCAGCAAGGGGCATTTGATTCAACTCTTCACCTTTCTTAAAGAGATGCATCGTACCAAACTTTCTCACATCTTTATAATGTAATTCAGTTCCATCTGTAAATAAGAAACGGACGTGCGTATGTTTATCAATCGGCTCATCCTCTTGATGAAGTAAAAACTTACCTTCCATGCGCAAATGTGAAACAATTACATAGTTCGTTACATACAAAAGCAAAAACTTACCTCTTCGCTTTATATTTTCAATTGTCTCGCCTCTTAGCATTTCTTTAAAAATTTCTGCATCATCCGGTCGTTTTACTATTTGGGGATAAGTAATAACGACATCTTCAATCGTTTTTCCTGTTACAAGATTTTCAAGCGTCCGTCTAACGTTTTCAACCTCTGGTAATTCCGGCATTTCATCACGTCCTTATTTCGCATCGTACCAAGTTGGACCGTAAGAATAATCAACTTTCAATGGAACGGCTAGTTCAATTGCATGCTCCATTACTTCAGGTACAAGCTTCTCTAATTTTTCAATTTCTTCTTTTGGTGCTTCAAATATCAATTCATCGTGTACTTGCAGAAGAAGACGTGCTTGTAATCCTTCTTCTTCTAGACGATCTGCCATAATAATCATCGCTTTTTTAATAATATCAGCCGCACTACCTTGAATTGGTGTATTCATAGCTGTACGCTCAGCAAAGCTACGTAAATTGAAATTACGACTCGTAATTTCCGGAATATAACGGCGACGATTTAATAATGTAACCACATATCCTTTTTGTTTCGCATCTTTTACGATTTCATCCATGTATTCTTGTACACCAGGGAAACTTTCTAAATACTTTTCAATAAATTCCGCTGCTGCTTTTCTTGTAATTCCTAAGTTTTGCGAAAGACCATAATCACTAATACCATACACAATTCCGAAGTTAACAGCTTTTGCTTGTCGTCTCATGTTAGATGTTACTTCATCTTTCCCAACACCAAATACATCCATAGCTGTTTTCGTATGAATATCCATGTCATGTTGGAACGCTTCAACTAACCCTGGATCATTTGCAATGTGAGCAAGCACACGAAGTTCGATTTGTGAATAATCAGCCGCGTACATGATCCATCCTTCTTCTGATGGAACGAATGCCTGACGAATCTTTCTTCCTTCTTCTAAGCGAATCGGGATATTTTGTAAGTTCGGATCTGTTGAACTTAATCGACCTGTTTGCGTTAACACTTGATTAAAACGAGTATGGATTTTAGATGAATCTTCATGTACAACTTTCAATAAACCTTCAATGTAAGTTGAATTTAGCTTTCCTAATTGACGGTAATGTAAAATATTTGGAATAATTTCATGACGATCCATAAGTTTATCTAACACATCCGCCGACGTAGAATAACCTGTTTTCGTCTTTTTAATAACTGGTAAGTTTAAATTCTCAAACAGAATAACCCCAAGTTGCTTCGGTGAATTAATATTAAATTCTGTTCCCGCAAGCTTATAAATTTCCTGTTCCATTTCCTTTAATCTACCTGCAAGTTCTTCTCCCATATTACGAAGACGCTCCGTATCAACTTTTACACCTTTCACTTCCATATCAGCTAATACACGTGCAAGTGGTAATTCTAATTCCGTAAATAATTCATATTGCTCGTTCTTTTTTAATTCTTCTAAGAACGTTTGCTTTACATCATATAATACATGCACTTTACGAGCTACATGCTCCGCTACTACCTCTAGCCCCGGAACAGCACGCTTCGCACCTTTCCCGTAAACTTCTTCGTCAGATTTTACGGCATGCGTTTCTTTCATTTTCGCTACAGTACGGAAATCTTTATCTGTATCGGCTGGATCAAGTAAGTAAGCGGCAATTAATAAATCAAAGTCAATCCCTTGAATATCTACACCTTTCCACTTGAGAGCAACGATAGCACGCTTCGCATCAAATGTATGTTTTCTCATTTCTCCATTTGCAAGCCACTCTTTAAAAGCATCCGATTTAAGAGCAACATCGGCCGGAATGAAGTAACAACCATTTTCATTTTGAATACCAAAACCTTGAATATCGGCTTTATGATAATTATCTTCTTGCACTTCAACAATAAGCGCACTATCTTGCTGAAGCATTTCTTCTGCAACTTCTTCTACAATATCAAATGTAATATCATCTAATTCAGCTGGAGCCGTTTCCTCCGGCGTAACACCTAACTTATTTAAAAGGGATGTAAATCCTAAATTCTCGAACATTGGAATCAAATCGCTTGGTTCATACCCTTTATATTCCATATCATCTACATGCACAGTAATCGGTGCATCTGTAATAATAGTCGCAAGTTCTTTACTCATAAGAGCTTGTTCTTTATTCGCTTCTAACTTTTCTTTTAATTTCTTTCCACTCACTTGATCTAAGTTTTCATATACTGCTTCTACCGTTTCAAATTGCGTTAATAATTTAATTGCTGTCTTCTCACCAACACCTGGTACACCTGGAATGTTATCCGATTGGTCTCCCATTAAACCTTTCATATCGATAATTTGCTTTGGTGATAAGCTATATTTCTCAAATAAAGCTTCTTTCGTATATTCATCTACTTCCGTAATACCTTTGCGAGGAATACATACGAGTGTATTATCTGAAACAAGTTGCAGTAAATCTTTATCTCCTGAAATAACTTTAACATGAAACCCTTGCTCACTCGCTTCTTTCGCTAACGTTCCCATAATGTCATCCGCTTCATAATTTTCCAGCTCATAACGCGGTACATTGAATGCATCAAGCACCTCACGAATAAACGGGAATTGCTCTGATAACTCAGGTGGAGTCTTTTGACGCCCTCCCTTGTAATCACTATACGTTTTATGACGGAATGTTGTTTTCCCCGCATCAAACGCCACAAGCATATGCGTCGGTTTTTCTTCCTCTAGTATCCTCATTAACATCATTGTAAAACCATAAATTGCGTTCGTATGTATACCTTTGTCGTTATTTAAAAGCGGTAGTGCAAAGAAAGCACGATACGCGATATTATTACCATCTACTAATACGACTTTTTTTTCCAAACTACAAACCTCCCCATACATATTTGAAACGATTTTTTCCACAGAAAAAAACCGTTCCTGTCCTCTCTCTATATTAACATGACTAATAGAGAGAAGAAAAATAACGGTTTTTTTCTATCATATATAAACAGACTTACATTGACATAAAGGGAAGTGACGAGAATAGCATAACTACTCTCGTCCAAAATTACTCCTTGGATGAAGGGGTTTTCATATATTATATTAACAGAGCTTTATTAATATTTAATTAAGCCATTGTTAATATATTGTAAATATCCTTCATCCTATTTTTCAGTAGCTGATTTTGGTAAAACAACTGTAAATGTTGTTCCTTCCCCAACCTCACTATCCACTGTAATCGTACCTTGATGCGCTTCAACTAAATGTTTTACAATTGATAAACCAAGACCCGTTCCACCCGTATTTCTACTTCTTGCTTTATCCACTCGGTAAAAGCGTTCAAAAATACGTGGGATTTCCTCTTTACTAATACCAATTCCAGTATCAGATACTTTTATATAAGCATTATATTTATCTTCTGCCAATTCAACAGAAACAACGCCTCCAGCCGGTGTATATACAATCGCGTTATTAATTAAATTAATAAAGATTTGTTTCAAGCGGCCTGGATCTCCAATAACGGAAACTCGTTTCAATGCATTCACTTGTAAAGAGATTTCTTTTTCTCCCGCTTTATTATCAAGCACCATATGAATATCTTCAAGAAGTTCCTTCATATCAACGGTCCCCATATTTAGTTTAAACCCTTGTTGCTCGATCTTTGACAAGTCTAATAAATCTTCAATTAATCCTTGCATGCGTTCACTTTCTTTTAAAATAATATGTAAGAAATGTTCGCAGAATTTTTTATTATCCATAGCCCCATCCAAGAGCGTTTCTGAAAAACCTTTAATAGAAGTAATTGGCGTCTTTAGTTCATGAGAAACATTCGCTAAAAAGTCTTTTCTCATTTGTTCTAATTTCTTTAACTCTGTTATGTCATGGAACACAAGAACAATACCTTTCCATTCATGGTTCGTCCCGATAATCGGCGCTCCATATACTTCAAAATGCTTTCGCTCAATTCCAAGCGGCAATAACATTTGTTTACGCACTTTCACTTCTGTCATAAAGATTTCTTCCACAAGCTCAATAATTTCTGTATGGTGAAATGATTCATAATATAAGCGATCTAAATATTCTTCATCTGTTACGTGGAAAGTTTCCTTATAAGAACGGTTTACAAGGTTTATATAACCGCGGCTATCAATTAAAATCATTCCACTTCCCATATTTTCAATTAACGTATGCAGACGATCCTGTTGCATTTCCTGCTCAAGAGTCATCTCTTGTAAATTACGAGCTAAAATATTAATCGCTTTACTCAGCATCCCTGTTTCATCCGAATGACTTTCATAAGCGCGTGCTTTATAATTTCCCTTCGCTAATTCAATGGCAACTTTCGTAACCGATTCAATCGGCCTAATATATTGCCCCGTAATTTTCATACCTAAAAATACGACTACGAGACAAGCGATAACAAATCCTATAATTAATAATCCCCACGTTTTTTGATGTACGTCTTTCAATGGCTCAATTGTACTTTTCACCAAAATATATCCTTGTTTTCCTGCTAGATCTTGAACGAACACCGCATGATAAAATTCATTCTTTTGATCTGTTTCTTGCGTAATCACTTTACTTCGTTGTTTTGCTGCTTCAGAAGAAAGTTCTTTAATCATCTCTTGATTAAATGCAGATGGTTGCCCTCCGCTATATTGAACTTTCTTTTTTTCATCAACAAATATAATAGAAGCTGGTATTTTTTCTTCTAACTTTTCAAATACATAAGGCTTTTTTAAAACAGCATCAAACCCTTGCTCTTCTGCTAATACCGCAACATACTGTGTCTCTTTTATCATTCTCTCTTTAGCATGATCTATATAGTAGTTTTCAAATACAGTTTCTAATAATACACCTAGTCCAACTAAAATAAAAACGATAAGAGAAACAAATGTAAAAAGAAGCCTGGAACGAAACTTATTCATCCACTTTTGGCTCCTCTAATTTATAACCTAAACCACGTATCGTTTTAATGTACGTCGGTTTTTTCGTATTTTGTTCAATTTTATCGCGCAAATGGCTAATATGGACATCAACAATTCTTGTATCACCGGCAAAATCATAATTCCATACAGCACTTAATAATTGGTCACGAGTTAATACACGACTTTTATTTTTCGCAAGATAAACAAGTAACTCAAATTCTTTCGGTGTTAATTCCAGTTTCCTTCCTTGGAAGTACGCTTCATAAAACTCCGGTAAAATTTTAAGCTCTGCAATTTTGATGCTCTCTTCATCTGGCGATTCTGAAACTTGTTCTTCCTGCTGTAATTTCGTACGGCGCAAAATCGCCTTCACACGAGCAACAACTTCCCTTGGACTAAATGGCTTCGTCATATAATCATCAGCCCCAAGCTCAAGACCTAGCACCTTATCAAATTCATCATCTTTTGCTGTTAACATTAAAATCGGCGTCATAATACGCTGCAATCGTAATTCTTTACAAACTTCCATACCATCCATTTTTGGAAGCATTAAATCTAATATAATTAAATCTGGGCGTTCTGTAGTCGCTTTTTGAAGCGCCATTTCTCCATCCATTGCTGTAATAACTTCAAACCCAGCTTGTTGTAAATTAAATTCAATTAAAGTTAAGATAAATTCCTCATCATCAACTACTAAAATACGATTGTTCATTCTTTTCCTCCAAGTTATAGACTTGAAACCTTCTTCATCCTAGTATTTTCCCCGTTATTCTCATCATACTAGAAAATAAGGTCTCCCTCAATATAATTGTCTATTCATGGAGCTCGTTTGTACTAGAGTTTCGGAAAATAAAAGCAATCGTAACTTCATTCCCTCTATCCGGTCGCTATCCAAACTTTATAGATGAATCTATCTTTTTTAAACTCTTTTTCCGTATGAACTATAAACTCTCGATTTTGCGCTAGGAAAAACGAAAGAGCATACGCTATTTTATAATCTGGTGTTTCATATCCATCAAATACTTTCCCGTACATTTCATTCGCGATTGAATCGGCCCATACTTCAGCTTCTCTTATCGTTTCAAAAACAATGTCTTCCCTCTCCCATTTCACAGTTATATCACCCTTTCCAAACAAAAAGTAGCGCTAGCATACCCTTAATAAGAATATGACTAACGCTACTTTTATATCATTCTAACTTTCATTTTTTAAAAATTATCTAATGCTTTTTCCATAATGGAAACAGATTTAAAAGGTGGTGTTACTGTTAATGAACCTTTTACAACAGTTTCTCCTTTTTCATCATGAGCAAATACAAGCATATCAATTGTATGTTCCTCCTCTGAAACAGCCACAACTTCAAAGTGGATTTGTAACGTTTCATAATGGTGAACATGTTTCACGAACGTAAGGTCCTTCCTAGTAATATGACTACCTGGACCTGGTAAATATTTCGTAACCGCCGTTGTAATCAGTCCCGTTAGCATAATGCTTGGGACAATCGGCTTTTCATACGGAGTTTGGGATGCGTAATCATGCTGAATATATAATGGATTGGCATCATTCGTTAACCCTAAGTACAATAACAAATCTTTATCCTCAATTTTTTCAGTGATAGATAATTTCTCTCCTACTGTAATTTCATCCATTCTACGACCAATTTGAACTTTTTTCTTTAACATGTTACAACCCCCTCCGATTTTTTCACCTTATTATCCTACTAAAAGCGATACCTTATCCGAAATTTACTGTGATGAGGGCAATGTATAGTATAAGTCTATAGTTTCATTATAGGATACACCAAATGATAGCGTTTTCATATTATTTCAAAAAAACATTTCAATATATAGTAGAAAAAGATTCGGGGCCCCGAATCTTTTTCCACTTATATTTAATTATTAAACAAGAACTTTCATAACGTTACGTACAGATTCTACAGAGCGATCTAACGCTTCTTTCTCATCTGCAAGAAGTTCTAATTCAATAATTTTTTCAATTCCGTTACCACCTAGAATTACTGGTACCCCTAAGTAAAGGTCACTATAACCATATTCACCTTCAAGGTACGCAATAGCTGGTAATACACGGCGTTGATCTTTCAAGATCGCTTCTGTCATTTCAACTAAAGAAGCTGCTGGTGCGTAATATGCACTACCGTTTCCTAATAAGCCTACAATCTCACCGCCACCTTTACGTGTACGTTCTACGATTGCTTCTAAACGCTCTTTTGGAATTAATGTTTCTAACGGAATGCCACCTGCATAGGAATAGCGTACAAGAGGTACCATATCGTCACCATGTCCACCAAGAACAAATCCTGTAATGTCTTTCACAGAAAGGTTTAACTCTTGTGAAATAAATGTACGGAAACGAGCTGTATCTAATACGCCCGATTGACCGATAACACGCTCTTTCGGGAATCCTGCTTCTTTAAATACAGAATATGTCATTGCATCAACTGGATTTGTTAATACAAGAATAATCGCATTTGGTGAATGTTTTGCAATGTCGCGCGTAATACTTTTCATAATTTTAGAGTTTGTTGCTACTAAGTCATCACGGCTCATACCAGGCTTACGCGCAATACCTGCTGTAATAACGACAACGTCAGAATCAGCAGTATCTGCGTAATCAGATGTACCAATAATGTTAGCATCAAAACCTTGTACTGGGCTCGCTTCTAACATATCTAACGCTTTCCCTTTTGTTGGATTTTCCAGCTGTGGAATGTCCACTAATACAACATCTGCAAGTTCTTTTTGTGCTAATAAGAATGCTGTTGTTGCTCCTGTAAATCCTGCACCGATGACTGAAACTTTCTTGCGTTTGATTGTCATAATTTACCCCCCGCTTTAATTATGCGTTTTTGATTATCGCTACATCCATGTTTTTAATAAGTTCATTAGCGAACTCAGAACATTTCACTTCTGTTGCACCTTCCATTAAGCGTGCGAAATCATAAGTTACTACTTTTGATTCAATTGTTTTCTCAACTGAATCAGTTACTAAATTCGCAGCTTCGTTCCATCCTAAGTGCTCTAATAATAATACACCTGAAAGAAGAACTGAAGATGGGTTTACTTTATCTAAACCTGCATATTTTGGAGCTGTACCATGTGTAGCTTCAAAGATAGCATGTCCAGTCACATAGTTAATGTTTGCACCAGGTGCAATACCAATTCCACCTACTTGTGCAGCAAGTGCATCAGAGATGTAGTCTCCGTTTAAGTTCATTGTTGCAACAACATCAAACTCACGTGGACGAGTTAAAATTTGTTGTAAGAAGATGTCTGCAATAGAATCTTTTACGATGATTTTCCCAGCCACTTCTGCGTCTGCCATCGCTTTATTCGCTGCATCTTTTCCATCTTTTTCAACAATGCGATCATATTCAGCCCAAGTAAATACTTTGTCGCCAAATTCTTGTTCCGCTACTTCGTAACCCCAGTTTTTGAAAGCACCTTCTGTAAATTTCATAATGTTTCCTTTATGAACTAATGTAACAGAAGAGCGTTTTTCGTTAATTGCATATTGAATTGCAGCGCGAACAAGACGCTTTGTCCCTTCCTCTGAAATTGGTTTAATACCAATCCCTGATGTTTCTGGGAAGCGGATTTTATTAACACCCATTGCTTCTTTTAAGAAAGCAAGAACTTTTTCTGCTTCTGGAGAACCTTGTGCATATTCAATTCCAGCGTAAATGTCTTCTGTATTTTCACGGAAAATAACCATATCAGTATCTTCCGGACGTTTTACAGGTGAAGGAACACCTTCAAAGTAACGAACTGGACGTAGACATACATATAAATCTAATTCTTGACGAAGCGCAACGTTTAGAGAACGAATACCACCACCAACTGGAGTTGTAAGTGGACCTTTAATTGCGATTAAATATTCACGAATTAAATTTAAAGTCTCTTCTGGTAACCACTCGCCTGTTTGGTTGAATGCTTTTTCCCCTGCAAGCACTTCTTTCCAAACGATTTTCTTCTCACCATCATAAGCTTTTTCAACTGCTGCTTCTATTACGCGAGATGCTGCAGCCCAAATATCAGGACCAATTCCATCTCCTTCGATAAATGGAATAATCGGATTGTTTGGTACATTCATAACACCATTAGTTACAGTAATTTTTTCACCTGTCGTCAATGTGATAACCCCCATGTTTGAAATTTCATATGTATGAAACTGAGGGAATAACCCCTCAGTTCAAACCGTTATTCAAATTTAAATATTCTAATCATTATATCTTCCCAAAAAAATCAGACTTTTGAAAGCGTATTTTCACTATCTAAATAGTGTTTTTCGCTTATCGTTGCGCTAGCGGAACGTACACTTGATGTGTCGGTCCATCATAATCAGCACGCGGACGGATTAAACGGTTGTTTTCATATTGTTCTAGAATATGAGCTAACCAGCCTGACATACGGCTAATTGCAAAGATAGGTGTAAATAAGTCATGGTCAATTCCTAAACAATGGTATACAGAAGCTGAATAGAAATCAACATTTGGTGGAAGACCTTTTTCTTTTGTTACAATGTCTTCAATTTTGATAGACATATTATACCATTTGTCTTCTCCTAAAAGCACGCATAATCTCTTAGACATTTCGCGTAAGTGTTTCGCGCGTGGATCACCATGCTCATATACGCGATGACCAAATCCCATAATTTTCACTTTATTTTGAAGAGCATTATGAATATATGATTCTACATTTTCTTCTTCGCCAATTTCAGTTAACATCTTCATTACATTTTCATTTGCCCCGCCGTGAAGAGGACCTTTTAATGCACCGATTGCTGCTGTAATACCAGAATACACATCTGAAAGTGTAGCTACGCAAACACGTGCAGTAAATGTAGAAGCGTTTAACTCATGATCGGCATGAAGTACAAGTGCCTTATCAAAAGCCTCAATTTCAACTTCATTTGGCTCACGATCATTTAACATGTACAAGAAGTTTGCAGCTAATGATAGATCTTTTCTTGGCTCAACAACATCTAACCCTTTACGAATTCTTGCATAAGCCGCAATTAAAGTTCCGACTTGAGCCTGTAATTTAACCGCTTTCAAATAATTAGACTTTCCATCCATTATTTCAGCGCTCTCATCATATAATGATAGCATGGAAATCGCAGTTCGTAAAACCGACATCGGGTGCGCGATTTTTAAATCTACTTGTTTCAAATATGTTAAAATCTCACCTGGTACTTTATAGTATTCAGATACTGTTCCACTAAATTCCGCTAGTTCTTTTTCATTAGGAAGCTTGCGGTGCCATAATAAGTACACTACTTCTTCGAACGTAGCATTCTCAGCTAAATCATCAATATTATACCCAACATAAGTTAATGTATCATCAATAATAGAGCTCACAGATGATGTTGTTGCTACTACCCCTTCTAAACCTCGAATAACAGTCATGACATTCTCTCCTTTTCCTGAAAATTCTCCCAACCTTGCTCCTTATATCTATTTGCTCCCCTTATAAATTATGAACGCTCGTTCACTCTTTAGGCAAGCAAAATGCACGTTCATGCAAATTTATTGCGATGTTCCCCTCTTATTGTCCATTGCTTACATGGAAAGCATGAGCGTGAATGTCTCCCCGAATCCTCACGCTCAGAACAACAAGTTAGTGAGGAAAATGAATTCCGAAGAGTTTATGATAAAAACAACATAAAACAATATCATTATAAAATTGTTTTATGTTGTTTTTATTTTATCTGGTGTAAAGTCTCTGCTGTTATGTAACTTTTCAAAGTTTCTAATCCTATTATAAACAATTATCTGACTTTTGTGAACAGAAAGAATTCAAAAATTTTATATTACTATAAAATTCCTTATTTAAACATCTGTATAATACTCATAACTGCGTAGGCAATTCCAGCCCCAATTAATGGACCTACAGCGACTCCATTAAATAAAGCTACAGCTATAATTGTCCCAAAAACAAGTGCGGTTGTAATATGTGGGTCCGTCGTCAATAATTGTACGCCGCCTTTCGCTAACAAAGCGACCGCCACACCTGAGGCTAAAGCAATCCATGCATAATACGATTTCGCTGCTTCTCCGAGTTGTTTAAAGCCTATTTCCCCTGTCGCAATCGGTACGAGCACTGCTATTGTAATGACTGTTACACCAAGGTTAATCCCTTTCGTTTGTAGATAAGGAAAGACTTTATCTCCTAAAAACGTAAATTTCAATAAGAATAACACTCCAATAGCTACAGTAAGCGATTGGTTTTTAGCAATAAGTCCTATAATAAGTAGTATGAATAAAAATAACGTTGACTGACTAATCATGTTTGCACTTCCTTTCTGAAAATAATGAACTCGCTTCCAAACAAAAATACCTTTAAACCTATCGTTATACATGCTATATCGATGTATATGCAACAATAACCACTTCATTTTTTTCATATTTTAAAATGACAAACTGAAACTCTAACCATCAAAAATTTAAGCATGTATACATTTTTAAAAACGGTCGTCTCTCCTTTCTTTTCTATTAAGAAACAGGTAAAATAAAAAGAAGAGAAAATGAAGTTTTTACCATATAGTAGAAGCATCAACACCAAGCTTTTCCGGTCACTCATATATTGAAAAAGCAGGAAAAATCCATCATTCCACTATAACATAAAGTGAAACTTTGATCAGTGAATCCCACTAGTTATAAGTTGAACGAATTAGGATAATCCAAATTGGAATGGGAGGTATACATCTTTGAACCGAAACTTACTATATATGATATTACGACTCATGTTTGTCATTGTAGCAACGGTAGTTGGGTTCTATGCATTGCTGTACATGTCAGGCCTTATCTACCCTTTTATTATCGCTTTTGCATTCGCTTATTTGATTAATCCTGTCGTCAATTTCCTTAATCAAAAACTACAATTCCCTCGCGCATTAGCGGTACTCGTTAGCTTAATTCTCGTATTCGGAGCTATCGTTGGACTTGTTACATACCTTGTAACTGAAGCAATATCTGCCACAACGTACTTACTACAAATTGTTACAGTTAAGTTTCCAGATATCGTTGCATTCGCCCAACAATTTGCACTTAATCATATTATGCCTCTCTATGATGATTTAATCTCTAAATTTAATCATCTCGGAGAACCACAGCGATACACTATTACACAAAACATTCAAAACTTAGGCACCGAAGCAACGACACAAATGAAAGAACTTTTAACCGCCATTATAAGTGGGTTAACAAATTTCATTAGTGCATTACCAACAACTTTAACTGTCCTTGTCTTCGTCTTATTAGCCACCTTCTTCATTAGTTACGATTGGCACCGTCTTGCTCATAAAGTAAGAAAACTTCTCCCTAATCGTTTGCATGGATACGGAAAAACTATTTTTGTCGATTTAAGAAAAGCTTTGTTTGGTTTTGTTAAAGCGCAACTTACACTCGTATCTATGACAACTATCATTGTACTAATCGGCCTTTTAATATTACGCGTGCCATACGCAATTACTATCGCGATTATTACAGGGGTTGTCGATTTACTCCCGTATTTAGGAACTGGAGCCGTCTTCGTTCCTTGGGTTATATACGTATTTTTCACAGGCGATACTGCATTCGCCATCGGTCTTCTCATCCTATACATCGTCGTGATTGTCCAAAGACAAATCATGGAGCCAAAAGTACTTTCATCTAATATTGGACTAGATCCATTAGCGACACTCATCGCTCTATTTGTCGGCTTTAAGCTCTTTGGTTTTTTAGGATTAATCATCGGTCCAGTCATATTAGTACTACTTAATACATTACACAAAGCTCATGTATTCCACGACTTATGGAAATTCATTAAGGGTTCACCATCAAAATAATATTTCCTAATTCATACACAATAAAAAATCAACTGTAATCAGTGGGAATTTCCCACTGATTATTCACTGTACTTTTTTGTACTACCTACATCTACAAGAGAATTTCCTAAAAAAGGATAACCCTCTTATTTTTTTGCATAAAAACGCATATTTTAGGACAAAAATACATTTTTATTCTATATACTTTATAATTATTACTTACATTTATTACTTTTTATGTAAATGAATAAATATACAAAACAAGGCAGATGAACCCTTTAATCAGTAATTTTTCTTCTCCTGTCTAACTTCTGCTCACTAGTCGAATCTTACTACACGCAAAAAACATCATCCTAATGTAACACTTTTCATTCACAAGAACCCTCTGCATCCTATCGTTTAATAACTAACAAAACTCCAACCCGAGCAGGAAGCTAACAATTGACTATAAGTGGCAAATAAAAAAATAACGCGTAGATCGCTATAATCTACGCGTTATTTCTGAACAATAATAGTAGTTCTCTTTCTAAATTTCCAATCAATCCACTTCATAACAGCCGGCTTCAATAAAGCCCTTGTTATAGGAACAACAAAGATAAAACCTATTATATCCGTCACATATCCAGGCAGTACTAAAAGAATACCTCCTACGAATATAAAAATACCATCTAGAACCGCATCACCCGGCATTTCTCCTCTATTTAGCCTAAATTGAATCTCTCTAAGTACTTTAAACCCTTGTCGTTTCGCCAAATATACACCCACAATACCCGTAAATACAATCATAGCGAACGTAGACCATAAACCTATTACATAACTCGACCCTATTAACACCGTAATCTCAATCGCCGGCACTAAAATAAGTAAGAACAGTAACCACTTCATAGCTCGCACTCCTTCATATTTCATTTAAAAGGTTTGAAAGTACCACCCTTACAAAACCCCTTATAAGACCCTTAAAACGCTCATACAAGCTTCACAAAGGACAAATAACCCTCTCCCACTAAACATTATAATAAACGTTTTGCAAAGCGATTTCAGGCATTTAAAGCTATCTCTATCCTTTTTTTGTGTAAAAAAAAGAGAAGGACTCCGATCCTTCTCTCCGTATTACTTCTTATAGCACTTCCGCATGTCCATTATAAACAATTCCGCGTGCTGCATCAACTGTTACTTCTTGGCCATTTTTTAAAGTTGTTGTTACGCCGTTTACACCAACGATAACAGGAATACCGATTGATACACCTACAACAGCTGCATGGCTTGTTAGACCGCCTTCTTCTACAACTAGAGCAGCAGCTTTTTCAATTGCAGGAATCATATCTTTATCTGTGCTTGTTGTAACAAGGATATCACCTTTGTTTACGTTCGCTACAGCTTCAGCAGCTGTTTTCGCTACAACTACTTTACCTTTTGCAGATTTACGACCGATTCCTTGCCCTTTAGCAACTTTTTCACCAACAACGTGGATTTTCATTAAGTTTGTTGTACCAGTTTCAGCAACTGGAACACCAGCAGTAATTACTACAGTATCTCCAAGTCCGATTAGACCCGCATCCATACCTGTTTGAATTGCTGTATCTAACATTTCGTCAGTAGAAGCTGCACGTTTCTCAGACATAAATGCTTGAACACCCCAAACAAGTGCAAGACGACGTCCTACTTGCTCGTCAGATGTTACAGCTACGATTGGAGATTTCGGACGGTATTTAGAGATCATTTTCGCAGTATGTCCACTTTCTGTTGGAGCTACGATTGCAGCTACATCAAGAGCAAGTGCTGTGTGCGCAACAGATTGGCTAATTGCATCTGTAATTGTTGGCGTGAACTCTTTAATACGTTTTTTGAACATATCTTCATATTGTAATGATTTTTCAACACGTACCGCAATGTTAGCCATCATTGTTACAGCTTCTACAGGGTATTGACCCGCAGCAGTTTCACCTGAAAGCATGATTGCATCTGTTCCATCGAAGATTGCGTTTGCTACGTCACTTGCTTCCGCACGAGTTGGACGTGGGTTACGTTGCATAGAATCTAACATTTGTGTTGCAGTAATAACTGGTTTGCCTAATACGTTACATTTTTTGATTAGACGTTTTTGTACTAATGGCACTTCTTCTGGTGGAATTTCTACACCCATATCACCACGAGCAACCATTAAACCGTCAGAAACTTCTAAGATTGAATCGATGTTGTCGATACCTTCTTGGTTTTCGATTTTTGGTACGATTTGGATGTATTGAGCGTTATGCCCTTCTAATAATTCACGAATTTCTAATACGTCAGATGCTTTACGCACGAAAGATGCTGCGATGAAATCAACTTTTTGCTCGATACCGAAAACGATATCTTGCACGTCTTTTTCAGTGATACCAGGAAGCTTAATGCTTACGTTTGGTACGTTAACACCTTTTTTATTTTTTACAGTTCCGCTGTTTAATACTTTTGTACGGATGTTTCCGTCAGCTTTCTCGATTACTTCTAGTTCGATAAGACCGTCATCGATTAGAATACGAGAGCCTGGATCAACATCATCATAAAGGCCAGCATAAGATACAGAGAACTTCTCTGCAGTTCCTAATACTTGTTCAGTAGAAAGAATTACTTCTGCACCTGTTACAAGCTCAGCTTGTCCGTCTACGAAGTCATGTGTACGGATTTCTGGACCTTTTGTATCAAGTAAGATACCAACTGTTTTACCAGTTTTCTTTGAAGCTTCACGAATATTTTTAATACGAGCTCCATGCTCTTCATGGCTACCATGAGAGAAGTTTAAACGAGCAACGTTCATACCCGCTTCCATTAATTGTTCTAATTTCTCAATACTTTCACTAGCAGGACCTATAGTACATACAATTTTAGTTTTACGCATATTGCACCTCCGAAAATTATGAAACCGTTCCCAAATACAAGGCATTAAGCCGATTAGATAGATAATTCTTTAGATAATTGATACATATCTTTATCGATTGTATGCTTTTGAGCTAACGCTTCGATAATGTCATGATCAACAAGTTTATTATTTTGAATACCAACACAACGTCCGCCATTACCAGCAATTAATAATTCAACTGCTCTTGCGCCAAGACGACTAGCTAATACACGGTCTTGTGCACTTGGTGATCCACCACGTTGTACGTGACCTAATACAGTTACACGAGTATCAAAGCTTGTTGCTTCTTCAATGTGCTTACCGATGTCAATTGCACTTCCAACACCTTCAGCTACAACGATAATACTGTGCTTTTTACCACGTTCACTACCGCGTTTCAGACGAGCGATAACATCTTCCATGTCATACTTTTCTTCTGGAATTAAGATAGTTTCTGCACCATCAGCTAAACCAGCCCATAATGCGATATCTCCAGCGTGACGTCCCATTACTTCGATAACATATGTACGTTCATGAGATGTAGCTGTATCACGGATTTTATCAATTGCATCAATAACAGTGTTTAAAGCTGTATCAAAACCAATTGTGAAGTCTGTTCCAGGGATATCATTGTCGATTGTACCTGGTACACCTACACATGGGAATCCTTGCTCAGTTAATTTTTTTGCGCCTTGGTACGAACCATCTCCACCAATAACGACAAGTCCTTCAATACCATGTTTCTTTAATTGCTCGATTCCTTTTAGTCGTACTTCTGGGTCTTTAAACTCAGGACATCTTGCTGTATATAATTTTGTACCACCACGGTGGATAATATCGCCAACAGAACCAAGTTCTAATTTTTCAATATGACCAGAAATTAAACCAGCGTATCCATGGTAAATACCATATACTTCAATATCATGGAAAATCGCTTTACGAACAACTGCACGAATGGCAGCATTCATACCAGGTGAATCTCCACCACTTGTTAATACACCAATACGTTTCATTTGTACTCACCTCATAAAGATTATTTGCCTTATAATAAAATAACACGAAAAAATACAAAAACACAATGGAGAAGATGTGTCTTTTCATAATAAAAACGTGCATTCGCGAAGAGGAACGCACGCTTTTCTTATTTTATCCCAATGGAAGCGTTTGAAAACGAAACTTGCCCAATTTTCATATATTTTTCATAACGTTTTTCGATTAATTCATCTTTCGAAATTCCGCTTAATTGTTCAAACGTTTTCTTAAGCATTAAATCTATATTTTCTGATTGTTTCAAAACATTACGATGTGCTCCGCCTTTTGCCTCTGGAATAATTTCGTCAATTACACCTAATTCTTTCAAATCTAATGCTGTAATTTTCATCGCTTCTGCAGCTTCTTTTGCTTTACCAGCATCTTTCCAAAGAATCGCCGCCGCACCCTCTGGTGTAATAACAGAATAAGTGGAATTTTCCAGCATATGAATGTAATCTCCTACTCCAAGACCTAACGCACCACCGCTACCACCTTCACCGATAACGATACAAATAACAGGTACAGTTAAACCCGCCATTTCAAATAAATTACGGGCAATTGCCTCACTTTGTCCACGTTCTTCAGCTGCTTTACCAGGATAAGCTCCCTTCGTATCGATGAAACAAATAATGGGACGATTAAACTTTTCCGCTTGTTTCATTAGACGCAGTGCTTTTCGATATCCTTCTGGATGAGGCATCCCAAAATTACGACGAATATTTTCTTTCGTATCTTTTCCGCGTTGGTGCCCAATTACAGTTACGGGCATCCCCTTATATTTCGCAATGCCGCCGACAATCGCTGCATCGTCGCCAAATAGGCGATCTCCATGACATTCAAAAAAATTAGTAAATAAGTGCTCAATATAATCGAGCGTTGTCGGTCGTTCTGCATGACGAGCAATTTGAACACGGTCCCATACTTTCATATTGCCGTATATATCTTCCTCTAGTTTTTCTAGCTTGTCTTCCAAAATACGAATCTCCTCACTGAAGTCCATCTGGCTGTTTTTCGTATAGTCTTTCAGTTCACGAATCTTATTTCTTAGCTCAACAACTGGTTTTTCAAATTCTAGCTCTGCCATACAGCCATTTCCCCCCCTTGATGAACTTCTAAAATCTTACGGAGTGATTCTCTCATATCATCACGATGCACCACCGCATCTAATTGACCGTGCTCTAGTAAAAATTCTGCCGTTTGGAAATCTTCCGGTAGTTTCTCACGCACTGTTTGTTCAATTACGCGTCTACCAGCAAATCCGATAAGTGCACCTGGCTCTGCAAGATTGTAATCACCAAGTGAAGCGAAACTCGCTGAAACCCCGCCCGTCGTTGGGTGAGTCATAACAGAAATAAATAACCCTCCTGCATTACTATGCTTTTTCAAAGCTACGCTTGTTTTTGCCATTTGCATTAAACTTAATATCCCTTCTTGCATACGAGCACCACCCGAAGCAGTAAAGATAATAAATGGAACTTGTAAGTCGTATGCCTTTTCAACCGCACGGGCAATTTTCTCTCCTACAACAGAGCCCATGCTGCCCATTCGAAAACGAGAATCCATTACTGCAACAACAACAAGCATGTCATCAATTGTTCCTTCACCAGTTACAACCGCTTCATTCAATTTAGTCTTCTTACGATCGTTTTCTAGTTTCTCTTCATATCCCGGAAACTCAAGTGGATTTAGTGAAACCATCTCTTTGTCATACTCACGAAATGAACCTTCGTCCAATATACTATCAAGGCGTTCCCATGCATTCATCGGATGATGATATCCACAATTCACGCATACTTTTAAATTTTTAAGAAGCTCTTTCGTATACATGATTTTTTTGCATTTCGGACATTTTGTCATAACGCCATCTGGTACATCTTTTCGTACTTGTTCTGAAGGTATTGCAGCGTACTTTTTCTTTTTCACGAATAAATCTCTTAGCACAATTTGACCCCCTTCATTGAGAGCTAAGGTTAGCGTAAGAAGAAAATGGGGCTAACACCAATGTTTGATGTTAGCCTTATCTTCTCAATCTGTCTAATAACCTCTCTCTTTACGTTTAACTTTAACCGCTATGCGGTAGAATGTTTGTCATAACGTGTCATGGTCATTTCGACAAATTTTATACATTACGAGTGAAACTGTATATTCTCTACTAATTCATCGTAAATTTTTAATGCATCATTTTCTTGTTTCACTTCCAAAGTAGCATAAAGCTTTCTATACATTTCGATAGAATCTCCTGAAACTTCACAAGAAAGAGTTGCAACGTAATCATTTACGATCATCCAAATGCGATAGAGTAAATAATTATCGAATTGTTCAATAAGTGTTTTAAAGAACGTTTGATGAAGCACCGGAATTGAGCTTTCATTTTCTTCAAGCACTTGGTGTAATTTACTTAGTACTTCAGAAAACGTTTCTTTCGGTAAATTACATACAAGTCGAATCATATCTTTCTCAAGCAATCGTTTTGTTTGTAATAAATCACGAATTGTTTTCTCATCTTGCAGCAAGAACGGAGCAATTAATTGTACAAGACCGTTATCGTAAAAGTTTCGAATAAACGTTCCCTCACCACGTCTCGTTTCAATTAATCCTACCAGCTCTAACGCACGTAATGCTTCTCTTACAGAGGAACGTCCAACATTTAAGCGTGAACTTAACTCACGCTCAGATGGCAAACGATCCCCTGCCACTAAACAATCCTCTTCCATAATGGAACGGATTTTTTTTACAATTTCGAGATATACTTTTGTATTTGATGATGTCAATGGAAATTCCTCGCTTATTCTTTACCAATCAGCGCTAATTGTTTTGTTTTCTCAGCGACTTCATTTGGATCTACTTGACGGCGAGCTACTCCTGTCTCCATTGCTGCTTTCGCAACGTAAGCCGCTACTTGAGGCGCTACACGCGCGTCAAATGGTGCTGGAATGATATGATCTGCATTCAACTCATCCTCTGATACAAGCTCTGCAATGGCCTGTACAGCTGCCATCTTCATTTCTTCATTAATTTGTGTCGCATGTACATCAAGTGCACCGCGGAAAATACCTGGGAACGCTAGTACATTATTTACTTGGTTCGGGAAGTCAGAACGACCTGTTCCAACAACAGCTGCGCCCGCTGCTTTTGCCAATTCTGGCATAATTTCTGGAACCGGATTCGCCATTGCAAAAATAATTGCATCGTCATTCATTGTACGAACCATCTCTTCAGTTAATGCACCTGCTGCAGATACACCAATGAATACGTCCGCACCTTGTAAAACGTCAGCTAAAGAACCTTCTATACGACTCTTATTTGTATATTTTGCAACTTCATCTTTCACCGGATTCATACCGACAGGACGACCTTCATAGATTGCACCTTTACGGTCACACATAATAACGTCACGTACACCATAGCGGTATAAAAGTTTAATGATTGCAATACCTGCTGCACCTGCACCATTTGCGACAACTTTAATGTCAGACATTTTCTTTCCAACTAACTTCAGCGCGTTCACAAGGCCTGCTACTGTTACGATAGCTGTTCCGTGTTGATCATCATGGAATATTGGAATGTTTGTCTCTTTTTTCAAACGTTCTTCAATAACGAAGCAGTTTGGCGCTGCGATATCTTCTAAGTTTACACCGCCAAAAGTTGGCTCCATTAATTTTACAGTTTCAACAATTTTATCTACATCGTTTGTATTTAAGGCAATCGGGAATGCATCTACACCAGCAAAGCTCTTGAATAATACAGCTTTACCTTCCATTACTGGAAGAGATGCTTCAGGTCCAATGTTACCAAGACCAAGTACAGCTGTTCCATCTGTCACAACTGCTACCATATTTCCCTTCATTGTATATTCATATACCTTACTTTTATCGTCATAAATTTCTTTACAAGGCTCTGCAACCCCTGGAGAATATGCAAGACTTAAATCTTTTGCATTTTCTACTTTTACTTTTGATACAGTTTCTAATTTTCCTTGATGCACTTTATGCATGTGAAGTGCTTCTTCACGAAGTGTTGACAAACTATCCACTCTCCTCAAATTATGCTTGCTGATATCAATTTCTCCAAGTGGTCTGACCACGAACACTACTACTATAATAATCGAAGTGTAGGGAAATTGTCCATTATATTTTCACAACGACATTTTCGTCACCGACAATTTCACGAAGTGCTCCTAGACATTCTTCACTTGGATGAATCGATAAACTTCGAGATAATTGTACCATTTTATGTTCCTTTTCATAATAAATTAGTACTTTCGTAAAACCTGAATAATCAAACAATATTTTTGTAACTTGATTTACAAGCTTTTTTTCATATTGAGACGGCAATTTCACGTAAACAGACGCTTCTTTCATTCCTTCATAAACATCCATTTCTTCTAGCGGATATAGTCCATTCACGATCCATTGCAACTTATGATTTCTTTGCTCGATCGTACCATCAACTAAAACGATTGCACCTTCTTGTAACCTGTCCGAAAAATGTATATACGTTTCTGGAAAAATAACGGCTTCCATTTCATCATTTTGATCACAGAATGTAATAAACGCCATCTTTTGCAACTTTTTCGTACGAATAACTTTCACACTTGTTATATATACGATCGCTCTTTGTACTTTTTTCTTATGTCGCATCGCCTGAGCAAGAGATGGAATTTCTAATTCTTTTCCTAGCTCCGCATACTGCGCTGTCGGATAGCTAGATAAATAAAAACCGAGTGCTTCCTTCTCTTTATTTAACTGTTCAATAAAGGATAGCTCTTCTCCTTGTACGTATTTTGATTTCGGAACAGCATCCCCTAAATCAAAATCACGTGCAAGATTTGCATACTCCAACGCTCCTTTAAGACTTCTCCATAACGTCGTCCTCGAAACACCAAAACCGTCAAAACAACCAGACCAGACAAACGCTTCTAAATTTCGCTCTGTTACAAATTTTGATGGCATACGAAGACAAAACTCAAATAAATCTTCGAACATTTTTTCCTCTCGTTCTTCGAGTAATGCCGTCACGGTAGCCATTCCGATATTCCGAATCGAAAGTAAACTATATCGAATCGCATTCCCTTCTATTTGGAAGTTGTAACCACTTCTCTGAAGAGACGGCGGTAAAACGTGAAAACCTTTCCGCTTCGTTTCTCGTACATACTGCACAATCTTATCTTCATTTCCAATTGCACTTGATAATAACGCAGTCATAAATTCCAGCGTATAATTTGCTTTTAAATATGCAAGCTGATATCCGATCATACTGTAGGCTACAGCGTGACTTCGGTTAAAACCGTAATTCGCAAATCTTACAATTAAATCATAAATTTGTTCTGAAGATGTCTCATCGTATCCGTTTTCCAAACAACCTTGAACAAAATGCTTACGTTCTTGATCTAAAATATCACGATTCTTTTTACTCACTGCACGGCGCAGCAAATCCGCTTCTCCAAGCGAAAATCCAGCTAACTTCGATGCGATTTGCATAATTTGTTCTTGGTATACAATTACGCCGTATGTTCTTTCTAAAATCGGCTTTAAATCCGGATGTAAATATTCAATTTGTCTTTTCCCATGCTTCGATTCAATAAAGGTTGGAATTTGTTCCATCGGTCCTGGTCTGTATAACGAGTTAACAGCGACTATGTCTTCAAATTCATTCGGTTTTAACCCACGAAGTACATTTCGCATACCACCTGATTCAAGCTGGAATACACCTGTTGTATCCCCTCTTCCTAACAATTGAAACGTCTTTTCATCTTGCAGAGGTAAATTTCTTATATCAATTTGTTTCCCAGTTTTTTCAACAATAAATTTTATAATATTTTCAAGTAACGTTAAATTACGTAAGCCTAAAAAATCCATCTTGAGCAATCCAAGTTCTTCCAATGCATCAGCTGGATATTGCGTAACATAGACATCGTTATGCCCTTCTTGAATCGCTACACTTCCCGTTAACGGTTCTTGGCTCATAATAACGCCAGCTGCATGAATAGACGTATGACGCGGTAATCCCTCTACACGTTTTGCAATTTCAAACACACGCTCATGTAACAGATTCCCTTGTATAAACTCACGGAGCGATTGCGATTCCTCATATGCATCTCTTAACGTTATACCAAGCTTTGATGGGATAAGTTTTGAAAATATGTCAATATCTCTTGGCAGGAGTCCCATTACACGAGCAATGTCTCTAATTGCGGCTTTCGCTGCAAGAGTTCCGAACGTTACAATTTGAGCAACACGAAGCTGACCATATTTATCTTTCACATATCGAATCATCTCATCACGTCTTATATCTGGAAAATCAATATCAATATCTGGAAGTGTCACACGTTCAGGGTTTAAAAACCTTTCAAATAATAATTCATATTCAATCGGATCAATATCTGTAATTTCCAATACGTAAGAAACGAGTGAACCAGCTGCCGATCCACGGCCTGGCCCAGTTAAAATATGATTTTCATGTGCATATTTCATAAAGTCCCATACGATGAGGAAATAATCGCTAAATCCCATACGAGAAATAACATTTAATTCATGATCCAAACGTCCTATATGCGCTTCTTTCGGCGTACCATAGCGTTTCTGCAAGCCTTCTTCACAAACACGGCGCAAATACGTATCATTCGTCTCGTTAGATGGAACAGGAAATTTCGGTAATTGATTTACATGGAAAGGAATTTCTACTTGGCAACGTTCCGCGATTGTTATTGTATTTTGAACCGCTTCCTCAGCATGAGAAAATAGTGCTCCCATTTCATCCGATGACTTTAAATAATACTGATCCGTTTTCATTCTCGGTCTATCTGGATCAGTCATTTTCGTTCCGCCTTCAACAGATAATAAACATTCATGAACAAGTGCGTCACTTTGATTAATATAGCGAACATCATTTGTTGCAACGACTGGAACGTTTACCTTATTAATAAATTCAGGCAGTTTTTCTTGTAAAAGCAGTTCATCTTGAATCGCATGATGCTGCAAACTTATATAAAAATTGCTGAACATATTTTGATACGTACGAGCTACTTCTTCAGCCTGACTCTCTTTGTCTTCTAATAATAGCTGTTCAATCTCTCCGTCTTTCCCTGGTGAAATTGCAATTAACCCTTTCGCATAATGAGCAAGCCACTTCTTCGGGATACCTTCTTTTGACTTCGTCATAATGCTGCTAGAGATCTTTAATAAATTTTGATAGCCTATTTCATTCTCAGCAAGTAAGACAAGTGGATAAGACCTTTCTTCTTCTTCACTAAAAATAGAAGCTGTTAAGCCGATAATAGGCTGTATACCATTTTTCTTGCATGCTTTATAAAACGGAATAACTCCATACATAACATTTTCATCTGTAATGGCCAGCGATGAAAATCCAAGCTCTTTCGCCCGAATGACAAGCTCATCAATTTTACAAGCACTTTTTAATAAACTAAAAACGGTTTGACATTGTAAATGCACAAACTTCACTGTTGTACCCTCTCTTTACCTATGTGACTACTTTTATTATAGGTGATGAGGAAAGCGGAAATCAAAACATACTTCTCATACTTTGTCCATATATATGAAGAAGAAAGGGGAATGACGATGGATGTAAGAGAACATACTTTTTTCTCTCTGCTTATTATTAGTTATTTTATTGCCTTTGGAGTTATACTTGGTGGTTCATTAATTGGCGGATTTGGTGCATTTCTCATCGGAAAACCAGCTCTAACTTATATTAATCAATTCGCCCAAAATTTAAGAATTTGGGCACTCGTTGCAGCAATTGGCGGAACGTTCGATACCTTTTATAGCTTTGAAAGAAGCTTCTTTGGCGGAGATATGAAAGATATCGTAAAACAAATTCTCCTTATTTTTTTTGCAACTGGCGGTATGCAAACTGGTCTTATTATTATTAAATGGCTTACACAGGAACATGTATGAGAGTACCCAGTGCCAATACAGCCAAAAGGTGGTATTTAGTTTTAGCTGGCGCTGCTGTTGGAGGCGTGTTGAGCTGGTTTGTTTTTTTGTACATATACGGTGTTTTTCAAGAAGAACAAACTAGTAAAATAGCAGAACAAAAAGAAATTATCGAAAAACAAGAAGCAAAACTCCACGTCCTTCTCGAAGACCAAGAGAAATTGAACACAGAAAATAAACGGCTCTTAACAATTCAAGAAATCAAAATAAAAATTATAAATCGAAAAAAATATGATTTAGACAATCTTACACTTGAAAACATGACCACTTCTATCCATAATGATCTCCAGCATCTATTAACGAAAAACATTCAAAGCATCGCAAAAAATAAAGACCTGCTCAAAAAAGTCATCGAAAATAAAACGTACAAACATTACGATCGTATATACCGCTTTAAAGTAGACACAGTCTCTTTTGATACCGTACTTGAAATTAGTATTGATATAGAGAAAGAAAAATAAAAAAAAGGAGGGCTTCAGTGCCTCTCCTTCTCTTTCGTTCAACCTACAATTTTTATCTACACAGCTCACGTAAATCAGCAAACAGGCGATCTGCTTCTTCCCAAGAAGATGCTTTTGCACCAGAAGCCATCGGATGTCCTCCGCCATTATATTGCATTGCTAACTTATTAATAACTGGTCCTTTTGAACGAAGACGAACACGAATAACATCATCTTCCTCTAAAAATAGAACCCATGCCTTTAATCCATCAATATTACCAAGTGCTCCGACAACACCAGATGCTTCAGTAGAAAGTACATCAAACTCTTCTAGTACCTCTTTCGTTAATTTAATGTACGCTGCGCCTTCTTCTACCATTGTGAAGTTTTGTAAAATATAACCATTTAAACGAGCGATTTTTTCTTTTGTCTTATACATTTCATTGTATAAATCTGTGAATTTTACATCCATGTCAACGAGCTCACTTACGTAACGAAGTGTTTTCGCTGTTGTATTCGGGAATAAGAAACGACCTGTATCCCCAACAATACCCGCTAAAATAAGACGAGCTGCTTCTTTCGTTATCTGTAATCCTTTATCTTTTCCATAACTGTAAAACTCATAAATCATTTCACTTGTAGAACTTGATGTCGTATCTACCCACGTAATATCTCCGTACGGATCTTCATTCGGATGATGATCAATTTTAATTAACATCTTCCCTTTTGCATAGCGTTGATCGTCAACACGTTCTTGGTTCGCAGTATCACATACGATAACAAGTGCATTTTCATATACACTATCTTCAATATCATCCATTACTCGTAAATATTCTAGTGACGGTTCATTGTACCCAACCGTATAAATATTTTTCTCTGGAAACGATTCTTGTAGAATTGTACCAAGACCGCCCTGTGAACCTAATGCATCTGGATCTGGACGTACATGACGATGAATAATAATTGTATCAAACTCTTTAATTGCTCCTAAAATTTGCTCATGCATATGTATAATCTCCTTTTTATTCAACTTCTTCATTTTATCCCGCATTAACGTGTAGTAAGACTCCCACCTCAAAAGTATTAAAAACAATGGGGCAAAATTAATTTGGAGCCTGGATGCACGTAAAAGCCCGATTGGTGAGGGCTAATAATTAGTACGTGGGATCTCCCCACACTAATTAAAGTTTCACTTTATCCCCCATTATAACGGAAAACATTTCATACATGCGAACAATTGCTTTATAATAAAAGTTAGAAAGTTTAGATTTTTCTTTTTTCTAAATTGTTATTTTTATACCAATCGATGGGAGCGTGTATTATGCCAGTATTCGTCTTTTGTATTATCATCTCATTTGTGTTGTACCTCTTCTACAAAACAAAGTTCTTTCGTACAAACCGTCCAATGGAGAAAGGTTGGCTCTCAGGAAAATCCGCAATGGCACTCGGCTTATTCGTCCTATTCTTTGGGATAAACCAATTCTTTTTAGAACTTTCAACTGCACGCATTATCGTTGGTGTTTTGTTTATTTTACTTGGCAGCGCGAGTACATTTAATGGATTCCGCCAATATAAACATTTTCTACCATTAGCAGTCAAAGAAGCCGAGTCTTATAAAACAACGTAAAAAAGCATCAACATTGTGATGCTTTTTTACGTCCCTTCACTTTCAAAATCATATATGCAACAAACGCAGATGGTATATTAAAGGGATTACCTTGCACGTGAAAATGTAATTGTTCTTCTCCAAAAGACATCTGTTTGTATAGTTCTTGCTGAGATAATCCTGTTCGTTTCTTTTTTTCATTTAATCCTTGTAAGTATAAGTATTGAATTGGTATCATCACAAGGAAATAAAAGAGTGCGATACCACCAAAAAAGAGTAATTCTGATGACATATTGCATCCCCCTTCCGACATCCATTATCTTACAATCTAATTATATCATAGTATACACTCTAAATAAATAAATATTCTGTTTTTTCTAATTATACAATCATCTCTCCTTATATATATATTTCCAGCTAAAACTCCTCCACATCTTTAGCAACAGCTTCAAACCCAATAAAACAAAAAAGATGGAACAAACCAAAGCGATTTGTTCCACCTTTTTATTTATCGATTAACTGCACCATAAGTAATGCTTTCCCGACAACATTACCTTCATGATGTACTTCTACATCAACCTTACCAAATTTACGGCCAATTTCTAATACTTTCGGATGAACCGATACAACATTATCAATTTGAACCGGTTTTACGAAATAAATTGTTAAGTTCTCAACAATTGAATCGCTCTTCTTCTGCGCACGAATGACACGGTTTGTTGCTTCTGTCACAATTGTTGTGAATACACCGTAAGATAACGTCCCGATTGAATTCGTCATTTGTGGTGTCACTGAAAATTGATATAAATGCTCATTTTTTGCTTCTTTCGGCGTCATAAATTGATTCGTTACAATGTCATCAATCGTTTCACCAACTTGTGGTTGACGCTGAATCATTTGCAGCGCCTGAAGTACATCTTGACGACTAATGATACCTTGCAATTTATTTCCATCCTCCACAACAGGAAGTAATTCAATACCTTCCCACACCATCATACGTGCTGCAGCTGCGACAGACATTTTTCCGTTTACCGTAATAGGGTGTTTCGTCATAACTTTATCAATCGGTGTTTCTTTCGCAACACCAATCATATCTTTCGAAGTTACGATACCTAACACCTTTTTATTTTCATCCACAATTGGATAACGTCCATGCATCGTCTCTTCATTGTACTCATGCCATTTCTGCACTATGTCACTAGGCTTTAAATATAGTGTTTCTTCAATTGGTGTTAAAATATCTTCAACTAGTACAATTTCTTTCTTAATAAGTTGATCATAAATTGCACGGTTAATTAACGTTGCGACCGTAAATGTATCATAACTACTCGAAATAATTGGCAATTTCAATTCATCTGCTAACTTTTTCACATGCTCTTCTGTATCAAATCCACCTGTAATTAATACAGCAGCCCCTGTTTCTAATGCTAATTGATGTGCGTTCGTACGGTTACCGATAATAAGTAAGTTCCCTGCTTCTGTATAGCGCATCATCGCTTCTAATTTCATAGCCCCGATTACGAATTTATTTAATGTTTTATGTAGTCCTTCTCTGCCTCCAAGTACTTGACCATCGACAATGTTAACGACTTCTGCATATGTCAGTTTTTCGATATTCTCTTTCTTCTTTTGTTCAATTCGAATTGTTCCGACACGTTCAATTGTACTAACATACCCTTTATTTTCTGCGTCTTTAATTGCACGGTAAGCTGTCCCTTCACTTACACTCAAATCTTTCGCAATTTGCCTCACAGAAATTTTATGCCCTACCGGCAGGCTATTAATATGTTCTAAAATTTGATTATGTTTGGTAGCCAAATGGTTTCACCATACTTTCTTTTCCCTAAATTCTTCATGTGTTGTATTTTCAGTATACTATATTTTCAAAACTGTTACACTCTCTCTTTATATGCCTGTACCATTTTTTTTATAACAAAATACCCCTTACATTCCACCAGTCATTCTATTACAACAATGTAATGGTATTGTCATCTCGTTCGATAGTTTGTCCAGACGCTTCAATATACAATTAAGACAAGAAATGAAACAAAGGAGCGAATACATTATGAAAAAATTTTTAGAGGTTGTAGGTGCTGTATTTTTAGCTTTCATAGATGGAAAAAAAGTTGCAATGGAGTTGAATGAAACACCCGAACAGCCACGTACAAAAAGAAAAGAATCACCTAAACAAATACAAACTTTAAAAACTGTACTACACACATAAAAAACCCTTCACTTGTCGTTTCAAATGAAGGGTTTCTTTTTTATAGTGTAATACTTTCTCCAGCTTCTAATACTTTCCCTGTACAATTTTGTAGCTTTTCTACAAATTGATATGGATCTTGTTCAATAGCCGGGAACGTATTATAATGCATCGGTACAACTGTTTTCGCACCAGTCCATTTTGCAGCTAAAACAGCATCTTCTGGCCCCATTGTGAAATTATCGCCAATTGGTAAAAATGCTACATCAATATTATTCAGTTCTCCAATTAACTTCATATCAGAGAATAACGCAGTATCTCCTGCATGATATACCGTTTTCTCCTCTGCCGTAAACAAAATACCAGCTGGCATACCTGTATATGTAATCGTCTTATTTTCTTCATCAATATAACTAGATCCGTGGAATGCTTGAGTAAATTTCACTTTACCAAAGTCAAATTCATGTGAACCTCCAATATGCATTGGATGTGTATTTACACCTTGCCAGCCTAAAAATGTCGCTAATTCAAATGGTGCCACAACGACCGCATTATTGTTCTTCGCAAGCTCTACTGTATCCCCAACATGATCACCATGTCCGTGCGATAAAATAATCGCATCAACTTTTACATCTTCAGCCTTTAAATCTGTTTTCGGATTTCCCGTTAAAAATGGGTCAATTAAAATAACTTTTCCATTCGTTTCAATCTTTACAACTGAATGCCCGTGATACGATACTTTCATCATTACATTCCTCCCCTATTCACATTCACACTTTTTATTCTACATGATTTCTCAATTCCCTGTCTTTTCTAACATCGATTTACTTGTCATAACGCTTTCGTCCGATGTAAAGTTATATTTGTAATTAAATATCTCGGGGGTGCCAATCGATGAATGCTAGATTAGAAAATTTAATGCAATGGCTAAAAGAAAAAAACGTAGAAGCTGCGTTCTTAACTTCTACACCGAACGTCTTCTACATGACAAACTTCCACTGTGAACCACATGAAAGACTACTTGGTATGTTTGTATTCCAAGAAAAAGAGCCTATTTTAATTTGTCCTAAAATGGAAGAAGGCCAAGCACGTAACGCTGGCTGGGCACATGAGATTATCGGATTTACTGATACGGACAGACCATGGGATATGATTGCAAAAGCAATTAAAGATCGTGGTATTGATGCAAATGCAGTTGCAATTGAAAAAGAACATTTAAACGTAGAACGTTACGAAGAATTAACAAAGTTATTCCCAAATGCAGCTTTCAAATCAGCTGAAGAGAAAGTTCGCGAACTTCGCTTAATTAAAGACGAAAAAGAACTTTCTATTTTGCGTGAAGCGGCTAAAATGGCAGATTATGCTGTTGAAGTTGGTGTAAATGCAATTAAAGAAAATCGTAGTGAGCTAGAAGTATTAGCAATTATTGAGCATGAATTAAAAACAAAAGGCATCCATAAAATGTCATTCGATACGATGGTATTAGCAGGCTCAAACTCTGCTCTTCCACACGGCATTCCAGGTGCAAACAAAATGAAACGCGGCGATTTCGTACTATTTGATTTAGGTGTAATCATTGAAGGTTATTGCTCTGATATTACGCGTACAGTAGCATTTGGTGATATTTCTGAAGAACAAACTCGCATTTACAACACTGTACTTGCTGGACAACTACAAGCAGTTGAAGCATGTAAACCAGGCGTTACATTTGGTGCAATTGACAACGCCGCTCGCTCTGTTATCGCAGATGCAGGTTATGGAGACTTCTTCCCACACCGACTTGGTCACGGACTTGGAATTAGCGTACACGAATATCCAGATGTAAAAGAAGGCAATGAGTCTCTATTAAAAGAAGGTATGGTCTTCACAATCGAGCCAGGTATTTACGTACCAAACGTAGGCGGCGTTCGTATTGAAGATGATATTTACATCACAAAAGACGGATCAGAAATCTTAACGAAGTTCCCGAAAGAATTACAATTTGTGAAATAAGAAAAAAGGTAGCGTGATCGCTACCTTTTTTCTTATTTCCGCTTTAAAACCATCTTCTCTTCATAATGACCCTCCATTCAAAAGCACTTATTTCTTGTCTATTTCTTCCTCTCATTATACTATTAATATACAGAATTTTCTAAAATAGGAGGTTTACATGTTACAACAACAGTTAGAAGAAATTCGTGATAATAATTACGTAATCAATGGTGCACTCAATATTGATTCTTTAAGTTCAAGTATGCTTCAACATATCGGTGTTACTGATAGCTATTTAAGGGACAAACTCATTTACTCTACTTTTTATCATCTAATCAAGAAGGACTATATTTCACACACCCACTTACAGAAACTATTATCAGAAAGCATCAGTGAAAAATATTTATTTTATAAGATTCATTCGGATAAAGACGATACTGTATTTACCCGTGCATTTACAACATTATTAATCGCACTCATTATTGATGCTGATACAAATCATAATTTCTTATCACAGACTGATATTTTAAATGTAAAAGATAAATTAATTCTATATATGAACAAAGAACAGGATTTCCGTGGGTATGTACAAGACCAAGGCTGGGCACATAGTATCGCTCATGCTTCCGATACATTTGAGGCACTTGTTAATAATCCTAAACTGGAAACTTCACATTACGAAGAAATACTACAAACTTTATTAAACAAAGTTTGTGTCCATTCCATTTATTACAAATATGAAGAAGATGAGCGTCTCGTTTATCCGATTGTCGTAATGCTGCAAAATGGCTTGGAGGAAGAAATACTCATATTAGCCCTTCGTGATCTAGTAGCTCAATTACAAGTTCAAAAACCGACACTACATATTGACTCGTATGAATTTCTATACGGAAATATAAAATCTTTCTTGCGCAGCTTATTTTTCAAATTACGTACAATGTCTATATGTAAAAAAACTGAACGTGAAGTTGAAAAATTACTACAAGAACTTCATAAATATTATTACTAAAAAAGAAGGCCACTCAAAAAGTGCCTTCTTCTATCTCACTAATATTTATTTGAAATTTCACAATCCAAACTGAGAAAAGGTGGACAAGAAACGCAAACACCATACATGCTCCGCTTAAAAAAGTTAATATAGGATGCGAATACACATGCCCTAATCCATAAGATGCTCCTACGAAAAACATTGTTATGTAAATATAAATTGCTCCATGTATTTGCCTCATATAAGCCTCCTTTTCCCATATTATAACATAAATTTTCTGATTATTCACATTAATTAACTGTAATTAATATTTCTCCACTGTTACACCTCTAACAGCCGCTTTAATATATGGTGATCCTTGTAAACCTTGTAAATCCTCTGTTTTCCCTGTTACGACTACACCGTATATTGGTAGGTCTTTTGGTTTCGTGTTTTTTATTTCTTTATACGAATCTTTTGCATCATCCATATGTCGTTCATCTTCTGCTAATGTTTTCATTGCTCCTATAAATCCTTTTGAATTCCTCTCAAAATCCATTTTCATGTCTTCTTCCTTTTTAGCATAGCTTCCAGTGAACCCATAGACATGAGTAGACTTTACTGCATTTAACACATTACCTGTTTTTGAGTCTGCTAAACCAACATGTTTATCCGGTTTCTTTTCATTGTATGTATCAACCCAAAACCAAACTGGTTGCACATTTTTAGGTAGTATTCCCATAATTTCATCCATCGTATACGCCTTATCAAACGACAAAGCCACTTCTGCGACTTTATTTTTCAGATCCCCGATTTGGTTTAAATCATTCACATAATTTACATACCTCATAAACGGTAAGTAAAATCGCATTTCACGTTGCATTGTTTGTATATTATAGTCTTTCCTCGTGTCAGATCCTTCTTGATTAGGCGGTCCTTCATCCAAATACGTATTTCCATTATGACTTCGGGACATATATCCCCACACATCATATTCATATATTTCATCTATCCACTTAACTGGTTGACCCGAAATATTTTTATATGAACTATACATAATAGAATCGCTCATTAAACCCATATTTAATTTTCTGTGAGAATAAAATTTTATGTTAGGACCCTTTACAGTTTGCTCTGCAAATACTCTTCTTTCCATCTCATTAAAGTTTTTTTGTTTTAAATATACTATTAAAGTGAAAGATCCAACAATCACTAATGTAGATGCAAAGATTGAGATGACAAAATTTCTAAAAAGCTGTTTCCTCTTCGCTCTCTTCATCAAAGTCTTCATCTGCTTATCATCCATATTCAAATCAAAGTCCTTCCGACTCATCGTTTCTCCTCCTATACAATTTTTTAAATTGATTTCTTGCACGGTACAAACTTGTTTTCACTGTTTCTTCTTTCATACTTAATAAAATGGCAATTTCCTTATAAGATAGTTCATATTCATATTTCAACAGTAAAATATGACGATAATCCTCCGTCATCGTCTCCAGTATTTCTTGTACTTCTCCTTGCAGTTCACTTGTTAAAAGCACTTCATCTAATGACTTTTGACCAATAAGAACGACCGATTCAATCGCAATTGGATTTAGTCTTTTTTCTTTTCGGTGTAAATCTCGGTGCTGATTGATCGCAACTCTAAATAGCCACGGTGTTAAATGCTCTAATGATATTTCCTCCATAAGCAATAAAGCCTTATACAACGTATCTTGCACAATATCTTCCGCTTCTTTTCTATCTGCTCCAATCTTAATTAAGTATCCAAACACAGCTTTTGATTTCTCTATTAATAATGATTCAAACGTATCATGGCTCATTCTGCTCTCCTTTCTATATACTCAACGTTTGAGAGCGTAAAATGTATACAGCTTTTCTTTAAAATTTTTTTCAAAATAAAAAGCACATCTATTTTGATGCGCTTCTCTCCAACATACTATTCTATTATTTCATTACTTCCTTCACAACATCTTGAATCATAACAACTTCTGTTTTCATATCAACAGACGGTGTTTCTTCATCAATACATTCATACCAAAACGCTAAGTGCTTTTTATCAATTTCATGATGAGAATTTTCGACAAGAGCCCCGCCTTCTCCTTGCACAGAATACCAATATAAGTACTCTTCTCCATCTCTTATTTCCCGGAAAATTGTCTCTACATACATCTTTTCGTCGTTTAATGTCAAAAGCACTTCTTTCATATTATCATTAAGAAGCTGCATCCATTCATCTACACGCTGGCTTTTACCTGGCTTGACTTTGAATCTTGTTAATTCTACGTTCATCTTTTATTCCCCCATTTTCTTGCGGACAAACAAAACATATTCTACTGGATTATGGAAGCTTAATTTACTAGCTAATTTTTGCGAGGGAATATTATCTACATTACAATCCCAGCATGGTGTAATATGATTTTGTATACACTGTTCAATGAAACGTGTTGCGACAGCTTGAGCTAACCCTTTCCCTTGATGTGCTTCATGTGTTGCAATATCAATTTCAGCAAAACCATTCCCTCTAAATATTGAGACGCATTCGGCTACAATCATCCCATCTTGTTCTATACAAAAACCAAAGCCGTTATTTAAAAACACTTCTTTTGATCCCCAATATTCTTTGTAATAATCCTCTGTAAATTCATTACTTCGTTCTATATCACTTTTATCAATACGTTTAATTTCATATGTATTTTTGTTTAATTCTATTCTTCTATCTTCAAAAACTTCTCTTTGAAATTGAAATGTCATTCGTGGGATGTTCCGAAATGCATTACTAAAGTACTCTTCAATCATCATTTCCCACTCTTCACTCGAAGTGAACAGTGTAAATCGTTTCTCTGTTTTTTCAATAGCCATTTTTAAATACGCAAATAAATATTCGTTATAATTTTGATCATCCGTATCACCAAATAAATAATAGATACCATTAGCTGTACGAATTAGTCCTGCTGTTAATTTCTCGTTTGCAAAAACTTCACCATCTATCATTTGATCACATACCGCATGAGCAAAGGTTGTTGTCCTTGTATGACCTTCTAAAATCGGAAGGATTTTTCTATACTGGGCTACAGATAATTTTTTCATAATTGCTCCACTTTAATCGTATCCGCCTCTATATTTTCAAAACAAAGATTTACCGTTCTCTTGAATGCTCTCGTTCTATGGATCGTGCATGCTGGAATTAAGATAGAATCATTTGGCTTTAAAACCGCCGTCTCTCCATCTTCAAAATCGATAAGTAGTTCTCCCTCTAGCACAATAAATAATTCATCCGAATTAGAATGATAGTGCCAATCATATTCACCAGTAAATACGGCGATTCGTAAGCAATGATTATTTACATTTGAAACGACGAAGTTTTTATGTTGTTCTTGAATGTCCTTTGTTAATTCTAATAAATTCACAGTTTCCATCTTTCGTCCCACCCTTTCATTAGTCGTTCTTCTGAAAAACTAATTTAGTCTCCTCCACCATCACTTGAACTGCTACAATCGTTGCTACTGTAATCACCAAATCCGCTTGATGAGCTTGAATCGGATGAAGATTTTTTTCTTCTTTTTCTATCTTTTTTACTTTCATGACTAGGCCACACTTTATCAAATAATATAAAGAATAAGAATCCTTCTACCATAACAAGTGTAACGCCAAAAATACCTTCAATAACATTAGGGGTTATCCCAAAATTTTTAACCATTCCACATAAAAACACGCAAAAAATCACATACAAGAACATACAAATATACCGAAATGTTTTTTCTATCATAATGACTACTTTTTTTGAAAGAGGTATGTTCTGTTCCTGTTTTTTCTTTATATACTTTTGTCTTTTAGCTTGCTTTTTCTTCCTATTTTTACTCCCCATTGAATCTCCTCTATCGACTTTCATTTAATTCCAAATTATCACAAAAAACAACATCATAACAAGCAATATTTCTCGTAAAGTTTCATTTACTTTTTACCTAAAAATGGATATTATAAATGTAACAAATTTACAAAAAGGAGACTTTGTATATTTGATTAAAAATAAAGTAAAACAATTCCGCGTCGTTAGAGACATCACCCAATAGCAATTAGCTTCCTCTGTTCAAATCACTAGACAATCCCTCATCGCTATCGAGAAGAATAAATACAACCCGAGTTTAGAATTAGCATTGAAATTATGTGAGTTTTTCAACTGTAAAGTAGAAGATTTATTTCAATTAGATAAAACCGGGGAGGAAAAAGAATGAAAAATACTTTTAATCAAGAGTTCATTTCGCATCTTACCATTTTATTGTTAGGTTCAACTTTTCTTTATTTCAATAGTAATGATGAAGAAAAGATTAGTTCTGTCCTTCTATTCACTGGCGTATACATACTCTTAGCCTTAATACTATTCATAGTGAAACGAATATTCTTTAAGAAAAAGAAGCACGATTCCGAGAAATATCCATTACCTGAGATGGATGAAAGAATCGAGAAGATGAGTTTAAAACTTATGGCGCAAATTTTCGGCCTCTCTCATTTAATCGGTTCTGCGATACTATTTATTTTATATATCACTGACAAAAATTCGATGATACGAGTTGAGTATGCCTTGTATTATTTGTTTGGTATTCTTTTCTTTACAATGATGTTCGGATTAAGAATTGTAAAGAAACTAGACAATTAGCCTAAATAAAAAGCCCCTCCTTACAAAAGGAGGGGCTTACATGTATTTCTATTATGATAAAGCAGGAGCTTTTTCAAGAAGCTCTTTTGCATCTGCATATTGTAAGCTGTGCGCTTCCGCAACTGCTTCGAATGTTACGTAGCCATCTAATGTGTTAATACCTTTTAATAATGCAGTGTTGCCTAGGCAAGCTTCTTTGTAGCCTTTGTTAGCAATTTGTACTGCATATGGTACTGTTACGTTTGTTAATGCAAGAGTTGATGTACGTGGAACCGCACCTGGCATATTTGCAACTGCATAATGAACAACACCATGTTTCTCATAAGTTGGGTTGTCGTGAGTTGTAATACGATCAGTTGTTTCGAAAATACCACCTTGGTCAATCGCGATATCTACAACGACAGAACCTGGTTCCATTGATTGAATCATTTCTTCTGTTACAAGTTTTGGCGCTTTTGCACCTGGGATTAATACTGCACCGATTACAAGATCAGATTCTCTTACAGCTTCTGCAATGTTATACGGGTTAGACATTAACGTTTTCACTTGGTTTCCGAAAATGTCATCTAATTGACGAAGACGTTCTGCACTTAAGTCGATGATTGTTACATCTGCACCTAAACCTACTGCAATTTTCGCTGCGTTTGTACCAGCTTGACCACCGCCGATAATTGTTACTTTACCGCGTTTCACCCCTGGAACACCTGCAAGTAAAATACCTTTACCACCTTTGTTTTTCTCAAGGAACTGTGCACCGATTTGCGCAGACATACGACCAGCTACTTCACTCATAGGTGCAAGTAATGGTAAAGAACGATTGTCTAATTGTACTGTTTCGTATGCAATTGATACCACTTTGTTATCAATTAATGCTTTCGTTAATTCTGGCTCTGGAGCTAAGTGTAAGTATGTGAATAAAATTAAACCTTCGCGGAAATAACCGTATTCACTTTCAACTGGCTCTTTTACCTTCATAACCATATCTTGATTCCATGCTTCTTCAGCAGTTTCAACAAGTTTCGCACCAGCTTGTACGTATTCTTCATCTGTAAAGCCTGATCCTACACCTGATCCTTTTTGAACAAAAACTTCATGACCATTTTGTACTAAATGTACAGCTCCCGCTGGCGTCATTGCCACGCGGTTTTCATTGTTTTTAATTTCTGTTGGAATACCGATACGCATTATTAGTTCCCCCTTGAGTTATGAAATGACCCCTGAATCACTTTTTTAAAGCGCTTTCTATACTCTTATATTCTAACATAATATCTCAATATTTGACAAAAAAATAATACAAGTTTTCCGATAGATTTAATCTTACATGAAAGGACAGTATTATCCGTACCTCTCAGTATAAAGGATAAACTGTCCAATTATTCGAAACTTCACTTTATTTAATTCTATCGATGTCTATGAATAACATCAACAGCGCCTGTTACTTCAATAATCGTGCCAGTAATCATATCAGAATCGTCCTCACATAAAAACGAAATGGTTCTTGCGATATCTTCCCCTGTTCCAGATCTACCAATTGGTGTGTTACTACCTTTCAGATTTCGTGCTTCTTCAATCGTTGCCTCTTTCATTTCACCAATTATATCACCAGGACATACCATATTCGCAGTAATACCGTATTCAGCTTCTTCGTATGCGACTGTTTTCGTTAAAGAAACAAGTCCGACTTTCGCAGCTGCAAAGGCTGAACGATAAATCCATCCAGGCGCGCTATCTGCCCCTTGAAATCCATAGTTAATAATACGACCAAATTGCTGGTTTCTCATAATCGGTACGACAAGTTTTAATAAATGAAACACCGCTGTTAAATTACCCTGGATCATTTCATTCCATTCGTCTTCTTCGTAATCGACTAATTTTTTCCTTTCAAATACGTAAGGACCAGCATTATTAATTAAGAAGTCAATTTTGCCAAAACGGCTCATCGCTTCTTCTACTATTTTATGTAAATCTTCCTTTTTCGTGACATCAGCTTGCACGAACTGTAGACGTTCTTCCATATTTTTATATGTTTCTTTCATTGTTTCCATAGCACTTGTATCGCTATGATATGTTACTGTTACTGAATATCCTTTATCCAATAACTTTTCTGTTACTTGCTTTCCTAAACCTTTCGTACCGGCTGTAATGAGCGCGTGTCTCACAAACATGCCTCCTTTTAAATTGCTATACTCCATATGTAACAAGTTCTCGCTTCAATTACAACTAAAATGAATTAAGGCAAAGTTTTCAAAATTCTGTAACGTTTCCGACAAGCACATTACCAAAATTTGTTTTATAATAAAGTTGTAAACGGTAATAAAAATGATTGGGAGGAATTTACTATGAATAATACATATACAAATATTTTAATTGCGGTGGACGGTTCTAAAGAAGCAGAAAAAGCCTTTAAAAAAGCAATTCAAGTTGCAAAACGAAACAACGCAACATTAACAATTGCTCATATCGTTGATGTAAAAGCATACTCAGCAGTAGAGGCTTATAGCCGCGCAATTGCTGAACGTGCAAATCTATTTGCAGAAGACTTATTAGAAGACTACAAAAAAACTGCGCTTGAAGCTGGTCTTGAAAAAGTGGAAACTGTATTAGAATTTGGTAATCCTAAATCTAAAATTTCAAAAGAAATCGCTCCAAACCATAAAGTGGATTTAATTATGTGTGGTGCAACTGGTTTAAATGCTGTAGAACGTTTCCTAATTGGTAGCGTCTCTGAACATATTATTCGCTATGCGAAATGCGATGTCCTTGTTGTTCGTGGTGACGAGGAGCAAGGTGATCTTTAATTTATAAATAAAACACCAAGTCCACATAGGCTTGGTGTTTTTCATTTCACAAACTTCACTATAAATACAAGACAAGCTACAACAACAACGGTACCTGCCAACACATACGGCGGAAGGAATTTCAAAGACCATAGCGCCATCATTATCGTCGCAACAATTAAGTACGTTTGCTTTGCATCTTCTGTCATTTTTTTACGAAGTAAGAAAACATACACATAACCAATTGGCGGCGTAATGAAGCAAAGAACATATATAATTTTTGATTTTAAATACCACTTTTGTTCGCCAAGTTTCTTTATGTCTTCTTCTATTCTCTTACTCTCTTGTTCTCTCACTTCTTCTTCAATCGGATCTTCCTCTTCTCCTCGCCTTTCTTTCATATAAGGAAGAAAATGCATAAAAAAATAACATGCAAATACAATTGCCCAAAATTCAATATCCAATCTTTCTAGTGGAATATGCTCACTAAAAAATGCAGCAGCAATCACTAAAGAAAAACAATACGTTGTCATCCAAAATGAACGTTTTCTCTTTTTCCGTTCTATTTCTTTTTTATCTTTTACTTCTTGTACTTTCTTTTTTCTAGAAAGCCATACAGAAATACAGCAATCTACTACAAATAAGGTAAAGATAAAGATTGCTATATGCATTGTTGTTACATTCTCAAATGAAAATACTTCTGGGAATGCAACGTGTAATACAATTAGCGTGTACAAAATTAACCCTACAAAATAAATACGTCTCATCTTCCATTCCTTTCTCATTTCCTAACATTAGGTTAACATACATTTTTTAGAAATAGACGGACAAAATATATGTGTTTAGAAAAGGAGGATGCTACATGGATGATTATGAACGTATTATTTTAGATGTGAACGGTACAGAACTCGAAATGTTAAATACGATTCGCGAGCATTTTAAAGAAAAACATGGTGTTGAACTAAGTCACGGTGCATTGCTTCGAGATTTAATGGATATTGAATACATTCGAATTACGGAAGATCGACACAAGTATGATTAATCGATGAAACTTTAAGCCTAGAACATATTGTTCTAGGCTTAATTAAATCCATATGAAAAATGTTATAATTAGGAAAAAACAGGCATGGAGGATGCTCTACTATGAAATCTGAAAATATCTCAAAACATTTTCACACATTACATGCGCAAAGAAACGAGTTCCTTCCTGAGCTTCATTCACTTTCACAAGAACAACTATGGTACAGGAAAGAGGACGGAAAATGGTCTATTGGTGAACACTTTTATCACTTATATTTAATTGCAAGGATGCTAAAAGTAGCGATTAAATTCTCTTTCACTCTTATCCCTTATGCCAAGCTAAGAAAAAACACCCCATTTGCAACTGAAATACATGACATTTATGCCGAATATAAAGAAAAACACGGCAAAGGAATGAAAGCTCCTTGGATTTTAATCCCTTCAAAAAAAATCTATTATTCTATGAGTGCAATAGAATTAGAAGAATTACTTTCACGTGAAACAGATGAAATAAAAAAACTAGTTCAAAATATAGAAGAAAATATCGCAGGACATATCGTATTTTTAGATCCAATTGCTCACTATCCTAACCTTATTCAATCTATCCAACTATTAGCGATTCATGAGAAACATCATTTTATGATTATGAAGAACAACTATAAAATGCTCGACTCCCTTCTAAAAATATAAAAGACTGCTCATATTACTTATCAGCAGTCTCCTATATCTATTTAAGCTCTTGATGCTTCCCACCCATACCACCTGGCTCATTGCTATCTTGGTGTACAGTTATTTTATTTGTTTTAGCATCTTTCGAAACTCTATATGTATACGATTCATTTGGTTCATCTTTAAACTGTACATTCATACCGTAAGAACCGATTTTACTATAAAAGGCCGGTTTTATGTATGAAATATCACTTTCTTTATATCCTTTCTCTTGCAAGTGCCACATCGTTGCGATAATCGCTTCTTCTCGCTTTTCTTGTTCACCAACAAACATATATTTGTCCAAAAGAAATACTTTCACGTTTGCAATTAAGCTAATTAACAGTAAAATGATAAATACTATTTTTTTCATAAATTTCCCCTAAATTGTGTTTTTTCACTATACTATAACTTACACACTAGTAAAAAAGAAAGTACGCCAGACTTTCACAGACTGGCGTACTTTCCAACTCAATTCCTAATAACTTCTTTAGTTAACCCCTTCGCCTTCTCCAAAGCCTTTTCAATCTGCTCAAATCCTGTCCCGCCAGCACTGTTACGACGCTTTACAGCTGCATAAGGTGAAAGAACTTCATATAAATCTTCTTCAAATAACGGACTCATTTCTTTATACGTTTCAAGTGGTACATCTAATAAATAGATTCCTTTTTGCGTACAATGAAGAACTAGTTTCCCGACAATTTCATGAGCTTGACGGAACGGCAGTCCCTTGCTTGCTAAATAGTCGGCAATTTCTGTTGCGTTAGAGAAGTCTTGCGTCACAGCTTGCCCCATTTTTTCTTTGTTTACAGTCATCGTTTCAAGCATGCCTGCCATAATATGAAGGCATCCTTCTACTGTTTTCACTGTATCAAACATTCCTTCTTTATCTTCTTGTAAGTCTTTATTGTAAGCGAGTGGCAATCCTTTCATTACTGTAAGTAAACTGAATAAATTACCGTATACTCTGCCCGTTTTACCACGAATAAGTTCCGCCATATCCGGATTTTTCTTCTGCGGCATAATACTGCTGCCTGTTGCGTATTGATCGCTCATTTCAATAAATTGAAACTCTTGGCTACTCCATAAAATAAGTTCTTCGCAAAAGCGTGATAAGTGCATCATAAGCATAGATGAGTTACTTAAAAACTCCAGTATGAAATCACGATCACTTACCGCATCTAAACTATTTTCATAGATTCCATTAAATCCAAGAAGCTCCGCACTATACTCTCGGTCAATCGGGAATGTTGTACCAGCTAGTGCTCCTGCTCCTAATGGTGAAATGTTAATACGCTTTAACGAATCTTCATAACGATTCACATCGCGCTCTAACATCCAAAAGTAAGCAAGAATATGATGCGCAAATGAAATCGGCTGTGCACGTTGCAAGTGCGTATAGCCGGGCATAATTGTTTCAATGTTATTTTCCGCTTGATGAATAAGAACAGTTTGCAATTGTTTTGTAGCTTTTATAATATCTTCTACTTTTTCTTTTAAATACAAATGCATATCTGTCGCTACTTGATCGTTACGGCTTCGGCCTGTATGAAGTTTCCCTCCTACTTCACCGATTCTTTCAATTAACATCTTTTCAATATTTAAATGAATGTCCTCAGCCTCGACTGAGAAATTCAATTTATTTTGTTTCGCTTCCTCTAGTAAATATTGAAGCCCTATCTTTATTTTCTCTGCTTCTTCTTTCGTAACAATGCCTTGCTTTGCTAACATCGTTACGTGTGCGATACTCCCTTTTATATCTTGATTTACTAATTGTTGATCAAAGGAGATGGATGCTCCAAACTCTTCAACCCACGCTTCCGCTTCTTCTGTAAAACGTCCGCCCCAAAGTTTGCTCACGCTTCCACCTTCTTTTGATTCACTTGGCTGTATACTTTCGTAGGTAAACCGAATAATGAAATGAATCCAACTGCTGCATCATGATTAAATTCATCCTGGGCAGTATACGTTGCTAATTTTTCATCGTATAAAGAGTACTCAGATTTACGCCCTTCTACAATCGCATGACCTTTAAATAATTTCACACGCACTGTACCTGTTACATTTTTTTGCGTTTCTTGTAAGAAAGCATTGAGCGCTTGTTTTAAAGGTGAGAACCATAAACCGTTATAAATTAATTCTGTTAGTTTTTGCTCAATCATCGGTTTGAAATGAGCAACCTCTTTCACAAGTGTTAAATCTTCAAGTTCTTTATGCGCTGTTATTAATGTCATTGCTGCTGGGCATTCATATACTTCACGAGATTTAATACCGACAAGGCGATTTTCTACATGGTCGATACGTCCAACGCCATGTTTGCCAGCAAGTGCATTTAACGTTTTAATTAGTTCTGAAAGTGAATATGCAGTGCCGTTTAAAGTCGTCGGTACCCCTGCTTCAAATCCGATTTCTACAAACTCTGGTTTATTCGGTGTATCTTCTAATGCTAATGTCATCTCGTATGCTTCTTCTGGCGGCGCTGCCCATGGATCTTCTAAAATTCCACATTCGTTGCTGCGTCCCCATAAGTTTTGATCGATTGAAAACGGGCTATCTAAATTAATTGGAATCGGTATATCATTTTCTTTTGCATATGCAATTTCTTCTTCACGTGACCATTTCCATTCACGTACGGGCGCAATAACTTCTAAATATGGATTCAACGCTTGAATAGAAACTTCAAAACGAACTTGGTCATTCCCTTTCCCTGTACATCCATGTGCAACTGCACTTGCGCCTTCCTGCTCTGCAATTTCTACTAATTTTTTTGCAATAAGCGGACGAGATAATGCAGAGACAAGAGGATATTTCCCTTCGTATAACGTGTGAGCTTGCATCGCTATCAATGCATATTCATTCGCATATTCTTCTTGAACATCAATCATATATGATTTAATTGCACCTACTGAAAGTGCTTTTTCTTTTACAAACGCTAAGTCTTTACCTTCCCCTAGATCTAAGCAAAGCGCGATAATATCATAATTCTTCTCTTGTAACCATTTAATTGCAACGGAAGTATCAAGACCTCCGGAATATGCTAATACCACTTTTTTCTTCTCCATTTTGCATCCCCCTAAAGAATAAATATTCATCTTTTCTTATAATAATCCAAACTTTATCACCTTTCATAAAATGAATCAAGGGGAATTTATAAAATTTTTTCAAACAATTTCGTCGAACTTCTTTCTTTTTTTATGTAAAATAGAGGAAGGAAAATGGAGGGGTGTCTATGAAAAAGTATTTTATATACAATGAACATCTAGGAATTGAAGTACCGAACATACAAAAAAAATGGGAAGACATCTCTGAACAAGCGCAGCATTCTATTTTATTAAAATGGGAGCAAGTTCGCGGAAAAATACCTGATCGCATAAAAGAACTTGAGCACCATATTAACGCTAAACAACACCACTTAAATAACGAAGAAGACTTCGAAATTTCTTGCAAGCTAAATTCAGAAATTGCCGATCTTGCTTCAATTATTAACGATCTTTGGCTTTGGTATCGTCTAACCCAAAACGTATCTGAGGGAAAAGCACACCAATGAAAAAAGCATGCCCCTCAATTAATTCGGGTCATGCTTTTTTGTCGTAACAAGCTTTGCAATATATTTCTTGCGCCGTTTTTGCTAAACATACATCAAACGGGCCTACTAATACACTTCTTTCTTTCGGCAACTTCACAAAAGCAACTAGCTCTTCTTCATATTGAATCTTTTTCTGACATGAAACACATTTTAATTCTTTTCTTTTAAACATGTCTTTTAGCATATCTCCATTCTCCCCCCCATCTATCTATATTAATATACTCTCATAATAGTTAGAGCTTGTAAAAAAATGACACATTCCGAAACAAATTATTCATATACTATGTACAAAAGGAGGTCTCAAACTTATGCGAGCTTTCATTATTATCGCTTTAACTTTTTTAAGTATCATTAGCTGGGATGCATTTTTTAAAGATAAAAGTGATGAGAACAATACAATTGAATAAAAACCCTTCTTTTCTTACTTATTGGACAAACTTCTAAAAGTTGTCCAGTTCTACGAAATAACTTAGGCTTTTCTACAAAAATATTTAAACATAACATTTTTTGTAGATTCTCTTCGGTTATTGTCGGTTTCCATCCGCATGTATTTTTTGAAAGTATGATATAATAATATAAATCTTGAAGGAAGGGATTTTGATATCATGATCGCTCGAAGGAGCATGTGGCATCGTATTGACGAATCATACACGTAGCGTATTTTTCAGCTCAGATACTTTAGTCTAGCGAAAAAAATACGAGAGTGGGGAAATTATGATTGCCCGAAGGATAATTTGGCAAAAAAAAGACTCTTCTTACACATAGCGTTTTGTTTAGGACTTAATTGTTACTAGCTAAACAAAACAAAGAAGAGCAGGATTGCTAAATGAAGAATCCTACTCCCCGTTTTGTTTAGTCGCTTTAAGACTTAAACTAAAACGAAGGTAGGGAGAATTGATGGACGAGAGGATTATTCGTTATTTCTTCAGCGACATATAGCGTAGTTAGTTTTTTTCGTAAACTAACTGAAAGCTACATGTGAGCTCGTAGTTAGTTTACAACACCAAAGGACTACTAACTACGGAAAGAAGGAATAACGATGAGGAACATCCAAAGTCGACAAATTATTAAAGAAGTTTTTATGGTTTTAATCGGTTCATTTATATTAGCAGCAGCGCTATATCACATTCACTTCCAAAACCACTTAACAGAAGGTGGCTTTGTAGGTATTGCACTATTCATCCAAAATTTTTATGATATTTCACCATCTATTTCAACTGTAGTAATGGATATCCCTATTATTTTACTATGTGCTTCATTTTTAGGTAGAAAAATGGTTGGCTATTCATTCTTAGGTTCACTTTCATTCGGAGTATTTTATTCCCTTATGGAAAATTATTCTCCTTTTACGGTAGATTTATCAAATAATTTATTTGTAGCTGCAGTAGTTGGCGGTGCGTTAGCTGGTATTGGACTCGGTTTTATATTGCGATTTGGCGGTGCAACCGGTGGAGACGATATTTTAACAATTATATTAAGTAAACGAACTCGGTTTACAATTGGGCAAATTTTCTTCGTCTTTGACGCGATTGTTCTTGCGCTTTCATTATATTATTTAAATTGGACAGAAATTGCTTTTACTATTCTTTCGATTGCCGTACAGGCAAAAACATTGGATTTAATTTACTATCCAAAAACAGAAAAGAAAGCAGCAAAGCAACCCGTTTCTATTCCAATATCCAAAAAACATGCGACAAACTAAAAAGCGAAAGGCTTCGGCCTCTCGCTTTTTTCATGCTCTCTTTTCTTTTTCTAATATGTAGCGTACTTGATAAAACTTATTTGCAAATTCAGTAACATTCCTCGTTAAGCGATAGTTCACTGTAGAGCCAATCGCCATTCCGAGTACAGGAATGCCTTGGAATACTTTACGACGAAGAGCATAAATCGAAAACGTCTTCAAAATTTGTTTTAACACAACCTCAGTAGAAGCTGGCTTTAACACCTCTTCGTCTCCTTCATAGAAGAATGAATCCTCTTGTTCGAGTTCTCTCAGTAAATTGTACCATGCATATTGCTGAAGTCTCGCCGGCAATAATGCTGCATGGAATACCTTTAACGCAAGCATCATTTCATACGGCTTGTTCACATCATGCCCAAATGATGTCGCAACAAGTTGGACAGCCTTCACATTTAACGCAATCATAACCGGAAAATCAGCCGTTAATAATAATAAACCACCAGCACCAGTTGCTCCGCCTTGTACGAATGAATATAGACGATGACGTGCTGTTTGCTGCTCTGCTATGTATGTTAATTGATCAATAGATAACGCCTTCAAATCTTCAAGTTGCTCAATCGATTCATCAAATAATCTCGATGTTCCTAAAATACGATTACGTGCATCTAGCTGTGATTGTGAACTTTGAATAAGCGCATGCAAATGAAAGAGCCATCCATCTGCTTTCGTAAAAAAGTCTTTTCGTTTTTTCTCAGGCAGTTTCGCAATTGTCGTATGCAACCACTTATCAAACATCTTTTGAAAATCGGTCGCTTCTTGCTCTACTAATTGCCCTTCCCACTCTTTTATATTGTCTAAAATGGCTTGTTCTCGCTTCGATCGCATCGTAACAACCACCTCGTTCGATTTTTTTCTATTGTAACATATTTCTGCTTCTTCTTTGCAAATATGCTTGTCTATCTCCTATCACATACCATTTATTCAAAACATAAAATATCAGTAAGAAGAAAGAGGTGAATTACGTGCAGTTATCTAGTATTAAAAAAAATTATAATGCGGTATTCAGCCTAGGACAAAACTGCTGGCCTGCTTGGGCTTTATATCAGTTAGGGTTATCACAATTTTTCGGTGTGGTTGATTTTATGCTAAGCCCATCATTAGAAAAGGTAAACGTATTATTACAAAATCGTTTTCACCGTTTTTTAAATTACGAAAACTTATCCTTTATCTCATATTGGGATGATCATACTAAATTAAGATTAAGGGACAACCTTTATGAAATTGACTCCTGCCATGATTTTAAAACAGATGTAAACACACCAACTTCCTGGCCTTCTTATACAGATATTAAGTTAAACTACGAGCACCGAATTAATCGTTTTCTAACTACAATCGAAACGGCAGAATCCACATTGTTTATTCGAACTGGAGGAACATACGAAGAAGCACGTTCCTTGGAACAAATTTTATCTCAAATAGTTAAACATACATTCTCTGTCCTATTACTCATTCCTGAAGATGTACCAACTATCGCCCAAGAAGATTGGGGATTACAAAATATTTGTGTTATAAAATGCCCAGTGATGGATATATACCAGTACAATGAAGCATTTTGGAATGACTTATTTAATGGCATCACAATTCGGCCAAACGCTTAAATACACGTCACCTTTTATCACACCCTGCCTTATAATCACCCTTATACAAAATAAATAAGGAGTGATTATATATGTATCCACGTGCAAAAGCTTTTGGCATTGCTATACATCACGATCGACTTCTCGTACAAGAATATCATACAGACGCTGAAACCTATTACCGACCTCTTGGTGGATCAATTGAACTCGGAGAAAAATCGGCCAATACAGTCATTCGGGAGTTTAAAGAAGAACTTCATACAGAAGTGGAAATTATCGATTATTTAGGTTGCTTAGAAAACATTTTTCATGTAGATGATGAAATTGCTCATGAGATCATTCAACTATATTCTTTACGTTTATTGGACACATCACTATATGAAATGGAAATAATGAATATAAAAGATGAACAAACAGCGTCGTATGTAAAATGGATTCCCATTACTGCATTCATTCAGAAGGAAAAATTATTATATCCAGATGGAATTTTAAACTATATCCAAAAGAAAAAAGACGAAATCCTATAGGATCTCGTCTTTTTTTATATAGTATATTAACCAATATCTCCAAGACGTAATACGTCACGAGCAATCATAACTTCTTCGTCAGTTGGAATTACGATAATTTTTACTGGAGAGTGTGGGAAGCTGATGAATGCTTCTTCACCGAATACGTTATTACGTTTTACGTCGAAGTATACGCCCATGTACTCAAGGCCTTCTAATACGCGCTCACGAATAATCGCACTGTTTTCACCTACACCAGCTGTGAAGATGATTGCGTCTACACCTTTCATACGAGCAGTGTAAGAACCGATGTATTTGTGGATACGGCTTACGAATACATCAAGTGCTACTTTCGCACGGTGGTCGCCTTCTTCTTCTTTCGCAATGATGTCACGTAGGTCACTAGAGTAACCAGTAAGACCTAACATACCACTCTTCTTGTTTAATACGTTAACTACTTCTTCTACTGTTTGGCCTGTTTTTTCCATGATGTATGGAATTAACGCAGGGTCAAGGTTACCAGAACGTGTACCCATTGTTACACCAGCAAGTGGAGTGAAGCCCATAGAAGTATCGATAGACTTACCGCCTTCTACTGCTGCGATACTTGCACCGTTACCTAAGTGACAAGAAAGTAGGCTTAAGCTTTCAATTGGACGACCTAATAATTCAGCCGCACGCTCAGTTACATATTTATGAGAAGTTCCGTGGAAACCGTATTTACGGATGCCAAATTTCTCATAGTACTCATATGGTAAGCTGTATAGGAATGCAGATTCCGGCATTGTTTGGTGGAATGCTGTATCGAATACTGCTACTGCTGGTACGTTTGGTAGTACTTCTTGGAATGCTTTAATACCAACAAGGTTTGCTGGGTTGTGAAGTGGTGCTAAATCGCTTAATTCTTCGATATCAGCTAATACTTCAGCATCAATTAAAACAGAATCAGCAAATTTTTCGCCTCCGTGTACAACACGGTGACCGATACCGCCAATCTCATCAAGAGATTTTACGATTCCGTTTTCAGTTAATTTCTTAAGAAGCATGTTAACTGCTACTGCATGATCTGGGATGTTTGTAATTTCTTTTTGTTTTTCGCCATTTACAGTAATTGTGAAGATACTATCTTCTAAACCGATACGTTCTACTAAACCTTTTGTTAATACTGTTTCACTTGGCATTTCAAATAATTGGAACTTTAACGAAGAGCTTCCTGCGTTAATCGCGATGATTTTTGACATCTAGTCTTTCGCCCCTTTTTCTCTTGGTAGTTGTGTGGATCATTCCACAAACCGCTCGATTTTATCTAATTAAATTCACTCAATATGAAAACGTTTCATCATTAGTAAATTTTATACTCACGATTTTAATTTAAACATCGTCCGACATATATTTCAAGTGAAAAAATTGTAACACCAAGAAAAAAAATATATTACAGATTTCAAAAAAATTCAGTTAAATCTTGTATATATTAAAAAACATTACATATCCTATAAAACTGTACTACATTAATCACTAACCCTGTTACATATATATCGTATTATTTATGTGTTGCAAACCAAGTATTCAATTGATCCATAATGTTCTCCATAGCCTTCATGTTAGAGAATTTAGGTAATTCCACTAGTAGTGCCTGTTTCGGCATTGTTACACCTTGGCCTTTCTTTTGGAGAACAAATATACTTTTTTCATTTTTCTCGTTTTTAAACATGGAAACAGGAAGCTGTAATAATCCTTGAATAAAACATGTCTCTTTAATGAATGCATGTAGCTTTGGCGCTTGATCACTTTCAAAAATGAAGTTTGGTACTAAGAAAAATAAATACCCGCCTTCTTTCGTATGTTTCACACTTTGTTCAATAAATAAGTGATGTGCATATGACATTCCTTCATTTGCTTTTAATGTATATTCACTTGCAACAATTTCATTTGGATAATAACCAATTGGTAAATCTGAAACGACTGCATCAACTGGATCAATATAAAGTGGTGCTAGTCCATCTTGGTGGAAGAATTCGATTGCATGCTTTTGTAAATTTGCATTTACTAAAGCAAGTTTAATTAACACCTCATCCACTTCTACACCAAATCCACTCATTGTTAGTTCTTCTTTGGCGCTATTAAACAATGTAGTCATTAAGTTACCAGTTCCAATTGCAGGGTCTAAAACAGTAATTTCTTTTTGACCTTGCATAAACTTATGGAATAAGTAGCTCATGAACATTCCAACTGCATCTGGCGTCATTTCGTGATTCGCTTGTACGCCCTCTTTCATTCCTTTTAAAATGGCTAGCTGAAATGCTTTACGAATTTCTTCCCCTTTATATGTTTCTTCATTAAACGTACTATATTCACGATTCAACCGTTCAATTGTTGATTCGGATAATTCCTCTTGTAAAATCGCTCCTTCAAACAAGTTATCACCTGTTTCTACAAGCGCCTCTAAATATGTTACATCTAATTCTTTACGTAAAACTACCGTAGAAGAATCAAAAATAGAAAATAATGTTTCTACTGCCTGACTCACGTACATTCCTCCTTCTCTCTTTTACACATAACTTATATCATACCATAATCTAAATTTTTCCCAAAAGAAAAAGCGACCTCTTGCAAAGAGCTCCCCTTCAAGTTGTTTATGATGTAACGTCTTTTCTCATATATTGGTTCAGTTAACAATACATGAGAAAAGACGACCTCTTCTAAAGTAAAACTTTAATGAGAGGTCGTCTTCATTTACATTACTTCGCAGATTTAGCTGCTTCTAATGCTGCTTCATAGTTTGGATGGCTTGTACCTTCGCCTACGTATTCTGCGTAAACTACTTTGTCATTGCTATCTACTACGAATACTGCACGAGCAAGTAAACGAAGTTCTTTCATTACTAAGCCGTAAGCCTCACCGAATGAAAGGTCACGGTGATCAGAAAGTGTTACAACATTTTCTAAACCGTTTGCTGCACACCAGCGTTTTTGAGCGAATGGTAAATCAGCGCTAATTGTTAATACTTTCGCGTTTTCAATACCTGCTGCATCTTCGTTAAAACGACGTGTTTGTGCATCACACACACCTGTGTCGATTGAAGGTACAACACTAATTAATTTTACTTCGCCTTTGTATGTTTCTAAACTTACTGGAGATAAGTCATTTGCTAATACTTGGAATTTTGGCGCTTGATCGCCAACTTTAACTTCTGTTCCAACTAAAGTCATTGGGTTACCTTTAAAAGTTACGTTTGCCACTTAAAAATCCTCCCTTATTTTAAACAAAATATGTACAATGTAAATGATAGTTTGTCCCTATCGATAATGCAAATAAAATCGCTTTATTTACAAAAAAATTAAAGAAGCTAATCCACTGATCAGCTTCTTTATTCGTTAAATTTGAAATTCAGGATCATCTTCTTTTCGTTTATCCATCATTTCTTTCACTTTATCAACAGCTTGTGGCGCTAATTCAATTATTTTATCGATGACGTGTGTTTGCTTATCTAAGTGTAATACTTTCACACCTTCTCCATTTATAACAAGAAAGGCAACAGGATTAATAGAAACTCCTCCACCACTTCCCCCGCCAAATGGATGACGGCCTGAATGTTCTACTTTACCAAATTCACTTCCACCAGCAGCAAATCCAAAACTGACTTTCGAAACTGTAAGAATTACACTTCCATCTGCCGCTTTAATTGGATCACCAACAATTGTATTTACATCAGTCATTTGTTTTAAATGCTGCATTGCAGTTGTCATTAAACCTTGAATTGGATGGTCCACTTTATATCCCCCCTATGATTGAACTGATTTTTCGTTCGTACCAGATCTTTGTCTTCTCATAAACGTGAGTAATTTGATACCCGTTTTTATAGCACGAAATATACGAAAAGATGCTGTTAACTCACACCTTGATGCAAATCCTTTCCCTTGAAAAACAGGGGTAATTTCAAATTCTGGTACGTCGACAATATGCATATATTGTCCTACAACTCCAGCAGCCATTCCTTTTGTCCCCCATGCATACCCAGTGACAATTCCAGTACTAGCCGCATCGCCTGCTCCAATTTGTGAATGCCACTTCCAACTATTGATTTTCACTCGTTTGAGAAAATCTTTAACAATAGTATGAACTTCTTGAAGCTTTTTTATCAGTTCTCCAATGCTATCAAGTTGTGCCATAATTTTATTATCTATTCCGCCGTCCTCTTCAGCTTTTTTAATTTTTTGTCCTGTCTTCTTCTGCTGTTTTTCAATTCTTTCCAATACATCAAACGTATATCGAATCATCCATATTTTCACTTGAAATAAACATTGTTTTTCCATTTCTGAATATAAAAACGTCACCTTAAGCGATATTTTCGATAATAGTATAAGCAAAATAAAAAGTAGAAGAATTATCATTCCAATTACGAGCCACTTCATTCGTACCATCCTTTCACTCCATACCCATTATCGACAAGTTTATTCATCATTAAACAGACTTTGATAAAATTGAATATAAAAATTTTTCTAAAAATAAAAAGGAATTTTGACAATTTATATCGAAATATACTATTTGAACATATCATCCAGAAACATACTCTGACGATATGTAGCACTAAGACTAGAAAATTTAACTGCAGTGGAGGGATACATAATGGCAAATCGTCGCAATTTATTTTTCTTTTATGGTGATGACAAAGTAACGCTCGTTGAAAAAATGAAACCAGTATATCGTATTTTAGAGGAGAATGGATTTACCATATTAGATCATCCAAAAAATGCAAACGCTATCGTCAGCGTTGGAGATGATGGGACTTTCTTACAAGCCGTTCGTAAAACCGGCTTTAGAGAAGATTGCTTATACGCAGGTATTTCTACGAAAGATGAAATTTCTTTCTACTGCGATTTCCACATCGATCACGTTGATACAGCCCTTCAAGAAATTACAAAAAACGAAATTGAAGTGCGAAAATATCCAACAATTCAAGTAGATGTAGATCACGGTACATCTTTCCATTGTTTAAATGAATTCACATTACGCTCTAGTATCATTAAAACATTTGTCGTAGATGTACACGTCGACAATTTACATTTCGAAACCTTTAGAGGTGATGGATTAGTTATCTCCACACCAACAGGAAGTACCGCTTACAATAAATCATTACATGGTGCAGTTGTCGATCCACTTATCCCATGTTTTCAAGTAAGCGAACTAGCATCTTTAAATAACAACACATACCGTACACTCGGATCACCGTTTCTTTTAAATCACGAGCGTACGTTAACTTTAACACTTAGACCAGATGGCAATGATTACCCTGTTATCGGAATGGATAACGAAGCACTTAGCATTAAACAAGTGGAGAAAGCCGTTGTTCGTTTAAGCGATAAACAAATTAAAACTGTTAAATTAAAAAACAATTCCTTCTGGGAAAAAGTACAGAGAACGTTTTTATAGTAATAAAATAACCGTCGAATTATGGGATTTCCATAATTCGACGGTTATTTATTCAGCGCTTTACTTGTATCAGTTTCTTTTTCCAATAAGCTGTAAGGCATACCAGAAAAAATTTCTCCTCCTGCACTTGGACCTACTTCTACAATACAATCAGCTTATACGATTACTTGCAGGTTGCGCTCAATATTTTTTTAACCACTTACATTTCACATGGCAAAATCCCCTTATTCCGCAGGTGAAAATTACACAATTTACCTTTTATAAAACGAGAACTGATATCTCTCTTTTTTTATTTTTCATTCGACAAAATACGACAACGTATAAATAACTTGTTTGCTACCATGAGATGAGCAATTTTACATTTTAAAAGGAGATACAATATGGCTAATCCAAAATATACTAAAGTAGATGAGAGATTTGGCGTAATCGAATATCCCGTTACGCTAAATGAAATGATTGATATATCTAAAGAGTTTCCGAAAACTGAACGGAAGTTTTATCAGTATGCATTTGATGCTTTAAAGAAAGTTATGAAATCACAAGAAGCAATATATTGCTTCGAAGTTGCACATCCTAAACTAACAAAAAACGGCTTCATTGTTGTTGGTGAACATAATTTATACCTTGTGATGATGAAAGGCGGCTTATTTGGTGGTGCTGAAGCCGAAGTTGTGAAATACAAAGATATTAAAGAAGTAGACTTTGATATCATTGAGGGAGCATTTGGTATTTCTCTTATGAATACAGGTATCATTTATCTAGAGATAAAAAAAATGTTTGGTACGAAGAAACGAACTATACGAAATATTCCTGATTACAACGTTGATTCAGTATTACAAGCGATTCGTAATAAATTAAAATAAGCATTAGCACTCTAATGAGTGCTTTTATTTATGCAATTCCATCATAAAAGAAATTATGTATATGTTTAGAACTATTATCGTACTTACTCGTTATTCTTTAATCAATTATTGCTGACAAGGCGCGTAAGTATATATATATTAACGATTCTACAAAGAATATCGATTTACTGAAAAAAAGTGACTACATCATCAACTTATCTAAAAAGAGGAAGCAGCACCAAAATGTATTTTCGGAGCCGCTCCCTCAAATTTTTAGACGTCTTTTCTATAAACAATCTTCCCATCAATGACGGTCATTTCTGCCTGTACTTCTTTTATTTCTTCCGCCTCAATTTCAAAAACATTGCGGTCTAATATCGTAAAGTCTGCCTCATATCCTTTTGCGATTTGTCCTCGCTTCGCTTCTTTTCCGATTGCATACGCACTTCCTGTTGTAAATAAAGAGACAGCTTCATATACCGTTAATCTTTCTTCTGGCATATAGCATACGCCGTCAATAAAACTTCTACGTGTAACAGCACTATATATACCTAAAAACGGATTCACTTGTTCAATTGGAGCATCAGAGCCTCCATTACAGTGTAATCCTGCATCCAGTAACGTCTTCCAAGCATACGCATAACGAAGACGGCGTTCTCCTAGTTTTTCAATAACTGATGGAAAATCTGACGAAACAAAGACTGGCTGAATATCAATAATAGCTGGCAAGTGTTTCATTCTTTCAATCAACTCTTCACGAGCTAGCTGACAATGAATAATACGGTCACGTAATCCTTCTGCAGGTGGATATAATTCAAGCGCATCAATGACATATTCAAGCGATAAATCACCAATTGTATGAATGGCAACTGGCATATGTAAATCTCGTGCTTTTTTCACTAAACCTGCAAGCTCTTCACGTGAGAAAATGGCAACTCCATTTGTTTCCTTCGCATCTTCATACGGTTCACTTAATAAAGCTGTTCTTCCGCCGAAAGAACCGTCAGAAAAAATTTTCATCGCACCAAATTCAATATAGTGCTCATTTTCATATTCTTTTCGTTCATTCGCTACTTCATGGTGAACGAGTAAATGCGCTTTAAACCGCATTTCTTTTATAACGTGTGAAAACGCATTGTACGTTTTTTGAAAGCCGCCATAATAATTTAAGTCTTCCGTATGTCCGCCAACGAGTCCATATTGCCAGCAGTCTGAAATCGCTGTTTGCAGAGCACTTTGCAAATACACTCCATCTATTTCGGGCTGAACATGTTTAATTAACTCTTGTCCTTGCTCATATAAAAGTCCTGTTAATTTATTTAATGAGTCACGACCAATTTTTCCGCCCTTTGGATCTTGCGTCGCTTCTATTATATTCGCTTCTTGCAATATGTATGAATTCACCCATGTCACGTGACGACAAACACGCTTTAATAAAATCGGATGTTCTTTAGAGATTTCATCTAAATCACGTACATGAACTTGTTTTGTATCTGTGAAATTATTTTCATTCCATCCTTCTCCGATAATCCAAGATCCTTTTGGCGCTTCTTCTACGCGCTTCTGAACAAGAGTAAGTACTTCGCTATAAGATTTGCAATTTGATAGATCTAGACGAAGCAACCTCTCCCCATGCCCAATAAGATGCATATGGCTATCAACGAGTCCTGGAATCATCGTTTTCCCTTTTAAGTCATATAACTTCACTTCTGAATATCGGTTTTCTAACTCTTCTTTATTCCCCATATGAACAATGACGCCATTTTCAACGTAAATAGCTTCTACTTTTTCATTCTCTTCTCGCATAGTGTAAATGGTGCCGCCATACCAAATTTCTCCCATATACTCGTCCCCCTTTTCCTTTAGTCTACGAAATTAGAGCGTATAAAAAAAGCACCATTTCGATTAAAAATGGTGCTTTTCCAAAAATTATTTTTGTTCAGTAGGGTTCGTTGTAACTTGCCATTCAATGTTAAATTTATCTTTTAGTTGTCCGTATGCTGGGCTCCAAAAAGTTTCTTGAAGTGGCATAATAACTTCTCCACCTTCTTGTAACTTATCAAATACTTCTTTCGCTTTTTCTGCATTATTAATTTGAATTGCGATTGTTACTTGAGATCCGATTGCATGCCCTTGACCTGGGAATGTATCAGAAATCATAAGGTCCGTATTACCAACTTTTAAAGTAGCATGTAAAACGCGCTCTTTCGCTTCAGCTGGAATTGGGTATTCTGGATTTTCAGGCATGTCACCAAAAGTTTGCATTACTTCTACTTTTGCGTCTAACGCCTCTTTGTAAAACTGTACAGCTTCTTGCCCACTACCATCTAAAACTAAGTACGGATTAATACCTAAAATCATACGGACACCTCTTTTTTTAGTTTATAAAATCGAACTTGTGTTCGTTTTTATAATATCATCGTTTTACATTTCATTCAACTATTTACTTCCCTATTTTCAAAATTATTTTGAAGGAAGCTCCATTTCTTGTTTTCTAAGTTCAATACGGCGAATTTTTCCGGAAATCGTTTTTGGTAGTTCATCTACAAATTCAATTTTGCGAGGGTATTTATATGGTGCAGTCAATTCTTTGACGTGTTGTTGGAGCACTGGAATTAATGTTTCTTCGTTCTTGTCTATATTCTCTCTTAATACGATAAATGCCTTCACGACACTTCCGCGAATTTCATCAGGGCTTGCAACAACCGCACATTCTCTTACATATGGATGTTTTACAAGTGCATCTTCGACTTCAAACGGTCCGATTGTATAACCAGAGCTAATAATAATATCATCACCGCGACCTTCAAACCAAAAATAGCCTTCTTCATCTTTTTTCGCTTTATCACCGGTAATATAATAATCACCGCGGAATTGCATCGCTGTGCGCTCATCGTCTTTATAATATTGTTTAAAGAGTGCTGGTGTTTCAATGTGAACTGCGATATCACCAACTTCTCCTACCTGTACAGGAGTTCCTTCTTCATTTACGATATCAACATGGTTTCCCGGCGTCGGTTTTCCCATTGATCCTGGTCTAATGTCCATCCCTTTCATTATCCCAACGAGTAATGTGTTTTCCGTTTGCCCATAACCGTCTCTTACCGTAATATCAAAATGCCTTTGGAACGTTTCAATAACTTCCCTGTTTAACGGTTCACCAGCTGATACAGCGCTATGTAACGCTTCTAAATTGTACTCACTTAAATTTTCTACCTTTGCCATTAATCTATACTCAGTCGGCGTACAACAAAGCACATTCACCTTATTATCGCCTAATAAATTTAAATACGTTTTTGGTTCAAACTTACCATTGTATACAAATCCTGTTGCACCTGAACCGAGAGTCGCTACAAACGGGCTCCAAATCCACTTTTGCCAACCTGGACTAGCCGTTGCCCATACAACATCATTTCCTTCAATTCCGAGCCAGTTCGGAGCGCTTGTACGTAAATGAGCGTATGCCCATGCATGCGTATGAACAACTCCTTTTGGATTTCCTGTCGTCCCTGACGTATAAGATAAAAAGACCATATCTTCTTTATCTGTCTTCGCCATTTCTAACATGTCACTTTCTGTTTCTAATGCTGTTTTTAAATTTTTCCAACCATCTACTGAACGCTCGCTCAAAACGAATTTCTGAAGAGATTCCACCGCTTCTACGCCGTCGAATTGTCCAATATACGGTTCGTAACTTACAATTGCTTTCACTTCTCCGTGCCCAATACGGTACTCAATATCTTTTTTACGCAACATTTCTGAGCTTGGAATAACGACAAATCCTGCTTTAATCGCAGCAATATACGTCATGTAAGCTTCAATTAAGCGCGGCATCATAATAAGGAGCTTGTCCCCTTTTTGTAAGCCACTTTTTATAAAAGCGTTTCCAATTCTATTCGCACCTTGCATTAATTCAAAATATGTAATCTCTCGTCTATTCCCTTTATCATCTTGCCAAATTAAAGCAAGCTTCTCTTTATCACTCGTATATTTCTCTATTTCCGAAACTAAATTATAAGACGGCGGCGCTAACAATTCCTCTCTCTTCATATAACATCCTCCTTTATTTCTATGCCTCCCTTATATAATAAAGAATTTTCAGTAAATTTTGAACCCTCTTCTTTTGACAATTTTTTTATATTTATGTCGAATTGATGTATGAATGTATAGCGACGATGTTTTTAACATAACGATTCATCGGCAAATAACGACGAAAACGACAAAAAGAAAGAGCGGGAGAACCCGCTCTTTCTAAGCCATCGTATATGGGATTATTTTTGGTAACCGCCTAATTGTTGCTCAGCTAGTGAAACTAGACGTTTAGTAATTTCGCCACCAACAGATCCGTTAGCGCGAGATGTTGCATCAGCTCCAAGTTGAACACCAAACTCTTGAGCGATTTCGTATTTCATTTGATCTAATGCTGCTTGAGCACCAGATACTGCTAATTTATTTGTGCTTGCCATGTTGTATCACCTCCTTGTGAGTATAGAGTGTGATAAACAACATGACTTCATGCACATTTGAATGTGGTAATTTATGGGTTTAGAAAAGTTCTTCGAATTTTTCTTCTTCAGCCACTACTTCTACTGTTTGTAATACCATTGTTTCTTTGTTCGCTACAGCCTCTTCAATTAACGGCGCGAAATCGTACTTCGCTTCAAAACGATTTGCTTTCTCACGCTTCGGTTTCGTCGATGGACTTGCTGGTGTAAACACTGTACAGCAGTCTTCATATGGACGAATTGAAATATCATACGTTCCAATTTCTTTTGCAATTTTAATAATTTCTAATTTATCCATCGTAATAAGCGGACGAATAACAGGATAGTTTGTCACTTCGTTAATCGTATGCATACTATCTAACGTTTGGCTCGCTACTTGTCCAAGACTTTCACCAGTCGTAATTGCAAGTGCATTACGCTCCTCTGCAATACGCTCTGTAATACGCATCATCATACGACGCATAACTGTCATAGAATAGCTAGATGGAATTTCTTTATTAATCGTTTTTTGCACTTCAGTAAATGGAACAAGATGAAGTGTTACACGTTTACAGTATTGCGTTAACTCTTGTGCTAAATCGATTACTTTTTGTTTCGCGCGCTCGCTTGTGAAAGGTGGACTATGGAAGTGAACTGCTTCCACAGATACGCCGCGTTTCATCGTTAAGTAAGTTGCTACCGGGCTATCGATACCACCAGAAAGAAGTACCATTACTTTTCCGCCAACGCCAACTGGTAAACCGCCAGCTCCCATGTGCTCACCACACATAATATAGCTGTAACCACTGCGAATTTCTATACGTACATTCACATCTGGATTATGAACATCTACTGTGATATCCTCTGTATTTTCTAAAATGTGCCCACCGATTTCTGGAAGTAACTCCATCGTCTTCATTGGGAAGCGCTTATCAGAGCGGTGCACTGTAATTTTAAATGTTTTCACATCACCTTTTACTTGTAAGAAAGCTGCTAATGCACCTTTTTTAATATCTTCTAATTCTGATGGTACTTTCATTGCTAAGTTAAACTTATGAATACCAAATACATCTTTCAATCTTTCAGAAATTGCTTCATGGTCTTCACCATTTAACTGAATGTACATACGATCATGTGTTGCATCAATTTTAATGTTTGGGAATTTTTTTAATTTGAATTTCACATTATCTTTTAACGTACTTACAAACTTAGAACGGTTCTTTCCTTTTGTCGTCATTTCTCCATAACGAACTAAAATATATTCATATGTCATCATATTTCTTTACCTCATCACTTCATATAATTTTGGCATCGTCTCTTTAACAATACCTTCAAATTGTTTTACTTCTTCCATCGTGTTGTCTGGTGCTAGACTAATGCGAATCGCACTTGTAGCTGCGGCGTGCGGTACTCCCATTGCCACTAGTACTCTGCTCACTTCATTTGCTTTTGAAGAACAAGCAGACTTCGTCGATACATATACACCATGCTCTTCTAAAGCATGAACGACTACTTCTGGTTTTAAACCGACAAATGATACATTTAAAATGTGCGGTGCCGCATATTCAAGTGATGTATTAATCGTTACAGTTTCCATCTCTTTAAAGAAACGGACCAGCTCTGTTTGTAAATTTTGCAAATGAACTATCTTTTCTTTCACTTGTTCCATCGTCATACGAAGTGCTTTCACCATCGCTACAATACCAGGTAAATTTTCTGTACCTGAACGATACTTGAGCTCTTGTTGACCACCTGATAAGATTGGATCTAATCTTACACCATCACGTACGTAAAGAAGACCTGTCCCCTTTACGCTATGAAATTTATGTCCAGATATTGAACAAAGGTCAATATGAGAAGCGTATAAATCAAGTGGTACTTTTCCTATCCCTTGTACATGGTCCACGTGGAATCTTATTTTCGGATAGTTCGTTAATAATGTTCCAATTTCAGCAACGGGCTGAATCGCTCCAGTCTCGTTGTTCACGTGAATAATTGACACAAGAATCGTATCTTCACGAAGTGCTCGTTTTAGATCTTCTACCGATACAACACCGTGCTCGTTAACCGGTAAATACGTTACATCAAAACCGAGATCTTCTAATTGTTTATATGCTTCAAACACAGACGCGTGTTCAATATTTGTTGTAATGATATGTTTGCCGCGCGAACGATTCCTCATCGCTATCCCTTTAATCGCAAGGTTATTCCCTTCCGTTCCACCTGATGTGAAAATAATTTCAGAAGGTTTAACGTGAAGGAGCTGTGCCGCAATCGTTCTCGATTGTGTTAATAGACGCTCTGCCTCTCCTCCAAGCGAGTGAATAGAAGAAGGATTACCAAAATATTTCCCTGCAACCGTTACGTACGATTGAAGCGCTTCTGGATATGGCTTCGTCGTCGCACTATTATCAAAATAGATCATCGTTCTTCCCCTTTCAGCGCTATCACATCATATAATCATATCACAAATACGTGTAATTACGCTAAGACTACTCAAAGGTTCCGTTTTTATATAAAAGTGTACATTTCCCCCGGCCATTTGCAGGCATACTGAGTGGTGAAGATTAATAATCAGTGATGGATGAAACCCCATCACTTATGGTTTCACTTTATCCCGCATTAACGGGCAGTAAGACTCCCACCTCAAAATTCAGCTGGAGCAAAGAAGTTAGGTGGGAAATCCACTGCCCGTAAATGCCCGATTGGTGAAGGCTAATAATCAGTGGGGGGATGGCCCCCTCCCACTGATTAAAGTTTCACTTTATTTTGAAACGAACAACCTTACTGTATTCCGCTATTCATTATAGCAACATCGACTTCAAAATTACACAAAAAAACAAACCCTTTATTAAAGGGTTTGCTCATTGTCTACATATTCAGCTATTTTTTGAACAACACCAGGTTCAAGTTGCTCTAATATAGAAGCCGCTTGTTCTAAAGCTGCATCGTATTGATATTCACGGAATAATTTCTCCGCATAATTTAAGCTTTCTGCAAGATTCTCATCATGACTGCGGTATCGGTTACCGTATTGAATTAGTTTTTCAACTAAATAAGCTTGTCCAATTAATTCTTCTGTCATTTCAGATACACCATTCACAACTGTGTATGCTTCTTCTAAACTGCTATTTACAGTATTCATATTTAACGGCTTTACTTCTAATTGCTCATATACAGCTTGCATCGCCATTTGCCCTTTTTGTAAATCTTCCATAATACTCTCTGGAAGACCTGGTAAATTCGACTTTTGCATAAAACGTTTCGTCTCAAAAATTGTATTTCGCATTTCTTGTAACTTCTCACGTGCTTCAAATTCTTCTTTGCGCATCGTTTGCAACATTTCTTTATATTCTGCATGAAGTACTTTTAAAGTTTCACATTGCTCATAAACCTCTTCTAGTTCCTCACGAATGATAGAGAATGCAATATCTTGTTCAGCAACGCGTATTTGTAACACTTCAAAACGTTTCATTAAAATATGCATTTGCTTTTCAATTACTTTTTGTGACTCAATATCTTTGTCTTGTAATTGATAACTTTGTTTCACAAGTTGTGTTTCTATTTTCGTTTCAATTGTTTCTGTACGAATTTCTTCTAAATCTTCATAAACAGACAGTGTTTTTTGCTCCACATAATGTTTCGCATGCACTTCTTGTTCAAGTTGATCATAAAAACTGTCTAAACGAGTTTTTAAGTTCTCTACTTTTTCTGCTGCTTCTGTTATATGAAGTTCCTGTATATCCATTAAACATGTGTGTAGTTGTGTCGTCATATCGCGGACTTCTTTAGGGATTTCCAAATACTCTAATACATAGCCTTGTCTTATCATATCATCATGACCTTGTAATAAATCTTCCAGCTGAACTGGTAATGTCGCTTGACACTCTACCAATAAATCCGGAATTTGATGAATAACGATTTCTAAACTTGCTAAACCTTCTTCTAAACTAATAACAATTTCTCTCGCTTTTAAATAATCACCATTATCTGTTGCCTCTTCAAAAGTTTTGAACTTCTCGGATTCAACATCTAACATCTCTTCAATTTTTTGCTCAGCTGCTCCATACATGTGTCGATGAGCAAGAACGCTCTTTTTCATACTACGATATGTATCACGTAACCCTTCAATTTCCGCGCTATTTTTCTCATGGCTTTCTAACAGTTGCTGTAATTCATTTAAAATGTCTGTAATACGATTATCAGCGTCATCTAAACCACTTATGGATTCTTTCATCGCATGCTTTGCTTTGCGGAAGGAGAATTGCGAGGCGAATTTTCGCGCTTGCCCTAAATCTTTTTCAGCTTTCGGAAGAGTTGTTGATACAATTTCATCCCACTCTTCACGCCATTTACCAAACAGCTCTTCCGTTTGACCTGTCATATTTAAATCTTTTACCCGCTTTAGTTCATCTGCCACAGGTTTATCTTTTATCTCTTGTTTCCACTGCTCCAGTGCTTCAATATCTTTATATGAACGATTTCTTATCACAAGCTCTATCATGAGCAGCACTAGAATAGAGCTTACTACAATGATAACGATCGTCAGGATAGAATCCATGCAAAAAAGCCTCCTAGTTATATCTCTTTTTTTGTCCGTTCCGTTTATGAAATGGAAGGCATTATGTATAAAAAGGGAATTCCCCTATATTTAACAACTAACAATGTTCTAATCATACCATGTAATGACGTGTTTTTGACCTAGTTTTTTTTAAAATTTCATGTTTCTTTACATGTGATTGTAATATTTCTTAATATTCCACTTATTCCATTATCCGTCCTCAAATGAATGCAATAAAGGTAAGACTTTTACGGGCAGTTAATGCAGGATAACGAGCTCTCTTTCATATGAGAGACGAAATAAATCTTTCGCATTAGTGGTGGTTCTACAGAAATCGCACGTACGTTACCTTGCATTACGGCTTACTGTAAAGCGGTTTCCGGAAGCAATGTTATACCAAGTCCAGCTCCTACCATCGCAATCATCGGTTCTGCATAAGATGTTTCAACCGCAATTATTGGTTTCGCGCCCATACATTGAAACACATTCATAATCATTTTCCTTACATCACATATTTCTGGGTATACAATTAGCTGTTCATTAACAATTATTGCGCTAGTATGCAACAATTTATGGCAAAGAAAACAACATATAAAAATCCCCACCTCAGTTCGTTAGGTGGGGATTTTTCACATATGAACAGCTCTTGGTAGTTCATAATACATACTCTCTTTATATAATGTTCGTTCCATCCATTGCTCAATTTCCTTCGTATACATTTCTAAGAAAAACGTCTCAGACGGAAATGAGTGTAGCACCTCTGATATATATTGTGGATATAAAAACGGCATATTCATCATGCCTTTTAATTGCGTCATAAACATTGTAAAAGATACCTTTTTAAATTCTTGCTTCATTTGTCCTTGTTTAATGATTTGCTCTATATAATATCTTTCTCTAGAAAAATAAACGGTCATCACTTCACGAATTAATGTCGTATCAAGCGAAAGCTCTCTATAAAAAAAACGTGTTAGTTCTCTATTATCAAATTGATATCGTAAAATCCCGCGCACCATTTGCACCATCACATCTTTAGCCGATAAATATTCTCTCTGTTCAAATGACGTTTCAATTACGTGAATATATCCTTCTAAAAAATCAGTAATAAGCTGTTCTAATAACCCTTGCTTTCCAGCAAAATAATATGAAATATTCGCTACATTCACATCCGCTCGCTTTGCAATTTCTCGCACCGACGTTCCATCATAACCTTTCGTGTTAAACAACGCTATTGCCGCATCAATTACTTTTTGTTTCGTCTGTTTCATGCGCTCACTTCCTCTCACTGAACAGCTATAGTTTAAATTTCTTGACTTTTAAGACAAATTCCTTTAATTTTCTATCGACAAAGTCATGTGAAATACATCGTATTTTGCTATCGTTTTACATATCTCGCTAAAAAGGGAGTTGTTTCCATGTTTACAAAAGAAAGTTATGCAGGATCTCGTGAAGAGCAATATAAGACAGTAATTAAACAACTGGATGCATTATTAACTGGCGAACCGAACGTAGTCGCAAACTTATCAAATGCGTCCGCACTATTAAATCAATTTTTAGATCGCGTTAATTGGGTTGGCTTTTATGTAACAGAAGGAAATCAGCTTGTTCTTGGACCATTCCAAGGGATGCCAGCTTGCGTGCGTATTCCGTTCGGACGTGGTGTTTGCGGCGTTGCAGCTGAAACAAAAACAACGCAACTTGTAGCAGATGTTCACCAATTCCCAGGACATATCGCTTGCGATAGTGCCTCTAATTCTGAAATCGTTGTACCGATTATGAAAGAAGGAAATATCATTGGTGTGCTTGATATTGATAGTCCTGAAAAAAATCGTTTCGATGAAGTAGATCAGCACTATTTAGAAAAGTTTGTGGAAACACTCCTAAAGCATATTTAATAAAGAAAAGAGTGAGCTATCGATTACGTACGAAACCGATAGCTCACTCTTTTTTATCCCGCATTAACGGGCAGTAAATTCGGCGAATACAAGGAAGTTAAGTGGGAGATAACTTCCCGTAAAAGCCCGATTGGTGAGGGCAAATAATCAGCGGGTGATGGACAAACCCCCCACTGATTAAAGTTTCACTTTATTGATTACTAACAGTAGATATCTTCTTTAGTGCCTGTTCTAAATCAGAAACGATATCTTCCCATGATTCTAAGCCGACAGATAGGCGTATTAAATTATCAAAAATACCCATTTCTTTTCTTAGTTCAGCCGGAATAGCTGCATGCGTCATCGTCGCTGGATGCTGAATTAACGTTTCTGTATCACCTAAACTTACGGCAATTGTAATAAAATGGAGGTCATTGATAAACGACTGTGTTTCCTCTTTCCCGCCTTTAATTGAAAAAGAAATAACGCCCCCGCCTCGTTTCATTTGGCGGGATGCTAATTCTCCCTCGGGATACCAAACACCTTCTACTGCTTCATGATTTTTCAAAAACGATACAATTTTTTCCGCATTATCACAATGACGATCCATTCTTACTGCTAATGTTTTTAATCCACGTAACAATAACCACGCGTCAAACGGCGCCATAATACCTCCGATATCTTTTCGCATCGGACGGATTTTGTCAGCTAACGTTTTCGTTCTACAAATTGTTACACCCGCTACAACATCCCCGTGACCACCAATATATTTTGTCGCACTGTGAACGACGGCGTCACAACCAAGTTCAAGAGGTCTTTGTAAATAAGGTGAACAAAACGTATTATCAACAATAACAAGCAAATCATTGCGCTTCGCTACCCCGATCACCTTTTCTAAATCAATTAATTTCATCGTTGGATTTATCGGTGTTTCAACGAAAATAAGCTTTGTATTTGGACGAATTTTATTTTCAATATCAGTCTCTGTCTCCATATCACAAAACGAATGAGTAATCATAAATTTCTCTTCTAATACTTCTAAAAAACCGTACGTACATCCATATAATCCATTTGAACAAATAATATGATCTCCAGCCTTTAGAAAACCGATTAACGTTGCTGAAATGGCTGCCATACCTGAACCGAACGCCAGCGCTTCCTCTCCACCTTCTAAAACAGCCATACGTTCTTCAAATAATTTCACAGTTGGATTCCCAAGCCTTGAATAAATATAAGATGGATCTTCTCCCGCAAAACTCGCTTCTCCTTGCTGTGCTGTCTCAAACGTAAATGTAGAAGTTTGAAATAAAGGTGGTGTTAAACTCCCTTTATTTTCATTTGATTCATATCCGTGATGAATTAATGCTGTCTCTATATGTTTCTTTTTCATAAAAACATCCCCCTTATGTCTTTATTTCCACATATCCACCAGGAAAAATCTGATGAACGTCTTTACTACATTTTATGTAAGCGTTTTATTTGTGTTTCTATCTTTTCTTTTATATTGTTTTAAATTCCTTCTTGTTAATTTCCAAAATTTATCTGCATAAAACAAAAAGGGAGTCTCTTGACGAAACTGTAAGTAAAAGATATAATAGCGTTTGTGTAAAATAAAAAGGCAGCCTTGTAATGTGAGTTTATCGTTTGTATTTTGTTCCTCTGCGGAGGTGTATCTCGTAACTCCCTGCTGCTGGAGCGAAGGTACATGAAAACAAAATACCCGTAAATATCGATTACGTCTGTTTTTATTTTACGAAAATAAAAACATTTTTAAAGGAGGAGTCAACTATGGCTCGTTATACAGGTCCAGCATGGAAACTGTCTCGTCGTCTTGGAATCTCTCTAAGCGGCACAGGAAAAGAATTAGAAAAACGCCCTTACGCACCAGGTCCTCACGGTCCTAACCAACGTAAGAAACTTTCAGAATACGGTTTACAATTACAAGAGAAACAAAAACTTCGTCACATGTACGGCATGACTGAACGTCAATTCCGTCGCACATTTGACCAAGCAGGTAAAATGCCTGGTAAGCACGGCGAAAACTTCATGATCCTTCTTGAAGCTCGTCTTGACAACTTAGTTTACCGTATGGGCTTAGCTCGCACTCGTCGTGCAGCTCGCCAATTAGTAAACCACGGTCACATCACGGTTGATGGCGCTCGCGTAGATATCCCATCTTACCGCGTTAAACCTAACCAAACTATCAGCGTTCGCGAAAAATCTAACAGCCTTGTTGTTGTTAAAGAAGCGATCGAAGTTAACAACTTCGTACCAGAATACTTAACTTTCGATGCTGATAAGTTAGAAGCTACTTACACTCGTCACGCTGAGCGTTCTGAGTTAGCAGCTGAAATCAACGAAGCATTAATCGTAGAGTTCTACTCTCGTTAATCTCGGTACTCTGCAAAGAGTATTATTAAAAGCCTTAGGAACCTTGTTTATCAAGGGGCCTGGGCTTTTTTTATTTATATAAATGTCGTATGTATAGTAAGATACTTCAAGGAAGTTTTTTCATGAGTTATGGATAATCGTCCTTACTTCTCTTTTATTCATTCCAACGATTGGATTCTCTTTAATACTGGCTCCGTTTATTGTGCAAAATTTTATAATCCATCTTCATTACATGCTGTTATACTTATTCCCTTAAACATATAATCATTTCGTTTTCAGACTACTCCTTTTTTCATTACTTCCAAATTATATCTCAATAGAAAAAGCTACCAAAGAAACTAAAACGTTCTCTCTGGTAGCTTTTATTTATATATTAAAATTATTTATTTTCCTCTTTTTGAACATATACATAAGCATCTTTCTGCTCTTTATGTACATCAACCTTTGAATGCTCTGCAAGCTGACCAGCGTTTAGCAAAGAAAAAATAATGAGCGCTTCTAGTGACATTTTGTTTTACCACTCCTTTCTATTTGTTATACATTTATCATACCGCTTACATGTGATTTCCGTATGAACTCGAAAAGGAGATTACAACAAAAAGGTTACAGGATTGCTAACTATATTTTATCTACAGAATAGTTTATTAAGGCAAATTATCACGTTATAATAACCATAAAGTGGGGGTGTTTTTTTGACAATAAACCAAATGGTTCAGTTAGGCAGTGCATTTATGCTGTTTATTACTTCAGCACTTATGAGTTGGTATCAAGGGAGTAATTTAATAGATTATCCTGATGAATGGAAATATAGCGCTAAGTTTACGAATTATTTTAAAGGGTACGTTTCACATTATGACGATATTTATCAAATCGATTTCTTTATATATGCGGCAAAATTTTATCCCACAGCATTTGTCGTTATGCTAATTAGCTTACTTTACATGCTCGTATTAATTCTTCATATTCTATTTAAAAGAAATCATGAGGCAATTTAAATGCATACATAAAAACCCCGAACGATAGACTTTTCAGCCTACCATTCGGGGTACTATTTGTTTTAAATTCTTTTCTGATTAGTAACGAATTAAGAAATATTTCTTCTTACCGCGGCGAATGATTGTGAATTTACCTTCGATGCGGTCGTTTTCTGTTACAACGTAGTCTAACGCTTGTGTACGCTCACCGTTTACGTAGATTGCACCGTTAGTTACATCTTCACGTGCTTGACGTTTAGATGGTGAAATTTTGCTTTCTACAAGTAAGTCGATTAATACTGTATCTTCTGCAGTGCGTTCTACAGATGGTACGTCTTTGAATCCTTGCTCGATTTCGCTTGCAGTAAGTTCTGCTACAGATCCACTGAATAATGCAGCTGAAATTTTAATTGCTTGCTCTAACGCTTCTTCGCCGTGAACAAGTTTTGTCATTTCAGATCCTAATGATTTTTGTGCTGCACGTTTTTCTGGTGCTTCAGTTACTTGCTTTTCAAGCTCAAGAATTTCTTCATGAGATAAGAATGTGAAGTATTTTAAGTATTTAACAACGTCGCGGTCATCTGTGTTAATCCAGAATTGGTAGAACTCGTAAGGAGTTGTTTTCTCTGGGTCTAACCAAATTGCGCCGCCCTCTGTTTTACCAAACTTCGTACCGTCAGATTTTGTAACTAGCGGAATTGTTAAACCGAACGCTTTCGCATCTTCTTCTGATTTACGGATTAATTCAAGACCAGCTGTAATGTTACCCCATTGGTCACTACCACCGATTTGTAGACGGCAATTATGGTTTTGGTATAAGTTTAAGAAGTCGTATGATTGTAAAATCATATAACTAAACTCAGTAAATGAAATACCAGTATCTAAACGAGATGCTACTGTATCTTTTGCTAACATATAGTTTAAACCGAAGTTTTTACCGATATCGCGTAAAAATGTAATTACATCTAAGTTACCAAGCCAGTCATAGTTGTTAGCCATCGTTGCTGGGTTGTCCACGTTTTCAAACTCTAAGAAGTTTGAAAGTTGGTTTTTAATGCTTTCCGTGTAGTAAGCAACTGTATCTTTCGTATTTAATGTACGCTCTGCTTTTTTACCACTTGGGTCACCGATCATACCAGTACCACCGCCAACAAGTGCGATTGGTTGGTGACCAGCTAATTGGAAACGACGTAACATTAATACTGGTAACATATGACCGATGTGTAAGCTATCCGCTGTCGGATCGAAACCACAGTATAATTTAACGCTTTCTTTTTCTAATAATTGCTCAAGGCCCTCAGCATCTGTTTGCTGGTTAATTAGACCGCGAAATTCAAGATCTTGTAAAATACCCATATCCTACATACTCTCCTTTAAGTTCATTACTGGCGTGAAGGTTGAAAACATAAAAAAATCGCCCCCTTTAAATAAGGGACGATTTTGATCATCGCGTTACCACCCTAGTTGCAGACAAAAAAAGCCTACCACCTTATTTACATAACGGCTTAGCACCGTCTTTTCCCTTTTGAATACAATTCAATCGAAAAAAGATGCTCTAGGGGCGTAATTCGCGATCATCTATGTGCTGATTTCCACCGACCATCAGCTCTCTAAAACAGGGAAATGATCACTACTTCTCCCTTTCCACGCTCAATTATTCATATACTTTTCTTTATACCATCATTTATATAGGCGTGTCAAATAGAGGTAGGGTTTCTCTCCTTGCCAATCCTTTACAACGTCGCAAAGAGTATCGTAATAAGAGAAAGAATTGGAACTCCAACTAATAACGATACATGAAACACAACCGATAAATCATTTCCAATCGTTGCCTCCACAGGATCTTTCGCTGGAGAACCAAGAAATCCGATTAATCGATCGAAGCGACTTACCGTTTTTGGAAAATCCGGTATTTCTACATGGTCACTATCTAAATGCTGTTTTAATTTATATTCACTCTTAAAGGGATTTTCGCTCAATTTCATCCACCTCCAGCAATTGTTTCAATTTCTTTATCCCGTTATGGAGTCTCGACTTCACTGTTCCAACCGGAATGTTTAATATCTCCGCAATCTCTTTTTGCTGCATATCATGATAATAAGAAAGAATAAGGACAGCTCGCTGTTCTTCAGGAACTTTCAAAATTGCCGCTCTTACTGTGAGCCGATCTTCGTGAGAAAATTCTTTTTCCTGAATCGGCACTAAAAATGGCAAAAGCGTACGCCACTTTTTTCTTCTATTTAATTTATTAATCATAAGACGATAACCAATTTGAAATAAATACGTTTTTATTTTACCTTTTTCAGGTTCATACATATGTTTCTTTCGTTCTAATGTCAAAAATGTATCTTGCACGAGATCGATACTTAATTGTTCATCTCGGTTAAATCGATATAAAAATGTGTATAGCGCTGGTTTGATCAAAACATATAGTTTTTCTCCTGCCTGCTTATCTCCACTTTGATACGCAAGCATGAGCTCTTCCTCAATCCCAATCTGCGCCATGATTTTTGATCTCCTTTATTCCTTTTAACGTTAATGAAATGCGGGAAATTAAATAGCAACTTGCGACAATAATCCATACTTGCGATTGATTCGTAAAAAATTGAACATACGGGTTTTGAATTGTCTGTCCGGTTGAAACTAAAATATTTAATGCTTGCACACATACGCACGCATACACTGCCAAACAAGCCGAAATCGTATCAAATACATTCCAGCGAAAATACACTTTTGTTTTTGTAAAATCAATTTTATATCCTTTTTTCCGTACTATATGTTTTCTATCAAACGGAATAATGATTGAAAACATAACAATCATCATGACACCGGCTGTAATCATTGATACTTTAAATCCGATTGGCATCGGTAATAGCAAACCACAAGAAAATACGACGATAATTCCAATTACGGCAAAAGCAAGAAGTAATTTATTAGACATAAAAAAGCCTCCCTCATCTATTCTTTCATAAATGTATACAGACGAGGAAGGCGCTTCGTTCAAATATTATTTTATTTTTTTTATGATTCTCGCAGGATTCCCGCCCACTACTACATTATCCGGCACATCTTTCGTTACAACGGCGCCAGATGCGATAACCGCATTGTCTCCAATTGTTACACCTGGATTAATAATCGCTCTTCCGCCAATCCATACGTTATCGCCAATTGTAACTGGTTTTCCGTATTCTGATCCGCTTATGCGCTCTACTGGATCAAGCGGGTGTGTTGCTGTATAAATGTGAACACCTGGAGCTAACATGCAGTTCACTCCGATTGTCACCGGGCATACGTCTAAAATCGTACAATCAAAGTTCGCGTAAAAATTTTCACCAACGTGAATGTTATAGCCGTAATCACATCTAAAAGAAGATTCAAGATGAATGTTATCTCCAGTCGTTCCGAATAGTTCTTTTACGATTTCGCTACGCTCTTTTAATTGTACTTCTGGTGTTTCATTTAATTTTCTCGTTAATATACGAGCCTGCTCCCTCTCTTGAATCAAAACAGGATCAGCTGGTATGTACATTTCCCCAAGTATCATCTTTTCTTTTTCTGTTTTCATTTCCTTCTCCCCTTTAACTCGTATGTATAAGTTTATGATACCATAAAAAAAGAAAGGTCTGAACATATTACTTGTTCAGACCCTTCCTTCTTAATCTTCCATCGTTGATAAGTCACCTGTTGGTAAGTTTAGCTCCCAAGCTTTTAATACACGGCGCATAATTTTACCACTTCTCGTTTTCGGTAATTTATCTCTAAATTCAATTTGTCTTGGCGCTGCATGAGCTGCTAAGCCTTTTTTTACAAATTGACGAATCTCTTCTTTTAATTCTTCAGATGGTTCGTATCCCACGCGAAGCGCGATAAATGCTTTAATGATTTCCCCGCGTACTGGATCAGGAATACCAATTACACCAGCTTCTGCTACAGCAGCATGCTCGATTAATTTACTTTCTACTTCAAACGGACCAACACGCTCACCTGACGTCATAATTACATCGTCAATACGTCCTTGGAACCAGAAGTATCCATCTTCATCCATATAAGCAGAGTCACCTGATACGTACCAATCTCCCGGCATAAAGTAAGAATCATATTTTTGTGGGTTATTCCAGATTCCACGCATCATAGATGGCCAACCTTTACCAATTGCTAAGTTCCCCATTGTGTATGGAGGCACTTCATTTCCTTCATTATCAACAATCGCTGCTTTCACACCCGGAATTGGTTTCCCCATTGAACCTGGACGGATTTCCATACAAGGATAGTTACAAATAACTTGTCCACCTGTTTCTGTCATCCACCACGTATCATGAATACGAAGTCCAAATGCGCTCATACCCCAGCGAATTACTTCTGGATTTAATGGCTCACCAACACTTAATACGTGACGCACTTGTGATAAATCATATTTTTTAATTGCGTCTTGTCCAGCTCCCATTAACATACGGAACGCTGTCGGTGCACTATACCAAACTGTTACACCGTAATCTTGCAGTGCTTCATACCATGCCTCTGGACTAAATCTCCCGCCTAAAATAACATTTGATGCTCCCACTAACCACGGTGCAAAAATACCGTAAGCTGTTCCAGTTACCCAGCCTGGGTCAGCTGTACACCAATATACATCATCTTCTTTTAAATCTAATACCCATTTCGCTGTTTGATAGTGCTGAACCATTGCGTTTTGAGCATGAAGGACGCCTTTTGGCTTACCAGTAGAACCAGATGTGTAATGTAGAATTAAACCGTCTTCACGGCCTAACCACTCGATATGTAATTCTTTTGAAGCTTGTTCAAATAAAGGATTGAACGCTACAGTTTTACCGCCTTCTTCTGCATTGTCTCCAACAAGGAAGACTGTTTTTAAAGCAGGTAAATCATTTAATGGTATGCGCTCTAACAATTCAGGAGTTGTAATTAACACCTTCGCTTCGCTATCTTCTAAACGATCGCGAACTGCGCCTTCCATAAATGCTTCAAATAATGGTCCAACAATTGCCCCTAATTTCACTGCACCTAAAAGTGCGAAATATAATTCTGGGGAACGCGGCATAAAAATAAAAACGCGATCGCCTTTCTCAACATCGCCATAGTTTTTCAGGACATTTCCTGCTTTATTAGAAAAATCCTTCATTTCCTTAAACGTATATTTCTCTTTTCGCGATCCATCTTGATAATAAAGTGCTACTTTATTCTTTCGATCTGATTTCGCATGCTTATCAATTGCCTCATACGCCATATTTACTCGTCCTGTTTCATTCCAAGTAAAATTTTTATTAACCTCTTCCCAGTTAAAATTCGCGTATGCCTCTTCATAATTCGGCAAATTATTTTCTCCTTTAATGACAGGAAGCGTTTCCACTTTCATACTTTACATCCCCCTCCTATGTATTCTATTATCTATTATAATGACATTATTTAAAATTTTCAGTATTTTTGTTGATTTTTAGACAAATTTTTAATGACAAAATTCGATTCACATCGCATATATTATAAAGTACGATATTAATAGATTCACAAACCCTCAAGGTGGTGAGCAATAAATTGATTCATAAAAAAATATATAATGCCAGAAACTTAAAAACAGCGAAAGGCACTTTAATTATTGAAGGTCCTGTCTCTACACATAATCTTGAAATGTATGAATTTCATCCAGACCTAATTGCGTTTCGTCCTGCCGAGCAGCAATATAAAGCAATTGTCGAAATTTCTAAGTTACCAGAAGCTCGTCTCATTATTGCTAGACATGACCAAACGATCGTTGGATATGTTACATACTTATATCCTGATCCGCTCGAGCGATGGTCAGAAGGAAAGATTGAAAACTTAATTGAACTCGGGGCGATTGAAGTTGTCCCAGCCTTTCGTGGTTGCTCTGTCGGAAAAAATTTATTAGAAGTTTCAATGATGGACGATCATATGGAAGATTACATTATATTAACGACTGAATATTATTGGCACTGGGATTTAAAACAAACAGGCTTAAATGTTTGGGAATACCGAAAAGTAATGGAAAAAATGATGAATGCTGGTGGTTTACAATGGATGGCTACAGATGATCCTGAAATTTGTTCACATCCTGCCAACTGTTTAATGGTCCGCATCGGTAAACGTGTTGATACGGATTCCATTCAAGCATTCGATCGTCTACGTTTTCACAATCGTTTTATGTATTAATAAAGGGGGCAACTGGAATGATTGTAGAAGAAATTATGAATCAAAATGTAGTAACACTACATCCAAACGATACAATCGAAACAGCAATCCGAACAATACGTACGAAAGGTATTCGGCACATTCCAATTGTCGATCAAAATAATCATGTCGTAGGCATTATTTCTGATCGGGATGTAAGAGATGCAAGTCCGTCTATTTTAGATGAACAAGTTTCACTCGATATGCTGAAGCAACCGCTTGAACTCATAATGAAACACCCTGTTATGACTTGTCACCCTCTCGATTTCGTTGAGGAAATTGCGACTTTATTTTTTGAAAATAAAATAGGCTGTCTTCCTGTTACGAAAGCTGGAAAACTCGTAGGTATCATTTCTGAATCTACAGTGCTGCACACGTTAGTAAAATTAACAGGAGCTCATCAACCGAGTTCACAAATTGAAATTCAAGTGAAAAATGAACCTGGTATTCTTGGAAAAGTCGTTGCTATTTTTAGTGATTTACAAATAAATATTGTGAGCGTTCTCGTCTATCCAGCAAAAGATGAGAATGATAAAGTACTCGTTTTCCGCATTCAAACGATGAATCCTCTAAAAGTGATCGATGCACTCGAAGCAGAGGGCTACCGCGTATTATGGCCAAACATAATGGGGATGCAAGCATGAGCAGCGCCTTCATTTATTCGGATGACTTTCGGGGCTATTCTTTTAGCCCTGATCATCCTTTTAACCAACTACGCGTCACACTTACGTATGACTTATTACAAAAGAGTGGTTTTATCTCCCCTTCTCAAGTCATCGCGCCACGGATGGCTACAGATGAGGAAATTGCATTCATTCATACAGAGGAGTACATAAATGCGGTAAAACTTGCTGGAGAAGGAAAGTTAGAAAAATCAATTGCGATGACATATGGACTTGGAACAGAAGATACACCAATGTTTCCAAATATGCATGAAGCAAGTGCATTACTCGTTGGCGGAACATTAACAGCTGTCGATGCTGTTATTTCTGGGAAAGTAAAGCACGCCCTCAATTTAGGTGGCGGCTTACATCATGGCTTTCGTGGTAAAGCATCTGGCTTTTGTATTTATAACGATAGCTCTATCGCAATGAAATATATTCAGAAGAAATACGGTTTACGCGTTTTATATATTGATACAGATGCTCATCACGGTGACGGGGTACAATGGTCTTTTTACGACGATCCTAACGTATGCACCATTTCATTACACGAAACTGGGCGTTATTTATTTCCTGGAACTGGCGCAGTAAATGAACGTGGACAAGGAAATGGATATAATTATTCTTTTAACGTTCCACTCGACGCTTTTACAGAAGACGAATCGTTTTTAGATTCATATCGAACAGTTGTAAAAGAAGTGGCAGCATACTTTAAACCGGATATTATTTTAACGCAAAATGGTGCTGATGCACATTATTACGATCCACTTACACACCTTTGCGCAACGATGAATATTTACCGTGAAATACCGAAGCTCGCTCGTGAAATCGCTAATGAATATTGCGACGGTCGCTGGATTGCTGTCGGCGGTGGTGGCTATGATCACTGGCGCGTCGTACCAAGAGCTTGGGCACTCATTTGGCTCGAAATGAACAACATCCAAAACATCTCAGGTTATCTCCCTCCAGAATGGATTGACGCTTGGAAAGGACAAGCAGAAACCGACCTTCCCCTTACATGGGAAGATCCAGACAACATGTATCAACCTATCCCTAGAAAACCAGAAATCGAAGAAAAAAATGCATTAACTGTAGCGAAATCTCTTGAAATTATTCGGAATAATATGACAAAATCTTTATATTAAACAGAGAGGAGGCTCGCTTTTTGAACAGCCTCCTTTCTTTTATAGTTTGTTTGCTACTATTGTTGTGTTTTGTCGTTAAATCGATATTCCGTGTCGAATCGATGATATATTTTTTATTTATTAATGAACTAACCCCAACTCTAATGAGAAAAGGTAGTGACACTATGTGGAAACAACAAATAATCAACACGAAACGCGGCACATTCGAACTCTTTACAAAAGGAAATGGCGAACCGCTTTGTATTACACATCACTATTCACAATTTAATGACACTGGCGATTACTTTGCGGATGTTTTCACTGCTACGCATCGTGTATTGCTCATTAATTTACGAAACGCTGGTAACTCAGCAAAAGCCCATTCAGAAAAAGAATTAAGTATGATTGAAACCGTTCACGACTTAGAAGCAATACGAGAAGCTTTACAACTCCCAACATGGCATTTCGCTGGCCACTCAACAGGCGGTATGCTTGGACTTTTATATACCATTACATATCCAAATTCCTTACAATCATTAGTCATGGCCGGAGCCGCAGCAAGTAACTATACCGAAACACTATTTTGCATTTATCACCCAGCACATCCTCAGTTTCATTATATGCAACAACTCATCGAAAACTTGAAAAGCCCTCATCTTACAAATGCAGAACGAAAAGAATTATCTACTAAGAGAACAAAATTATCATTGTATAAACCAGAAAACTACAACTCTTATTTTTGTAAACCAATCCAAAAAACAATGTCCGCTAGCCGGATGAACACTTTCGCCAATGAATATCCGTCATTTGATTTAAGAGAGAATTTACCTTCCATCCAAACAAAGACCCTTATTATATGCGGAAGACATGATGTACAGTGCCCGATCCAATATTCTATCGAGATGCATGAGGGTATACGTAATTCTATCTTTGTGATATTTGAGGAGAGTAACCATTATCCTTTTTTAGAAGAAGCTGCTCAGTTTACTTCTACTACTCAAACATTTTATAAATCGTTACACTAGTACCGTTATTACTAAGGAAAGCTCACAGCCTCTATAAGAATATGAACTTTTTTCAAAAGAAATATTTCACACTAGAAACAACAAGAAGAACAAAAAAATCATTAAGCCTACATCAATGAATATCGACTTTTTATCTCCTGCTTTTATACTCATCATAAAATTAGAAATTATTTTAATTCCAAAAAAGACCATCATAAATAACCCACCGAAATGATCATTCGTAGAATCTTCATCATAAAACATTTGTATTGCACCGATAATTAATAAGATAAGTATGATATTGGTTCCAATCTTTAAAGCCTTGTTTGATTTATTATCTTTTAATGTATCTCCCAAAATGTATCACGCCCTCTCATGCTCTCCTATGTTTTATCTCTCTTTATATTTTAACATAAATTACCTATTATTCCCTTTTTGTTCGAATAACATAAAAAACCTACCAATTACTTGGCAGGTACATTACACGTTAAAGCGATAACCAGCTCCCCACACTGTTTCAATATATTGCGGGTGAGCAGGATCTCTTTCAATTTTTTCACGTAGCTTTCTAATGTGAACAACGACAGTGGCTAAATCGCCAGCTGATTCTAGTCCCCAAATACGTTCAAATAACTGTTCTTTATTTAATACTTGGTTTGGATGCGTTACAAAGAATGTTAATAAATCAAATTCCTTCGTTGTGAACGCGATTTCTTCATTGTTTATAAAAACTTTTCTCGCTCGCTGGTCAATAGAAATTCCATGAATGTATAACGTATCGCGTTGCTTACTCACATTTCCTGATAATCTTTCATAACGAGAAATATGCGCCTTTACTCTTGCTACTAATTCACTCGGGCTAAATGGTTTCGTTATATAATCATCCGCCCCTAAACCGAGTCCGCGAATTTTATCTATATCCTCCTTCTTTGCTGAAACAAGTAAAATCGGAATGTCTTTTATAGCACGTATTTGTTTACAAATTTCAAAACCATTCATTTTCGGAAGCATAATATCTAAAATAATTAAGTCATAGTCTTCCTGAAGAGCCATTTGTAGACCTATTTCACCTGAATGCTCTACATCGACTTGAAAATCACTAATTTCTAAATAATCTCGCTGTAATTCTGCAATACTTATTTCATCTTCTACTAGTAAAATTCTCTTCATTCTACTCACCACATTCCTGTACTTTTTTCAATGAGAAGAAAATACTTGTACCTTCCCCAAGCTTACTTTCCGCCCAAATTTCCCCGCCATGTTCTTCAACAATTTGCTTCGCTATCGCTAAGCCAAGTCCACTTCCACCTGTGCTAGAATTTCGCGATTGCTCTGCACGATAAAACCGCTCAAATATATACGGCAGCGTATCAGCTTCTATACCTGATCCATTGTCCATCACTTTTACAATAACTTTATTGTTATCACTTAATACTGTTACAGTAATTTTCTTCGCTTCTTTATCCATGTATTTCACACTATTATGAATTAAATTTGATATCACTCTATTTATCTTTTCACAATCGGCCGTTACATATAGTGGTGATGAATGTAATTGTAAATAAACTTCTATACCTCCCTCACTTAAATCCATCTGCATCTCTTCTAATAATTCTTGCATAAACACGTTTAACTCTATCGTTTCAAACTGAAATGGAACTCGGTTCAAATCAAGCTTCGAAAACAAAAAGAGCTCATCAATGAGTGTATCCATATGCTTTGCCTTCGTATGAATGGTCGTTAAATACTTATCCATTTTTTCTGGCGTATTTGCGACTCCATCTTTTATGCCTTCTACATATCCAATAATAGATGTAATCGGTGTTTTTAAATCATGAGAGATGTTTGAAATGAGCTCTTTTCGATTTTCTTCATATTGTGTTTGCATCTCAATCGACCCTTTTAACTTCTTCCTCATTTCCTCAAATCCTTGATTTAATTGCCCAATCTCATCATGGGATGTAACTGGAATTTGAAAATCTAAATCCCCTTCTTTAATTCTCCCAGTCGCATCTTTCAATACAAAAATTGGTTTTATCACACTTCTTGAGACGAAATAACTTAATAACCCTATGAGTAAAATGGCTAACAGTAAAAGCCCTCCGAACAAAATTGGAAATAATTTTTGTGTGAGATCGACAAATGAACTTTGCCTTTTTAGTACAAATATACTCCCTTCTTCATCTCCGGGAAAATAAAAATCAAATTTTACATATCGATAAAATGTATCGCCTAGTTCCGTTGTACCACGACTATTAATATTTGCTGATTCAAATTTCGGAATGGCTTCTTTTAAAGATACACCTTCAAATATTTTTGTAGCATAAGAAATCGTTTCTCCCTTTCTTACAACTATTTTCACACCTTCTTTTTCAAGTGATGAAACGAACGATTCATCTAATAGTTGTGATTGATTTTTCTTTGCCGCTAATTTCAATTCAATATACGTATTCTCTTCTTCTGGTGTAAGCGGCTTTTGAATATAGGAACTTTTATAGAAATTTTTCACTGATTCCAAGTCTCCTGTTATGGAAAAAACAATTAAAAATCCCGCGACTAATATGAGCGTAATGGAAACGAGAATAACAGCGATATAAGAGAATAAAAACCTTGTTTTAATAGACATATGTTACATCCTCACTTTATCCCGCATTAACGGGCAGTAAGACCCCCCACCTCAAAATTCAGAGAAAGCAACGAAGTTAGGTAGGGATCAACTGCCCATAAAAGCCCGATTGGTTCAACTAATAATCAGTGGGGGGTACCCCCCACTGATTAAAGTTTCACTTTATCAAACCTTATTACTCATAAGCATAAAAATATATGTTCAAATACTCAAGCGATTTTATAGTAATTTTAGCGTCAGTTTATAAAAATTTAATGTTCTTATTTTACAGTTGCAATGAGGAGGTTGAAATTCCATGTTCAAAAAAACATTAAGCATGATCTGTTGCGTAATTTTTTTGCAAGGATGCTCGCAAGAACAAGAGGTTCAAAAGGAGATGACAAACATGGAGACAGCGCTACTAGCAGCTACTGAGAAACAAGAAACGAATACTGTTATATCATTACTCAAAAAAGGGGCTGACATAAATATAACGGACAGTAAAGGACGTACCCCTCTTATGATTTCTACATACAAAAATGATGTAAAAACTGCAAAAGCGCTTATTGAAGCAGGGGCTGACGTAAATATCCAAGACGATATGAAAAACAATCCCTTTCTATACGCCGGTGCAGAAGGTTACTTTGATATTTTAAAACTAACGATTGATGCCGGTGCAGATCCATCGCTTACGAATCGTTACGGCGGAACAGCTCTTATCCCCGCCTCAGAACATGGCTATATTGATGTTATTAAAGAACTCCTTACGCGAACAACTATTGATGTTAACCATGTAAATAATCTCGGGTGGACCGCTTTAATGGAAGCCATCGTACTAAGTAACGGAAACGAAACACAGCAACAAGTCATTCAGCTTCTTATTGAGCACGGTGCAGATGTAAATATTCCAGACAACGATGGTGTTACCCCGTTAGAGCATGCTCGCGCTCATAACTTTGAAGAGATAGAGAAGATTTTGTTAGAAGGGCGTAAGTAAAAAGCTAATTTTTGCCTTCCTCCCCCACCCTATGCTACATTTAACCCGTTACATTAATATTAATAGGGTGGGAATAAACATGAACAAACCTAAAATTGGGATGATTGGACTTGGAAGTATTGCGCAAAAGGCCTATCTTCCAACACTTACAAAAGAAACAGATTGGAATTTTGTAGGGGCCTTTACACCTAACGCAGAGAAAAGGAAACAAGTTTGCCAACAATACCGCATTCAAGACTTCCATTCTATTGAAACGTTAGCTTCGGAATGTGATGCAATCTTCGTTCACAGTTCAACTGCTACACATTATGAAATCGTTTCTGAACTTCTGAAAAAAGGAATCGACGTTTATGTTGATAAACCGCTAGCAGCTACAGTGGAACAAGCTGAGCAACTAGTCGAGTTGAGCGAAAAGCATAACCGAAAGTTAATGGTCGGATTTAATCGCCGATTCGTTCCTATGTATGTTGCTGCAAAAGAGCAAGCTCATGATATTTCATGGGTTCGAATTGAAAAACACCGCACAAATAAAGTCGGGCCATATACGTACGACTTTACTATGTTAGATGATTACTTACATATTGTAGATACTGCTCGCTGGTTAGCTAATGATGATCTTAACGTCGTTCATAATATGATGCAAATTAATGAAAAGAATGAACTTCTTTACGGACACCATACATATACAACTCCAAGTGGACTGTTACTTTCTACCGCGATGCATCGCCATGCAGGTACAAACTTAGAACAAATTGAACTTGTAACGACAGGGAAAATTATTCGCGTAAAAAATATGAATACATTTGAAATTGAACAAGAAAACTCCGTTTCGCAAAGCGGTTCACCATCATGGGATACGACGTTAAAACAGCGCGGTTTTGAAGATGCTGTTCATCATTTTATCGAATGTGTTCACGGAGATACAAAACCTGTTGTAGATGGATTAGAAGGATTAAAAACGCAGCAACTGTTGCAATCTCTACTGGAGAATGCAACTAAAAATTAAAACGGATACATTTTTCAGAATTTACTTTCATTCCCATTTTCCCTTTATTTCTGTCGCAAATTTCTATAGAATATGTTGATAGGAATTATAAATTTCATAATGAATCGTGGAAAGGATGGGATTAACACATGTGGAACGAGTTTAAAAAATTCGCATTCAAAGGGAATGTAATCGATTTAGCTGTCGGGGTTGTAATCGGTGCTGCATTCGGTAAAATCGTTAGTTCTTTAGTAAAAGATATCATCACACCATTACTTGGTATGGTACTGGGCGGCGTTAACTTTACAGATTTAAAACTTACATTCGGTAAATCATCTATTATGTATGGTAACTTCATCCAAACTATTTTTGATTTCTTAATTATTGCAGCTGCTATCTTTATGTTTGTTAAAGTTTTCAACAAACTAACATCTAAAAGAGAAGAAGAAGAAAAGAAAGAAGAACTTCCAGAACCAACAAAAGAAGAAGAAATTCTTGGCGAAATTCGCGACTTACTAAAACAACAAAACTCTTCTAAAGATAGAGCATAATTGAACGGATAAAAAGGCATGCCCCCTCGGGACATGCCTTTTCTATATGCTATAACGTTTCTGAATTCATATGAATAAATAAAATAATACCAGCAACCATAAGTACCATAATACTACCTGCAAATAGTGTAATACCCATAAACATTAAACTTGTGCTCATGTCCACTGATACACTTTCAATAAAAATAGAAATTACATACGTGATAAGGGCGATTCCTGCAAGAATACTTCCTGGAACAAATCGCTTTAAGCCATTTTGTTTTAACGTCATATATGCAAAAATAGCGGTCATGCAAAGCGTAATTATCCAAAGAACGATCATCTCTTCTCCCCCCTCACAAGCCTTTTCTTTCTATTATACATGACATTGCCCTATAATAGTTAAATTTGCACTTGTGTGACATATAACAAGGAATAATCCAAACTGTAGCGAATGTCTTATGAAGAATCCCAAATACATTATCATTATCAAAGTAACGTATTTACAATACCCGCTTCACTTATCGCGAGTATTGTTTATAAAGTAAAACATTCAGCATAAGGAGACTGATCTCATGTGTATGCTGTAAAATTATTATTTGAATCTGTCCATTCAGGTAAACCTAATCCTAGTAAAATTGATGAACATTATGAAGAGAATCACGATACACTTTTTGAAGAAAGTATCATTCTCGTTAAGGCGAACAGTTTAGAGGAAGCTCATGAGCTAGGTGAAAAGATAGCCCTACAGTCTGAAGATACGTACGATAATATGTACGGTGAGCAAGTAACATGGACGTTTAGAAAAGTGTTGCATGTTTTCGAATTAGATGACACACCATTTGAGACAGGAAAAGAATTATATGCACGCTTTTTACATGTTAAGAAAACTGAAAGTGTAGATACAGTAGTTAAACACCATTATCCTGAATATGAATAAAAGCTCACAGCTATCGCTGTGAGCTCTCTTATTCTTACTTCGTTGAATCTCTAAATTGGATACGGTGAGGTAAGATAACTGAGTGATCTTCTACTTTTTCTTTGTTCATATATTTCGTTAGTAGACGCATTGCTACTGCACCGATATCATACATTGGTTGTACAACTGTCGAAAGTTGCGGGCGAACCATTAATGCAAGACGTGTGTTGTCAAAACCAAGCACTTCGATATCCGTTGGTACGTTTAATCCCGCGTCTTGTGCTGCGTGGATTACACCTAGTGCCATTTCATCAGAAGATACGAAGATTGCTGTTGGTTTTTCATCCATGCCCCAAAGTCTTTCAAACGCTTCTATACCTGAATCATATGTGTAATCTCCATCAATTATAAGATTTTCATCATATGAAATACCTGCTTCTTCTAAAGCTTTTTTATAACCTTGTAACTTCTTCGCGCTTCCTGCTTTATTAATGAAAGGACCAGAGACGAAACCGATACGTTTATGTCCTTGCTCAATAAAATGCTTCATTGCATCGTAAGCTGCTTGTGTATAATCAATATTTACTGATGACGTTTCATTTTGTTCATCAAATGACGCTGCTAATACAATTGGTACTGGAGATTTTTTGAACTCTTCAACGTGAATATCTGTAATATCTTCACCCATGAAAACAATCCCGTCCACTTGTTTCCCAAGCATCGTATTTAATAAGTGGAACTCTTTCTCTTTGTTCTGGTCAGAGTTACTTAAAATGATGTTATATTTGTACATTGTTGCGATATCTTCAATTCCACGAGCAAGTTCTGCATAAAACGTATTTGAGATATCAGGAATAATAACACCCACTGTAGTTGTCTTCTTACTTGCTAGTCCACGTGCTACCGCATTCGGGCGGTATCCTAAACGATCAATTGCTTCTAATACTTTCTTTCTTGTTGTAGGCTTTACATTTGGGTTACCATTCACAACGCGTGATACGGTAGCCATTGAAACATTTGCTTCACGCGCTACATCATAGATTGTTACGTTCATCTCTTCGCACACTCCTTCTATTTATGTTATCTATTTTTATGTATCGGTTCACTTGAATGAAAAAAAGACATCAACTCTATTTGCAGATGCCAACAATCGTCCCGAGTTCTTCCTTTTACTAATGATACGCTAAAAACACAGGGTCATACAATATTTTCCCGCAAAAGTTTCGAAAAAATTCGCTTCTTTTCTCGTATTTTCGTATTTTTTATGCAAAAAAGGTCAATTTTTGTAAAAAAGCTATGTAACAAGGCTACATAGACTAAGAAATCTTTTTATAATTTACTTCCGAATGCTTTTAATTCTTTCATAAACTCATTGAATTCTGGAATGTCCATTTGCTACGCTGCATCTGATAATGCAACTGCTGGGTCTGGATGTACTTCAGCCATAATAGCAAAAGCACCAATTGCCATAGCCGCTTTTGCAAACGGTAAGAGAAGGTCACGTCGCCCTGTAGGGTGTGTTACATCGACAACAACAGGTAAATGTGTTTCTTTCTTTTAAATTGGCACAGCGGAAATATCAAGCGTATTACGCGTTGCTGATTCATATGTGCGAATACCACGCTCACATAAAATGATAGTACCATTCCCCTCTGCCATACTATATTCTGCTACATTAATAAATTCTTCAATTGTTGCTGATAAACCACGCTTTAATAATATTGGTTTATTTACAGCACCAGCTGCCTTTAACAGTTCAAAGTTTTGCATATCGCGAGCGCCAATTTGAATAACATCAACATAATCTGACACTTTAAAGAAGGCACTGAAAGAGTCTATTTCATAAGAAAAAAGAGGTCATTCCCTACTATGTACAGGTAATGACCTCCTTTCTTCTTTCAACATCTTTAGGAAATTCGAAATGTTTTTCTCGAAGTATTCACTTTTTCAGTAGCCTCAGCTTAAAAACTGTCTTTTTTTATTATAGGAAAGAAACAAACGGTTTATCGCTGTTCTTCTCTTTTATAATAACAGCCTCGATTTTATTCTCGGACTTTATTTGTAATTGAACTTTAGCATCTTTAGGAAATTGTTCTAACATACTTTGAGCAGCCGTTTGAGAGAGTGCCATTAATTCTGACTTACCGTTATATTTAACGACAATATCCATCTTTAATTTATCCATCTTATTTTGCTTATAAGAAATCTTAGCATTAACAGGGATATAATCTCCTGGAGAAAATGCCTTCATTGCTTCAGAAAACTTCTTTAGCTTATCATTATCTTCTCCATGTGCCCCCCCAAATTCTTGAGAAGGATACGAATACGACTTTTCATCAATAGTATCCCAATTTCCAAGATTAGTCTCGTTCTTTTGAACAGTAGCGCTTGAAATATAAGTACCATTCTTTAAAGAACTTGTACTTTCTTGCTTGAATATAGCAAACGTAATTGGAGATTTGTTATATTTATCATTTTTATTAATAGCTTCTATAAGCCCCTTAGCGACTTCAGTACCTTTAGAAATAGCTTCCTCATTAGATACACTTGAAGACATAGATAAACCAATAACAACACCAGATAAGCTTAGTTCATTTGAATTTTGTTTGCCGAAGTAGTCCTGTTCTATAATATTAGTCAAAACTGGTACTTCTTGTTTCGTAACTAATTCATCAATTGTTTTCTCTGGAATATATTGATTTAATTGTAATACGTAATTTTCTGTATCGAATTGTTTTGAAGCAATATCCATTAAACCATTTTCATATTCTGCTAAATCTAGTTTAGAATTAGTTTTAACATTAACTGTATTAATTACCTTTTGTTCTTTTAAAGGAATAACAGTTCTATAGTAATCCTTAGAAACAGCAGTTCTTGGAATCATACTTTTTTCTTTCGTATCTTTCTGTACAACTTCATCCTTCTTCTCAATAGTATTATTGCTGCAAGCCCCCAGTAATAAACTTAAGCTTGCGATGCATAATGCCATTTTCTTCATTGCTTAAAACCCACTTTCAAAAGTCAATTTACTTAGTTTTAAAGTATCTCTAGTGTACCATTAAATATATTGCAACAAAATAAAAAAGAAGCAAGCCCTTCGCTTGCCTCTCCCTATTTTACATTCTCTTCTAAAGCTTCTTTTTTAATATTCCAGTGCGATGTATGCCATACTACCATTCCATCTTTTATGTATAACACTTGCGGAGATTCATGCTTAATGCTGTACTGCTCTGCAACATGGTTCGAAACATCTCTCGCCTCTTGTACGTATAAGTAATATGCTGGCACTTCTCTTTCTTCACCGCAATACGCTTGAAACTCTGTATATGCCCCGTGACTAATTGGACATGTCGTACTATGTTTAAAAAGAACGTAAGGCTCGTTCTTTTCTACTAACGCTTCAAGTTCTTCAATCGTTTCAATCTTCATCATACTCATCATTACTCACCTCTCATGCGAAGTCTAGAGCGCTTCTCTCTCTTTTCAGCCTTCTGCTCAGCTTTCTCAAGTTTACGCTCTTCTTTTTCAATCTTTTTCTCTTGTCTCGTAGTACGGTAATGATTATACACTTCAATTGCTGCGCTGCTCCACTGTACAACTTGTGCCACTTTATCTGCATTATTTTCAATTTCGTCCGTAACAGACTCTGAAACGTTGCGAAGCTTCGTATTTAAAGAGTGGATCGTCGTTCCGATTCCATCCACACCTTCTACTACTTTATTTAGCGACTGTGACTTCTGTTGAATATCATCAGCTAACGCATTTGTCTTATGTAATAATTGCTCCGTCTCTACGCTTATTCCTTGCATTTGCTTTTCTAAACCTTCTAACGTGCTCGCAACGTTTTCTAACGTCTTCTGAACCGATAACAACGTTCTGCATACATACACTACTAATACTGCGAAAGCAACCGCGATAATAGCCGCACTTACATATAGAAGAACTTGCATTTCATCACTTCCTTTATCTTTTTCATACTTTCTCCCATTATACAATCATTTTCCGTTTCATTCTAATCCCTATCTTTTCATTAGAATTTTCATACTTATTCGTTAACTTTAACATAAATGATTCAACAAATTCCACTAAGTAGGTTACAATAGGAGAGGATACATAATTAGTAGGGAGGCTTTACATATGAAAGATCCACGCATTGAAAAGTTAGCATACAATTTAATTAACTACTCTATTCGTTTACAAAAAGGCGAAAAAGTATTAATTGAAAACTTTGGCTTACAAAAAGAACTTGTAACTGCACTTGTAAAAGAAGCATATGCAGCTGGTGGTTTCCCATTCGTTTCTTTAAAAGATCATCAAGTAGATCGCTCTTTATTAATGGGTGCTACTGAAGAACATTTCGAACAAATCGCTGCATATGAAGCTAGTGTAATGAAAGATATGGATGCTTACATTGGCCTTCGCTCTGGTGATAACATTAACGAACAAGCTGACGTTCCAAGTGAACGTATGAAAGTTCACGGCCAAACAGTTGGCAAAAAAGTTCATAGAGACATCCGTGTTCCGAAAACACGCTGGGTTGTTCTTCGCTACCCAAATGCTTCTATGGCGCAGCTTGCTAAAATGAGCACAGAAGCTTTCGAAGACTTCTACTTCGAAGTTTGTAACTTAGACTACGGTAAAATGGATAAGGCGATGGATAGCCTTGTTACATTAATGAATAAAACAGATAAGGTTCGCTTAACTGGCCCTGGAACTGACTTAACATTCTCTATTAAAGACATTCCAGCTATTAAATGCTCGGGTCATTTAAACATTCCAGATGGTGAAGTATACTCTGCACCAGTTCGCGATTCTGTTAACGGTACAGTTTCTTACAACACACCATCTCCTTACAACGGTTATACATTTGAAAATGTACAACTTAAATTTGAGAATGGCCAAATCGTTGACGCAACTGCAAACGATTCAGAGCGCATTAACAAAATCTTCGATACGGACGAAGGCGCACGCTACGTTGGTGAGTTCGCAATCGGCGTAAACCCATACATCTTACATCCAATGGGTGACATTCTATTCGATGAAAAAATCGATGGCAGCTTCCACTTCACACCTGGACAAGCTTATGATGATGCATGGAACGGCAACAACTCTAACATTCACTGGGATTTAGTATGCATTCAGCGCCCTGAATACGGCGGCGGTGAAATTTACTTCGACGACGTATTAATCCGTAAAGACGGACGCTTCGTTGTAACTGAACTAGAAGCTTTAAACCCAGAGAACTTAAAATAATGAAAAACGCTCGGAATTGTATCCGAGCGTTTTGTTATTATTTCCACTCTATATCGAGCTACTTTCCTCGCTTTTTGTTTGCTGGAAATGAAAATAAAATAAAAGCGCAACTACGATGGTACCTATTAATATTGGTACATATAAGGGCAGATCCCATTTAATATATACTCTAGTGCAACCAACAAGCACAAACAAAATTTCTAAACAGAATAAAGGTTTTACATATTTCATTTCTTACCTACCATTGCTATTTTCACATTTGGGTTCTCTTTCTCGATAAGCGCGAAAAATTCATTCATATCTTGCGGCATCGCAACCATATGTACTTTGTATGCATTCGTCGTAATTTCAAGAGATTTTCCCACTTGACGAATGATTCTTATCTCTTTCAATACGATATCGTCATTTAAAATGCCGTACTTTAATACACCATTTTCTACTTTATGCTTTTTAATAAATACTTCCCAAACGAGTGGTACATTTACAAGGAAACATAAACCCATTCCAATTAACGCTGACATCCACTGCTCTTTATTTGTGAGGATCATGACAAGTGGATATACAAACATAAAAGCTAACGTGAGACAAACGAAAATTACTACCGATTTACTTCTTTGAATCGGAATGTTCATACACGCACCCCCTACCCCAAATTATACCACTTTTTCCATTTTAGTTCATAAAAAAAGGCCATTTCTACATGACCTTCTTAAACAATATATCTATAGAATTTCTTATCCACCTGTAACACTGGAAAACTTTTTGGCAACTCGTCTATACTCACACTTTGGAAATTATTCTTTTCATAAAAGCGATGCGCTGCTAAAAATTTAACTGTTGTTCCTAAATAAATGTCTTTCAAGTTCTTTTCTTTCGCCCAAGAAATTGCCGTTTGAAGTAGCATATATGATGCGCCCCATTCTTTTCCGCGGAACTCTTTCTTCACGAACATTTTTCTTAGCGCTACTTGATGCTTCCCAATATCTAATAAAGCTATCGTTCCAACTACTTTCCCATCATAAGTTGCTACCCAAAAATTTCCGTTGTCCCTTTGATAGAACATTTCTATTTCAAGTAAGTCCGGCTGCTCTTCTTTCGTAATAGGGACATTGTACTCTTTTCGCTGAATATGAACGATAAGATCTACTACTTCATCTTGAAACGTACTTTCATACGGAATAATGCGTAACTTCTCGTTCATCGAATCTCCTTCCACTCTGAAGCTAGTAAACTATATACAGCGATATCGTGAAAATGATCATATAACCATTCTTCATCTCTTAAAATACCATCTAACTTAAAACCTAAACGCTCTGGAATAGCTCGGCTTTTCACGTTTTCAACACCGCATCTAATTTCTATTTTATTTAATTTTAAATTCTCAAATGCATAGTGAAGTACAGCTTTCACGCTACGCGTCATAATACCTGTCCCACCAGCATCTTCTGCAAGGTAATATCCGAGACTTGCCGCTTTCTTCCCCCAACTTACCGGATGAATGCCTACCATCCCAACGAGCTTTCCTTTATAACGTATGCCACTTTCAAAACCGTCTCCCTCTGCAAACTTCTTTAACCACATCGGACAAATTTCATCATACGCACCAGCAGATTTCGTCCCATCTACCCAAGGAAGCCATCTTCGTAAATGATTACGGTTTTGGTCTATTAATTGATATAGTTCCTCTTTATGATGCTTCTCTAATAACTGTAATTCGATTTCGTCATCTACTCGGAGTGTGAACATGTTTTTTTAGCCCCTTTTAATTTTCCTATTATTCTAACACTTATAGGTGAAAAAAGGTTAAACATTCGCACTTTTTCGGTTTTATATAAGAACAATCACTATATATGATTGATATCTAGATATGAATCATATATAGTTAAAGTATGGAAAAAAATGATAATTTTATAATTCAATTACGTAAAGGTATTTTTGATCTCGCTATTTTGTCTTTAATAAGCAAACAACCTATGTATGGATACGAAATTACAAGTGCCTTACAAGATATCCCTGTGTTTCATATCCCGAACGGTTCGATATACCCTATATTAAATCGAATCACGAAAAACAATTGGGCTGTTTCCTATTGGGAAGAGTCCGGTGATGGGCCAAAAAGAAAATACTATCGCATTACAGACGAAGGGAGAGAAATTTTAAATAGTCGCTTACATGATTATGATGCAGTATACCAAGCTCTAATGTTACTAGCTAAAGGAGAGGATAAAAAATGAACAAGGAACAATTCTTTTCAAATGAACTCATTGTTTCTTTCTTACACGATCTTCATAAAGGTTTAATGAACTTACCTACGTCAGCAAGAGAACAACATGTGCTAGAAATCAAATCCGATTTATATGAAAATGCATTAAGTAAAGAAAGTGAAGGGATACCATCAGCAAGCATTCCTTCACAAGTGATTGAAGAATTTCTTCCTCCAAAAGAATTAGCAAAGGAAATTACAGTAGAATATACAGATGTTATTCAAGATGCACAGCAATCTACAAATACATTTATTAAATATTATTCCGGTCTATCTATCGGTCCACTGGGTGCTCTATCAGTTCCTATCGTATTAGGTTTCATCAATATTTCATCTAATTTACCATTTGTACTAGCATTTATTGCAAGCAACATTTGGTTTATCTGTAGAGAAAATCAATGGAATACAGATTTATTAAAATACTTTAAAACAATTATTTTCATCAGTTCAAGACTGTTAATCGCTCTTCCATTCACCTTTTTCGCGATTCGAATTATGATAACAAAACAATTCGATATGTTTTCATTCTATTATTTAATTGGATATGTACTTTTTAGTTCACTATATATATTCTTATTAAAACAACTATACAAAAAAAATGAACAATACCAACATATCAACGCTTTTTAAAAGATATCGAACACAACAAAAAAGACGCACAGCCACAGCTATGCGTCTTTTTTCTTACTTCTCTGCAACTTGAACTTCTTTTACGTAAGCTGCTTCGAATTTTTGGATGTCACCTGCGCCCATGAAAATAAGAACGCCGTTTTTATGTTTCTTTAACACATCCGTTGTTGTATCTGTAATTAGTTCTGCGCCATCGATACGTTTTTGCAGATCTTCAATTGTTAATTCACCTTTGTTTTCACGTGCTGATCCGAAAATATCACATAAGTATACTTGGTCAGCTTTACTTAAGCTTTCCGCGAACTCATCTAAAAATTTCTCTGTACGTGAGAATGTATGTGGTTGGAATACAGCGACAACTTCACGCTCTGGATGTTTTTGACGTGCTGCTTCAATCGTTGCATTAATTTCTGTCGGATGGTGTGCATAGTCATCAATGATAACTTGTTCTCCCATTGGCTTTTCATTAAAGCGACGTTTTACGCCTTCAAAAGTTGTTAGCTGATGCTTAACTGCTTCTACATCAACGTTTTCATAATGGCAAAGCGCGATTACTGCTAATGCATTTAATACGCTGTGATCGCCGTATCCTGTAATTTTGAACGTGTCATAATACGTATTACGAACGAATACATCGAATATAGTACCATCAGTTCTCTTTTGAATGTTACGTGCTTGGAAATCATTATCTTCTCCAAATCCATAGAAAATAACAGGTACTTTCGCTTGAACTTTTTGAAGTTCTTCATCATCACCACATGCAATAATACCTTTTTTCACTTGCAATGCCATCTCTTGGAATGCATTAAATACATCATTGATGTCTGCAAAGTAATCTGGGTGATCGAAATCGATATTTGTCATGATTGCATAGTCTGGATAGTAAGACAAGAAATGACGACGATACTCACAAGCTTCAAATACAAAATACTTACTATTTTCTACCCCATGCCCCGTTCCATCTCCAATAAGGTATGATGTTGGGTGTGCGCCTTGCATTACATGGGCTAACAAACCAGTTGTTGATGTTTTTCCATGTGCACCAGTTACAGCAACACTTGTGTACTGATTCATAAGATCACCTAAGAAGTGATGGTAACGATGTACTGGGATATTTAATTCTTTTGCTGCTACGATTTCTTCATGCGTATCAGGAAATGCATTTCCTGCGATAATCACTTGTCCTTCTTTAATATTATTCTTATCAAAAGGAAGGATGGAAATACCACGCTTTTCCAATGCTGTTTGTGTAAAGAAACGCTTTTCATAATCAGACCCTTGAACAGTATGCTTCATGTCATGAAGAATTTGTGCTAATGAACTCATTCCTGTTCCTTTAATTCCTACAAAATGGTAAACTGTCATCTTAAAGAACCTCCAACATTTCGAACTAATACAACGGCCTATCTATAAGACAGTATATGAATCTTTTCTTATTTTGGTAATCATCATACATTTCTGATGCAGTGAATTTCTTTTTATATTCACTTATCAGTGATAAACTCGTACGTACTTCTTTTATGTCCATAACACATTTATTATAGCAAAAAACAAGCCGCTATACTATGATAACAGAAAAACTGATAGGGTCAATCACCTATCAGTTTTTCTCGCTTTTACATATCTTCTTTTGTTTCTAATTGAACACGCTCTAGACGTGAATTTGGACGGTATTTACGACCAGCTTTTGCTTCTGGTTTTCCATTTAATTCTACGTTATCACCAGTAAAACCAATATTCATTTTTAATAAGCTACTTCCTACTCCGTATATATCGACAGGAACATTTTGAGCTTCAAATTCACGAATACGCTTCTCATCAAACCCACCAGTTACAACGATATCTACATGTTGGAACCCTTCCTCATCAAGAGCCTTACGAAGTGCAAATACAAGTGATGGATTTACACCACGTGGATCGAATGTTCCAAGTACTTCTGGGTGACGAATGAAGTATTGATCAATCATTGTGCGAGACGTATCGACACGTACACCTTTTAATGTTGATCCAAATTCACGCGCTACGCGAAGTGCATCTGTAATGACATCATTGTTATAATCAATTAGTACGACTAATTCATCTTCTGGGAATTTTTTATGATATGCCTTTGCAGCTTCAACAACATCACCATTAAACATTTGAATTAAAGCATGAGGCATCGTCCCCATACCACTTCTGCCCCACCATTCATTCATTGCATGCGTCGCTTGCGCGCTCATACCTCCGATGTATGCCGCATAGCCGTCACCAGCTTGTTGCGTATAATGATCGTCACGATCTCCCATGAAAATAACCGGTTTTTCTTTATCTACACTACGTGCAGCTTGGACAACGTTATATACGTTTGTCGCAACTGATGTACGACGAGCTAAAATCCCATCAATTACACCTTCTAAAAAGCCGAAGTATTCATAAGGACCATGAATTGTTAAAACTGTTTCAAACGGACTAATATTATCGCCATCCTTTAAAGAATGAATTTCTAATTCCTCAGGATTTTTGGCAAATGTTTGTAGCAATGCGATTACCTCATCTGCTCCGCAAAGAACTGCATGTTCTTTTTGAAAAAACTGCATTGTTACAACACTTTTCGGGCGAAATTCTTCAATGATTTCTCTAGTTTTTAAAAAGTAAACAGCAGAGAACCAGCCTTCTCCAACACGTTCATCAAATTTAAATGTTTTATTTGTTAGTCGATTTATTTCACCTTTTAATTTTAATTCAATTTCTTTCATGTCGCTTTACTCCCTACTTTACTATCCAACATTTTCTATTAGTATACAGCAAAACCGTTTCCTATACATTTGTTTCCTGCATAGCAGCGAATTCATCCTCAGAAATAAGGACATCTCTCGGTTTCGTTCCTCTTCCTTCAGAAATAATCCCTTGCGACTCCATCTCTTCAATTAGACGTGCCGCGCGATTATAACCTATGCGGAATTTTCTCTGTACAGAAGATGTGGACGCTCCCCCTTGCTCTACAACAAATTGACATGCATCAAAAAATAGTTCATCTTCAGACTCACTCTGCTCTGATTTTGCTAATAAATCCTCTTGCTTAAATAAGTAGTTTGGCTTCATTTGCTTTTTCACATGATCAACTGTTCTTTCAATCTCATCATCTGATACGTATACACCTTGTACACGAACTGGTTTAGATGTGCCGTTTCCTAAAAATAGCATATCACCACGACCAAGTAACTTCTCCGCGCCCCCAATATCGATAATCGTACGCGAATCAACTTGAGATGATACTGTAAACGCAATACGCGTTGGAATGTTTGATTTAATTAAACCTGTAATAACGTCTACAGATGGACGCTGCGTCGCAACTAATAAGTGAATACCACAAGCACGCGCTTTTTGTGCAATACGACAAATCGCTTCCTCAACATCACCAGGAGCAACCATCATTAAGTCCGCTAACTCGTCAATGACAATTACAATATAAGGTAATGTCTCACCTGGGATTTCTCTACCACTTACAATCGTATTGTAACGAGTTAAATCACGAGCACCAGCATGAGCAAACAATTCATAACGACGTTCCATCTCTTCAACCGCCCACTTTAACGCAGCTGTAGCTGCTTTTACGTCAGTAATAACAGGTGCTACAAGATGTGGAACAGAATTGTATGGTGCAAGCTCAACCATCTTCGGATCAATTAGTATCAACTTCACTTCATGCGGCTTCGCTTTATATAAAATGCTCGTTAAAATCGCGTTAATGCACACACTTTTCCCTGAACCAGTTGCACCCGCAATAAGTCCATGTGGCATTTTTCGAATATCCGTTACAATTGGATCACCGGAAATATCAAGCCCCAGCGCAACTGTAAGCGGTGATTCACTCTTTGTAAATACAGGACTTCTTAAAATTTCACGCAGGAATACTGGCTTACTTTCCTTGTTTGGAACTTCAATTCCAATTGCACTCTTCCCTGGAATTGGCGCTTCAATTCGAATATCTTTCGCAGCTAAACTTAACTTAATATCATCACTTAAATTTGTAATTTTATTTACTTTCACACCTGGGTCTGGTTGTACTTCAAAACGAGTTACCGCCGGCCCTTGTGACACATTAATAACATGTGCTCCAACATGGAAATTATTAAATGTCGTATTTAATAATTCTTCCTGTTCTTCTAGCCACTCCGTATTATCTAATGCTGCCTGCTGTGGAATTGACAACAACGTTAATGGCGGAAGTTCATACTTCGGTGGCGCTTGTAGTACGTTGCGCATATCGTTCTCTTTTTGATTTACAACATATGCTTTCTCTTGTACTTCCGTACTTGAAATTGGCTCTTGTACTTGTCCAGCCACCACTACTTGTTGCATCGGTTTTTCTTCCACTTGCGGTTCCACTACCACTTGCGGCATCGGTTTTTCTTCCACTTGGGCTTCTACTACCACTTGCTGCACTGGACTTTCTTCCACTTGCGGATCTACTACCACTTGCTGCACTGGACTTTCTTCCACTTGCGGGTCTACTACCATTTGCTGCATTGGCTTTTCTTCTGCTTGTGGTTCTACTACCACTTGCTGCATTGACTTTTCTTCTGCTTGTGGTTCTACTACCACTTGCTGCATTGGCTTTTCTTCCACTCGTTCACTGACAGTTGATTGCATTACGTTCGTTCTTGCCGCATGTCTTTCCATTAATTTCTTTCTATCCTGCTTTAACATGACAACATTAAATGGGACATGACGTTTTTTCTCACGTTTCGGTTCTTCTATTTGTAAAGCAGGCTGTTCTTCAGCAACTTGCTTCTTTTCTTCCGCTTCTTCAACTAAAACGTTCGCAAAGTTTTGAACATCTTTCTTTGTTTGCTCATCCGTTTCTGAAACTGGTACGAATACTTCACTTTCTTCCTTGAACGTAATTGTTTCTTGTTGAGAAATCACTGGTTGCTCTGCAACTGGTGTATTTTCCACTAAATCTGTATTCATCGTTTCTTCAATTACTGTTTCTTGAGAAGTTGGTTCTTCTTCCTTAGTACCCTCTAACTCCGTAACTTCTTCTGTYGCTTCCTCAGYTTCYTCTAATTCCACAACTTCTTCTGTCGCTTCCTYAGYTTCYTCTAATTCCACAACTTCTTCTGTCACTTCCTCAGATTTCTCTAATTCCACAACTTCTTCTGYYGCTTCCTTAGTTTCTTCTAATTCCACAACTTCTTCTGTCGCTTCCTCAGMTTYCTCTAATTCYACAACTTCTTCTGYYGCTTCCTCAGMTTYCTCTAATTCTACAACTTCTTCTGCTGCTTCCTCAGCTTCCTCTAATTCTGCAACTTCTTCTATTGCTTCCTCAGTTTCTTCTAATTCCACAACTTCTTCTGTCGCTTCCTTAGTTTCTTCTAATTCCACAACTTCTTCTGTCACTTCCTCAGAT